>UQNV01000044.1 GCA_900542505.1 uncultured Alistipes sp.
TCGCAGCTCAACGGTTTTCAAGACCGCCGCAATCGACCACTCTGCCATCTCTCCGGGCACAAAAATAGTACGGTTTTTCCATTCCGCCAAATCTCCGGCGCCATTATTTCGCTGCAACTGAGCCCCGAGTGGCACTCGGACGACAATTTTCCGGGCCGGGTTTCCTCTTTCGCGCGAAAAACCCTATCTTTGTTCTATCCGACCGGTAACGCGAGGCGACCGGCGCGGCGACACCTCCGGGAGCCACGCCAGGCCTCCGCCACCCCACCGTCGGACGGTCAGGTTAACCATCCGCCCCCACACCGCGCAAAAGGCGCCCGCCTGCGCAGTCCCGGGGCCGCAAAATGAGAGACGAACGATGCCACCCATTTCCCAACGTGCGGAGCTGATGCCGGCTTCGCCCATACGCAAGCTCGTGCCGCTGGCCGAAGCGGCCAAGGCGCGCGGCACAAAAATCTACCACCTCAACATCGGACAGCCCGACGTGCCCACGCCGCAGGTCGGCCTCGACGCACTGCGCCACATCGACCGCACGGTACTCGAATACAGCCCCAGCGACGGTTACCGCTCGCTGCGCGAGAAGCTGGTCGAATACTACGCCCAGTACCAAATCAAGCTCACGCCCGACGAAATCATCGTCACTACGGGCGGCTCCGAGGCCGTGCTCTTCGCCTTCATGTCGTGCCTCAATCCGGGCGACGAGATTATCGTCCCCGAGCCGGCCTATGCCAACTACATGGCCTTCGCCATCTCGGCCGGTGCGGTCATCCGCCCCGTCGTCTCGACCATCGAGCAGGGCTTCGCGCTGCCCGACATCACCGAATTCGAGCGGCTTATCAACGAACGCACGCGCGGCATCCTGATTTGCAACCCCAACAACCCCACCGGATACCTCTACACGCGCAAGGAGATGGACCGCATCCGCGACCTGGTCAAACGCTACGACCTCTTCCTCTTCTCGGACGAGGTCTACCGCGAATTCATCTACACGGGTTCGCCCTACATCTCGGCCTGCCATCTGGAGGGCATCGAGGAGCATGTCGTGCTGATTGACTCCGTCTCGAAGCGCTACTCCGAGTGCGGCATCCGCATCGGCGCCCTCATCACCAAGAACCGCCGGCTGCGCGACGCGGTGATGAAGTTCTGCCAGGCGCGTCTCTCGCCCCCGCTGCTGGGACAGATTGTCGCCGAGGCCTCCATCGACGCCCCGCGCTCCTACAGCGCCGAGGTTTACGAGGAGTACATCGAGCGCCGCAAGTGCCTCATCGACGGACTCAACCGCATTCCGGGCGTCTACTCGCCCATCCCCATGGGAGCCTTCTACACGGTGGCCCGCCTGCCGGTCGAGAACAGCGACGACTTCTGCGCCTGGTGCCTGAGCGACTTCAGCTACGAGGGCGAGACCGTCATGATGGCCCCCGCCTCGGGCTTCTACTCCGACCCTGCCTACGGCCGCAACGAGGTGCGCATCGCCTATGTGCTCAACAAGCGAGACCTGACGCGCGCCCTCTTCCTGCTCGAAAAGGCGCTCGAGGCCTACAACAGCCGCAAATAGAGACTCCACGGCAAAACGCCCGCCGCAGCCCGAAAGCCCCTCCGGAGTCCTTCCCCGCGCAAGGCCGCACCTCGTGTGCGGCCTTGTCGCATCACAGACCCGACATACCGGCCAAAGCTCTACCGTTTATTCCAATTTTTGAGACTTTCCGACCAATTCCTTTGCGCCACACGGATAGTTTTCCTACCTTTGCCCCGCTTTTGCGTGCCGCCAGACGGCACGCCGAATATTAACCAAACCAATACGTCATGAAAAAAATCCTCCTCCTTCTGGCCGCCGCTGCGGCAACGCTCACGGCCTCGGCCGAAGGATATCAGGTAAACAACCTCTCCTCGAAACAGAACGGTATGGGACACGTCGGTACGGCCATGAAGCTCAACTCCGAATCGGTGTGGTTCAACCCTGCCGCCGCCGCATTCCAGGACTCGAAGTTCGACTTCTCGGTCGGCATCACGGGCATCGCCTCGAAAGCCACCTACACCTCGCTGCCCGACTACACGGGAGCAACTCCCCAGAAACACTTCACGTCGGACAACAAAATCTCGACGCCGCTCTACGCCTACTTCAACTACAAGCCCCTCGACTGGATGTCGGTCGGTCTGGCCTTCAACACCCCCTTCGGCTCGTCGATGAACTGGGGCGACAACTGGGCTGGCGCACACCTGATTCAGTCCATCAACCTCTCTGCCTACAACATCCAGCCGACGGTCGGCTTCCGCATCGGCAAGCATCTTTCGATTGGTGCCGGTCTGATGATGACCTGGGGCAAGTTCGACCTTTCGCGCTCGCTGCTTCCCATCGGTGCCGACAACATCCAGAACCAGGCGCTCATCGGCGCCCTGCAGGGTGCCATGCCGGGCATGCCCAACATCTTCGAGCTGGCCGGTAACCGCAGCCTCATGTCGCTCGCGCTCGAGGGCAACGCCAAGATGGCCGTCGGCGTCAATGCCGGTATCATGTGGGACATCAACGAGCAGTGGTCGCTCGGTTTCACCTACCGTTCGAAGCTGCGCATGAAGGTCGACTCGGGCAAAATCGACCTGAAGACCATCGACGATCCCGCCATCCAGCAGGTCATCGCACAACTGCTTCCGACCGTAGGCCTTGACCCCACGAAGCTCACCTCGGCCGTCGTGAAGACCGAGCTGCCGCTGCCCGCCTCGCTGACGTGGGGTGTCAGCTTCCGCCCGACGCCCAAGTGGGAGTTCGCCGTCGACCTGCAGTATGTGCTCTGGAGCGCCTACGACAAACTCGACGTACGGATTCTCAATCCGGAGGACAACACCCCCGTGCTGTCGATTCCTGTCAGCGAGAAGAATTACTCCAACACGCTGGCGGTCCGCATCGGTGGCCAGTACCACGTCTGCGACTTCCTGACGGCCCGCATGGGTATGTATGTCGACGAGAGCCCCGTGAGCAGCGACTACCTCAATCCCGAGACCCCCTCGATGACCAAGCTGGCCTACACAGCCGGTCTGACGCTGCGTCCGACGCGCTGGCTCGACATCGACCTGGCCTACGGCTACGTCAACTCGGCCGACCCCGAGCGTACGGGCTCCTACCCCTACACCAACTCGGTGCTCGAGCTGGTCAAGCAGAAGCTGGGCGCGGCAGGAGCGACGCTGCCCGACTCGACCACCGACTTCTCGGGCAACTACACGGCCCGTGCCCACACATTCTCGCTCGGTCTGAACTTCCGTTTCTGAAACCCGGAATATTTTACTATCTTTGCGGTGCGTCTCTCCCCCGTGCGGGAGGCACGCACCGCAATCTTTTTGCAGGGCCTCATAGTTCAAGGGATAGAACGAGGGTTTCCTAAACCCTAAATTCGCGTTCGAGTCGCGGTGGGGCTACACTCTGCGGCCGGAGGTTCCACCAGCGCGACGGGAACCTCAGGCCGCACCGTTTCCCGGCCCCGGCGAATGACACGAGCGCCCGCCCGACAAAAATATCGGGAGAAGAGGGCTTTTTACACCCTCCTTTGCGTATCTTTGCAGCCGGATAACACGATACGATATGGAATCGCTCAAAGAGTTGTACAAAATCGGGAGCGGCCCCTCGAGCAGCCACACGATGGGGCCCAAGAAGGCCGCCGAGCAGTTCGCCGCACGCGGCAACCGGGCAGACGCCTTCCGCGTAACGCTCTACGGCTCGCTGGCCGCCACGGGCAAGGGCCACCTGACCGATGTGGCCATCCTCTCGGTGCTCCAACCCATAGCCCCGACCGAGATTGTCTGGCGTCCCGAGACGGTGCTCCCCTTCCATCCCAACGGCATGCTCTTCGAGGCGCTCCGCGAAGGCTCGGTCATCGACAACTGGACGATTTTCAGCGTCGGCGGCGGAGCGCTGGCCAACGAAGAGACTGTCCGCGAGGAGCCTCGGAGCATCTACCCGCTGACCACCATTGCAGACATCAAGGAGTGGTGCTACCGCGAGGGAAAAACCTACTGGGAGTATGTCAACGACTGCGAGGGGCCCGAAATCTGGGACTACCTCGACACCATCTGGGAGCAGATGTGCCAAACCATCCAGAACGGACTCAACAACGACGGCGTGCTGCCGGGCGGGCTCAAGGTGGCGCGCAAGGCGAGCACCTACTGGGTCAAGTCGAAGAGCTATACCGACTCGCTCAAGTCGCGGGCCAAAATCTACGCCTATGCGCTGGCCACCTCCGAGGAGAATGCCGCCGGCGGTACGGTCGTCACGGCCCCGACGTGCGGTTCGAGCGGCGTGGTTCCGGCGGTGCTCTACCACCTGGCCACCTCGCGCGATTTCCTGCGCATCCGCATCCTGCGGGCGCTGGCCACGGCGGGCCTCTTCGGCAACCTGGCCAAGACGAACTCCTCCATCTCGGGCGCCGAGGTGGGCTGTCAGGGCGAGGTGGGCGTCGCCTGCGCCATGGCTGCGGCAGCAGCCTGCCAGCTCTTCGGCGGCACTCCCTCGCAGATTGAGTATGCCGCCGAGATGGGACTCGAGCATCACCTCGGACTGACGTGCGACCCGGTCTGCGGTCTAGTGCAGGTTCCCTGCATCGAGCGCAACGCCATCGCGGCCGCCCGCGCACTGGATGCCAACATCTACGCCACGCTCTCCGACGGGGCTCATCTGGTGAGCTACGACAAGGTGGTCGAGGTGATGAACGAGACGGGCCACAACCTGCCGAGCCTCTACCGCGAGACCTCTGAGGGCGGTCTGGCCAAGCGCTACGACCGCAAATAGGCAACGGCCGCATGGCCCGCAGCGGCATGCAGAGGGGTGCAGAGGGGTGCAGAAGAGTACAAAGGAGTCGCTCCCGAGCCGGGCGGCCGGTCGAATCCCCGACACGGAGTCCGCTCCCGGCACGTACCCCGGGGCCATTGCTACCCCGCCCCATCCCGGGTGCCGCCGAGCATCCCATGCAGCAACCCTGCCGGAATTTTCCGGCAGGGTTGCTGCTTCTCTGCAAGGACGCTTGCCCGCCGGCCGCCGCATCCGGACGCAACTCCCGCCCTTCCAACAAGCCGCGGCTTCGGCTCATCCGGCCAGCCCTAACTTCCACATTTCCATCCATCTATCCGTCCGAACGTCCGACCCGAACGTTCATGCGCCTTGCGCTCCCCGGCCAACCATCTCGCAGCTGGTTGACCACCCCATTCCGCGACGGCACGCCCGCCTCCCTCTCCCCTCCTCCAACCAATAGCGCCAACAAAAAAATCCTCCTCCCCACTGTCGGGGAAGAGGATTTTTCGAAAGATATCGGTCGCGGCTCCCGCAGGGAGTCCGTCGATGTCAGAATCAGTGAGCCTGCTGCATGTTCTCGAGGTCGGACTTCAGACCTACCACGAGGTTGTCGTACTCGCGCAGACCCGTACCGCCCGGAATCAGGTGACCGCAAATCACGTTCTCCTTCAGGTTCTCCAGCGGGTCGACCTTCGCCTGGATGGCTGCCTCGTTGAGCACCTTGGTGGTCTCCTGGAACGATGCGGCCGAGATGAAGCTCGAGGTCTGCAGTGCGGCGCGGGTGATACCCTGCAGCACCTGCGTCGAGGTTGCGGGAACGATGTCGCGCACCTGCACCAGTTTCAGGTCGCGGCGCTTGAGGCTCGAGTTCTCGTCGCGCAGCTTGCGGACCGAAATAATCTGTCCGGGCTGTACGGCCGTCGAGTCGCCGGCGTCCGTTACGACCACCTTGTCGTAGAGCTCGTCGTTCACATCCATGAACTCCCACTTGTCGACAATCTGGTCCTCGAAGAAGCGCGTATCGCCCGGGTCGTTGATTTTCACCTTCGACATCATCTGACGTACGATGACCTCGAAATGCTTGTCGTTGATTTTCACACCCTGCATGCGGTACACCTCCTGCACCTCGTTGACGATGTACTCCTGCACACGCGTCGGGCCGAGGATGTTGAGGATATCGGTCGGCGTGATGGCACCGTCCGACAGCGGGCTTCCGGCCTTTACGTAGTCGTTCTCCTGCACGATAATCTGACGCGACAGGGGCACCAGATAACGCTTCACATCGCCCTGCTTCGAGGTGATGATGATTTCACGGTTACCGCGCTTGATTTTGCCGAACGTAACCTCGCCGTCGATTTCCGACACGATGGCGGGGTTCGACGGGTTGCGGGCCTCGAAGAGCTCCGTAACACGCGGCAGACCACCGGTGATGTCACCACCCGACTTGCCGACCGCACGCGGAATCTTGATGAGGATTTCACCCGTCTTGATGCGGGCGTTGTCCTTCACCACGACGTGGGCCGATACGGGCAGGTTGTACTGCTTGACCTCCTCGCCCTCCTTGTTGACGATGCGGATGACGGGGTTCTTGGTCTTGTCCTTCGACTCGATGACCACCTTCTCCGAAAGACCCGTCTGCTCGTCGCGCTCGTCGCGGTAGGTCACACCCTCGATGATGTTCTCGTAGGCGACCTTACCGTCGTACTCCGAGATAATCACGGCGTTGTAGGGGTCCCATTCGCAAATCAGGTCGCCCTTCTTCACCTCGGCGCCGTCCGCCATGAAGAGCGTCGCACCGTAGGGCAGGTTGTGGGTATAGAGCACGATGTTGGTCTTCGGGTCGACGATGCGGAACTCCGACTGGCGCGAAATGACGATGTCGACCGCGTCGCCCGCAGAGTTCTTGCCCTTGACCGTACGCAGCTCGTCGATTTCCAGACGACCCTCGTACTTCGACACGACGTTGGTCTCGACGGCCGTACCACCGGCCACACCACCGACGTGGAACGTACGCAGAGTCAGCTGCGTACCCGGCTCGCCGATGGACTGCGCCGCGATGACGCCGACCACCTCGCCCTTCTGGACCATGCGGGCCGTTGCCAGGTTGCGGCCGTAGCACTTGGCGCACACGCCGCGGCGACCCTCGCAGGTCAGCACCGAGCGGATTTCAACCGACTCGAGCGGCGACTTCTCGATTGCCTCGGCAATGTCCTCGGTAATCTCCTCGCCGGCCTTGCAGAGCACCTCGCCCGTCAGCGGGTGGATGACGTCGTTCAGAGCCGTACGGCCCAGAATGCGGTCGTAGAGCGTCTGCACCACGTCGTCGTTGCGCTTGATGGCCGTAGCCGTCAGACCGCGCAGCGTACCGCAGTCCTCCTCGTTGATAATCACGTCCTGGGCGACGTCGACCAGACGACGGGTCAGGTAACCGGCGTCGGCCGTCTTCAGGGCGGTATCGGCAAGACCCTTACGGGCACCGTGCGTCGAAATGAAGTACTCGAGCACCGAAAGACCCTCCTTGAAGTTCGAGAGAATCGGGTTCTCGATGACCTGCTGGCCACCCTCGACGCCCGACTTCTGCGGCTTGGCCATAAGACCACGCATACCGCTCAGCTGACGAATCTGCTCCTTCGAACCACGGGCTCCCGAGTCGAGCATCATGTAGACCGGGTTGAATCCGTCCTGGTCCTTAATCAGCGTATCGATTACGGCCTTCGTCAGCTTGGTGTTGATGTTGGTCCATACGTCGATAATCTGGTTGTATCGCTCGTTGTTGGTAATCAGACCCATGTTGTAGTCCTCCATGATGGCGTCGGCACGCTCGTAACCCTCGGCCACGAGCTTCTGCTTCTCCTCGGGGATGATGACCGCGTCGAGGTTGAACGACAGACCGCCCTGGAAGGCCATGCGGTAACCCATGTCCTTGATGTCGTCGAGGAAGTTGGCCACCTTGTCAGCACCGGCCTTCTTCATCACCACGGCGATGATGTCACGCAGCGAGCGCTTGGTCAGAATCTCGTTGATGTAGCCCACCTCCTTGGGAACCACCTGGTTGAAGAGGATACGGCCGATGGTCGTCTCCTTGAGCACGCGCACGGGGTTTCCGTGCTCGTCCAGGTCGTCCACCATGCACTTCACCACGGCGTGCAGGTCGGCACGCTTCTCGTTGTAGGCGATGATGGCCTCCTCGGGACCGTAGAAGACGTGTCCCTCGCCCTTGGCGCCCTTGCGCGGCTTGGTGATATAGTACAGACCGAGGACCATGTCCTGCGACGGCACCGTGATGGGGGCGCCGTTGGCCGGATTGAGGACGTTATGCGAACCGAGCATCAGCAGCTGAGCCTCCAGAATGGCGGCATTGCCCAGCGGCAGGTGGACGGCCATCTGGTCACCGTCGAAGTCGGCGTTGAATGCCGTACATGCCAGCGGGTGGAGCTGCATGGCCTTACCCTCGATAAGCTTGGGCTGGAAGGCCTGGATACCGAGTCGGTGCAGCGTCGGGGCACGGTTCATCAGCACGGGGTGACCCTTGATGACGTTTTCGAGAATACCCCAGATGACGGGGTCCTTGCGGTCGATGATTTTCTTGGCCGACTTCACCGTCTTGACGATACCGCGCTCGATGAGCTTGCGGATGACGAACGGCTTGTAGAGCTCGGCGGCCATATCCTTCGGGATACCCATCTCGTGCATCTTCAGCTCGGGGCCGACGACGATGACCGAACGGGCCGAGTAGTCGACACGCTTACCGAGCAGGTTCTGACGGAAGCGGCCCTGCTTGCCCTTGAGCGAGTCGGAGAGCGACTTGAGCGGGCGGTTCGACTCGTTCTTCACGGCGTTCGACTTGCGCGAGTTGTCGAAGAGCGAATCGACGGCCTCCTGCAGCATGCGCTTCTCGTTGCGCAGAATCACCTCCGGAGCCTTGATTTCGATGAGTCGCTTGAGTCGGTTGTTGCGGATGATGACACGACGGTAGAGGTCGTTCAGGTCCGACGTGGCGAAACGGCCGCCGTCGAGCGGCACCAGCGGGCGCAGTTCGGGCGGAATGACCGGAATGACGCTCAGCACCATCCACTCGGGCTTGTTCTTGCCGTTCGAGGCACGGAACGACTCGATGACGTTGAGGCACTTGAGCGCCTCGGACTTACGCTGCTGCGAGGTCTCAGTCGAGGCCTTGTGACGCAGGGCATAGGACATCGAGTCGAGGTCGACCTGCTTCAGAAGCGTATAGATAGCCTCGGCACCCATCTGGGCGACGAACTTGTTGGGGTCGCTGTCATCGAGCGCCTGGTTGCCCTTCGGCAGGGCGGCCAGGATGTCGAGGTACTCCTTCTCCGAGAGGGTCTGGAGCCGCTCGATACCCTGCTCGGCAGCGGCACCGGGATTGATGACGACGTAGCGCTCGTAGTAGATAATCGTCTCCAGCTTCTTCGAGGGAATGCCCAGCAGGTAGCCGATTTTCGAAGGCAACGAACGGAAGTACCAGATATGCACCACGGGAACGACCAGCGAGATGTGGCCCATGCGCTCGCGGCGCACCTTCTTCTCGGTCACCTCCACGCCGCAACGGTCGCAGACGATGCCCTTGTAGCGGATGCGCTTGTACTTGCCGCAGTGGCACTCGTAGTCCTTCACCGGACCGAAAATCCGCTCGCAGAAGAGACCGTCGCGCTCGGGCTTGTAGGTACGATAGTTAATGGTCTCGGGCTTGAGCACCTCACCGCTCGACTGGGCCAGAATCTCTTCGGGAGAGGCCAGGCCGATGGAGATGCGGCTGTAACCATTGTTCGTCTTGTTGTCTTTGGTAAATGACATATTTTGTTCGTTTTTCTTATCTTCCTGATTATACCACTTACTCGAGTTTGACGGAGAGCGCCAGACCACGGAGCTCGTGCAGCAGCACGTTCATTGCCTCGGGGATGCCCGGTCGGGGCAGGTTCTCGCCCTTGACAATGGACTCGTAGGCCTTCGCACGTCCCATCACGTCGTCGGACTTGATGGTCAGAATCTCCTGCAGGATGTTGGCGGCGCCGAAGCCCTCGAGCGCCCAAACCTCCATCTCACCGAAACGCTGGCCACCGAACTGCGCCTTACCGCCGAGCGGCTGCTGCGTGATGAGCGAGTAGGGACCAATCGAACGGGCATGCATCTTGTCGTCAATCATGTGGCCCAGCTTGAGCATGTAGATGACGCCCACCGTAGCCGGCTGGTCAAACTTCTCGCCCGTACCGCCGTCGTAGAGATACGTACGGCCGCTGTGCGGAATGCCTGCCTTGGCCGTGTACTCGTTGATTTGGTCGAGCGACGCACCGTCGAAAATCGGCGTGGCGAACTTCAGACCCAGCTCGCGGCCGGCCCAACCGAGCACGGTCTCGTAAATCTGGCCCAGGTTCATTCGCGAAGGCACACCCAGCGGGTTGAGGCAGATGTCGACAATCGTACCGTCCTCGAGGAACGGCATGTCCTCGTCGCGCACCACCTTCGCCACGATACCCTTGTTACCGTGACGGCCGGCCATCTTGTCACCCACCTTCAGTTTGCGCTTCTTGGCGATGTAGACCTTGGCCATCTGGATAACGCCCGTCTGGGGCAGCTCGTCGCCGTTGGTCAGGTTGTACTTCTCGCGCTTGATGGCCGCGTCGGCCTTCTTCCACTCGATGGTATAATTGTTAATCGTCGTCTCGATGAGCGAGTCGATGTGCGCATCGCCCGTCCACTTGCACGAACCGAGGTTGAGGTAGCCCGTCATGACGCCGGTCTTCTCATCCGACGACTTGCGTGCAAGCTCCTCGAGCAGCTTCTGCGTGAACTTCGTCCCGGCGGGATAGAGCTCGACGCCGAAGTAGTCGGTGATGCCCGTGGTGGTCTTGCCCTGGAGCAGCGTCCAGAGTTTCGAGACAAGGAGTTTCGTCAGCTCGGCAACCTGCCCGGCGAACTTCTCGTCGAGCTTCTCGAGCTGCAGCTTCTCGGCATTCTTGCTCTTCTTGCCGTCCTTGCCGGCACGGCTGTAGAGCTTCGTGTCGATGACCACGCCGTGCAGCGAAGGCTGCGCCTTGAGCGAGGCATCCTTCACATCGCCGGCCTTGTCGCCGAAGATGGCACGCAGCAGCTTCTCCTCGGGCGAGGGGTCGCTCTCTCCCTTCGGCGTAATCTTGCCGATGAGGATGTCTCCCGGGTGGATGTTGGCACCGATGCGCACGATACCGTTGGCATCGAGGTCCTTGGTGGCATCCTCCGAGACGTTCGGAATATCCGACGTGAGCTCCTCGACGCCGCGCTTCGTATCGCGGACCTCCATGATATACTCGTCGACGTGCACCGACGTGAAGATATCCTCACGCTGGATACGCTCCGAAATCACGATGGCGTCCTCGAAGTTGTAACCCTTCCAGGGCATGAAGGCCACCTTCAGGTTGCGGCCCAGAGCCAGCTCGCCGGCCTGCGTCGAGTAACCCTCGGTCAGAATCTGCCCCTTGGTCACATGGTCGCCCGTGAGCACCGTCGGCTTGAGCGTGATGGAGGTGTTCTGGTTCGTACGGCGGTAGCGCGGCAGCTCGTAGGTCGTCACCTCGGGAGCGAACGATGCGATGATTTCATCCTCCGTACGCTCGTACTTGATTTGAATCTTCGTCGCGTCGGCGAATACCACCTCGCCTTCGCCCTCGGCCACAATCTGGATGCGGCTGTCGGAAATCATATCCTTCTCGATGCCCGTACCGACGATGGGCGCCTCGCACGTAACGAGGGGCACGGCCTGGCGCATCATGTTCGAACCCATCAGCGCACGGTTGGCGTCGTCGTGCTCGAGGAACGGGATAAGGCTTGCGGCAATCGAGGCAATCTGGTTGGGCGCAACGTCCATCAGGTTCACCTCCTTGTCGGTCACCACGGGGAAGTCGGCACCCTGGCGCGCCTTGATGCGGTCGGGCTGCAGGAAGTGGCCCTCATCGTCGATGGGCATGTTCGACTGCGCGATGATTTTGCCCTCCTCCTCCTCGGCCGAGTAGTAGCGGATGTGCGAGTTGTCCATGTCGATGACGCCGTCGGTAACCGTACGGTAGGGCGTCTCGATGAAGCCCATCGGCGAAATCTTCGCATAGACGCAGAGCGACGAAATCAGACCGATGTTCGGGCCTTCGGGCGACTCGATGGGGCAGAGACGTCCGTAGTGGGTATAGTGTACGTCTCGCACCTCGAAACCTGCGCGGTCACGCGAAAGACCGCCGGGGCCGAGGGCCGACAGACGACGCTTGTGGGTAATCTCGGCCAGCGGGTTAATCTGGTCCATGAACTGCGACAGCTGCGAGGTGCCGAAGAAGGAGTTGATGACCGACGACAGCGTCTTGGCGTTAATCAGGTCCACCGGCGTGAATACCTCGTTGTCACGTACGTTCATGCGCTCGCGAATCGTACGCGTCATGCGCACGAAGCCGACCGAGAACTGGTTCGAAAGCTGCTCGCCCACGGTGCGGACGCGGCGGTTCGACAGGTGGTCGATATCGTCCACGTCGGCTTTCGAGTTGATGAGCTGAATCAGGTACTTGATGATGGCGATGATGTCCTCGCGCGTAAGCGTGCGGATGGCCGGGTCGATGTCCAGGTTCAGCTTCTTGTTGATACGGTAGCGACCTACGTCGCCCAAATCGTAACGCTTGTCCGAGAAGAAGAGTTTCTCGATGACATCGCGCGCCGTTGCCTCATCGGGCGGCTCCGAAGCGCGCAGCTGCCGGTAGATGTAGACGACAGCCTCCTTTTCGGAGTTGCAGGGGTCTTTCTGCAGTGTATTGTAGATAATCGAGAAGTCGATGCCCGACAGGTTCTCCTTGTGGAGCAGGATGGTCTTGGCACCGCTTTCGATAATCTGGTCGATGTGCTCCTCCTCGAGCACCGTCTCGCGGTCTACGATGACGTTGTTACGCTCGATGGAGACCACCTCGCCGGTATCCTCGTCGACGAAGTCCTCGACCCAGGTCGAAAGCACGCGTGCAGCCAGTTTGCGGCCCACGGCCTTCTTCAGGTTGGCCTTGGTGACCTTCACCTCGTCGGCCAGGTCGAAAATCTCGAGAATCTGCTGGTCCGCCTCATAACCGATAGCACGCAGAAGCGTCGTCACGGGGAGCTTCTTCTTACGGTCGATGTAGGCGTACATCACGTTGTTGATGTCCGTGGCAAACTCAATCCACGACCCCTTGAAGGGGATGATGCGGGCCGAATAGAGCTTCGTACCGTTGGTATGCATGCTCTGTCCGAAGAAAACGCCCGGGGAACGGTGCAGCTGCGACACGATGACACGCTCGGCTCCGTTGATGACGAACGTACCTCGCTCGGTCATGTAGGGAATCGTACCGAAATAGACGTCCTGAACCACTACGCCGAAATCTTCATGCTCGTCGTCCGTGCAATAGAGCTTGAGCTTGGCCTTCAGGGGAACGCTGTATGTCAGGCCGCGTTCGAGACACTCCTCGATGGAGTAACGCGGCGGGTCGATATAGTAGTCGATGAACTCCAGAACGAAGTTGTTCCGGGTATCCGTAATGGGGAAATTTTCCTGAAAGACCTTGTAGAGTCCCTCGTTCTTACGGTTTTCGGCCGTAGTGTCCATCTGGAAAAAGTCCCGGAATGATTTGAGCTGAACCTCCAGCAAGTCCGGATAGGGCACCCGGTTCTTGACTGTCGAAAAGCTGATTCTTGGTTGTTGTTTAGCTGCGGACATCGGTAAAATCCAAATTAGTTGAAGTGTAAGTTCGCGTGTGTGAGTTACGCTCCCGAAACGGGACTGCTTTATCCCGCTAATGCCCCCAGTGTAACGACATTACATCCCTGAGAGCATTCAAATTCCAAAAACCGGACACAGCTCAAACGGCACTTCCGGTCTTTAGAGCAAAAAGGCATAGAGCTTACAGCGAATGTAAGCCCTATACCTGCATTGACTGAACAGTCGTAAGCGGCAATGCTACTTAACCTCAACTTCAGCACCTGCCTCCTCGAGCTGAGCCTTAATCTGCTCGGCCTCCTCCTTGGAGACACCCTCCTTAACGGCCTTGGGAGCACCGTCAACGAGCGCCTTTGCATCGCCCAGCGACAGGCCGGCGATATCCTTAACGGCCTTGATAACCTGAAGCTTGGCCTGACCGGCGTTCTTCAGGATAACGTCGAACGACGTCTTCTCGGCTGCGGCAGCCTCGCCGGCGCCGGCAGCGGGAGCAGCAACAGCAACAGCTGCAGCAGCGGGCTCAATTCCGTACTCCTCCTTGAGGATAGTAGCCAGTTCGTTTACCTCCTTAACTGTCAAATTTACCAATTCTTCAGCCAGTTTCTTTACATCTGCCATAGTTGTAATTCGTATTAAATTTTGTTTTTAATTCTTGTTGTGATTAGTTGTTTCGCGATTCGAGCGTCTTCACGAGGCCCGCAATCTTTTGACCTGCATTACCCTGCAATGCAGAAATAACATTCTTGGCGGGGGACTGCAGCAGCGCAACGATGTCGCCGATAAGTTCCTCCCTGCTCTTGATGTTGCACAGTGTCTCGAGCTGCTCGTCGCCTACGTACACGCATCCTTCGGCGTAAGCCGCCTTCAGCACGGGCTTGTCGGACGTCTTGCGGAACTCCTTGATGAGGACCGCAGGGGCCTTGGCCACCTCCGTGAACATAATCGACGTGGAACCCTCCAATACCTTTACCAAATCGGCATCGGCCTTCTCCACCTTCTCGAGCGCCTTCGTCAGAAGCGTGTTCTTGACTACAACGAGCTTCACGTTGCTCTCGAAGCACTTGCGACGGAGCGAAGCGGTCTGCTCGGCATTGAGCGACTCGATGTTGGTGATGTAAAAGTGAGGATAAGCTTGGAGCTGCTCGGCAAGGCTGTTAATTACAACCAGTTTTTCTTCCTTTGTCATCTCTTAGTCTCCTCTCTTTTATTTGGTTTCTACTGACTTGGCATCAATCTGCACACCGGGACTCATGGTCGTCGAAAGATAGATACTCTTCACATAAGAACCTTTGGCAGCAGCCGGTTTGAGCTTGATAATCATGCCCAGGACCTCCTTCGCGTTGTCCGCGATTTGGTCAGCCGAGAACGAAATCTTGCCGACCGAAGTGTGGATGATACCGAACTTGTCGACCTTGAAGTCGATTTTACCCGATTTCACCTCGCTTACGGCCTTTCCGACCTCCATCGTCACCGTACCCGTCTTGGGGTTAGGCATCAGACCGCGGGGACCCAGGATACGGCCCAGCGCTCCGACCTTGCCCATCACGTTGGGCGTACATACGATAACGTCGACGTCGGTCCAACCCGACTTGATTTTGTCTACATACTCATCCAGACCTACGTAGTCTGCTCCGGCAGCCTTGGCCTCGGCCTCCTTCTCGGGGGTGCAGAGCACGAGCACGCGCACCTGCTTACCTGTTCCGTGGGGAAGCGTTACGACACCGCGCACCATCTGGTTGGCCTTGCGGGGGTCAACACCCAGACGAACGTCGATATCAACCGAAGCGTCGAATTTCGTAAACGTGATTTCCTTCAGAAGAGCGGCAGCCTCCGAGAGCTTGTAAGCCTTACCGGCTTCCACCTTTGCGTAGGCGATTTTTTGATTTTTTGTCAACTTACTCATCTTCGTAAATCAATTACAGATTAGGAAATTCTCCCACTACGCTGATACCCATACTGCGCGCAGTACCGGCAACCATACGCATAGCAGCCTCAAGCGTGAAGCAGTTCATGTCGGGCATCTTGTCCTGCGCAATCTCCTTGATTTGGTCCCAGGTTACCTGGCCGACCTTGTCGCGGTTAGGCTGTGCGGAGCCGCTCTTGATTTTAGCTGCTTCCTTGAGCTGAATGGCTACGGGCGGTTGTTTAACAACGAAGTCGAACGACTTGTCCGTGTAAACCGTGATGATAACCGGAAGAACCTTACCAGCCTTGTCCTGAGTACGGGCATTGAATTGCTTGCAGAAGTCCATGATATTGACTCCCTTGGAACCTAATGCCGGACCTACCGGGGGCGAAGGATTGGCAGCACCACCTTTAATCTGCAATTTGATAAATGCAGCAACCTCTTTTGCCATAATTTTCCTTGGTTAATTATTCTTTTTCTACTTGGGTGAAACTCAACTCCATAGGAGTTTTGCGCCCGAATATCTTCACCGATACCGTGAGTTTCTTGCGCTCGCTGTCGACAGTCTCAATAGTACCTTGGAAGCTTGAGAAAGGACCGTCCGTAACCTTGACGGTCTCGCCGACAAAGAAGGGTATTTCGTTTTCCTCCTCCATGACGCTCAGCTCGTCGACACGGCCCAGGATGCGTGCTACCTCCTGTGGACGCAGAGGCGTGGCAATCATCTTGCGGCTGTCTTCCTTGGTGTCGCCGAGGAATCCGAGCACATTGGGAGTATTACGAATTATAATCGGAATCTGACCTACAAACGCTGCTTCAATCAACACGTAACCCGGATAAGAAACCTTCTCTTTCGAGACCTTCTTTCCGTTGCGAATCGTATATACCTTTTCAGTGGGAATCAGCACCTGGGAGATGTAATCCTCAAGGTGGTTGTGGCGAATTTCGGCCTCGATATACTCCTTGACCTTATTCTCCTTGCCACCGATGGCACGGACTACATACCACTGTTTCTTAATCTCGCTCATCGTTCAGCACTCAACTCGGTTTAACGACCAAGATTTGCCAGGGTCTTGTAGATGACGGCCATCAGATTCTCGAACGACAGGTCCATCGCCAAAACGATAATAGCGAAGATGACCGAAGCCACCATCACTACGACCGTCGAACTCTGAAGCTGCGGGAACGTGGGCCACGTCACCTTGTTCACAAGCTCGTTGTAGGATTCTTTTACGTAGTTGAACATAACTTTCGTCTGTATTTTCTCAGCAGGAGCAGAGAGATTCGAACTCCCATCAACGGTTTTGGAGACCGCTATTCTACCCTTGAACTATGCTCCTAGAATGAGAAGCGGTGCGGTTGGGCACCGCTTCTCCTATAATCGATTGGTGAATTACTTCACAATCTTCAGAATCTGACCTGCACCTACCGTACGGCCACCCTCGCGGATTGCGAAGCGCAGACCCTCGTTCAGAGCGACGGGGTAGATGAGCTTAACGGTGATGGTCACGTGGTCACCCGGCATAACCATGTCGACACCGGCGGGCAGATGAACCTCACCCGTTACGTCCATCGTACGCAGGTAGAACTGGGGACGATAGTTGTTGTGGAACGGCGTGTGACGGCCACCCTCTTCCTTCTTCAGGATGTAGACCTCAGCTTCGAACTCGGTGTGCGGCGTAATCGAACCCGGCTTGGCAACGACCATACCACGCTTAACCTCCTTCTTGTCGATACCGCGGAGCAGCAGACCTACGTTGTCACCTGCCTCACCCTCGTCGAGCAGCTTGCGGAACATCTCGACACCGGTGCAGGTCGAAGTCAGCGTCTTCTCCTCCAGACCGATAATCTCAACGGGATCACCTACGTGGATGATACCGGTCTCGATACGGCCCGTTACAACGGTACCACGGCCGGTAATCGAGAATACGTCCTCGATAGGCATCAGGAAGGGCTTCTCGTTGTCACGCTGCGGAACGGGGATGTACTCGTCAACGGCATCCATCAGCTCGACAACCTTCTCCTCCCACTTCGGCTCGCCGTTGAGGGCGCCCAGTGCGGAACCACGGATGATGGGGGCGTTGTCGCCATCGTAGTCATACTTCGAGAGCAGGTCGCGAACCTCCATCTCAACGAGGTCGAGCATCTCGGGGTCGTCAACCATATCGCACTTGTTCAGGAAGACAACGATTCTCGGCACGTTCACCTGACGGGCGAGCAGCACGTGCTCGTTGGTCTGGGGCATCGGGCCGTCCGTAGCGGCAACTACCAGGATGGCACCGTCCATCTGAGCGGCACCGGTAACCATGTTCTTCACATAGTCGGCGTGTCCCGGGCAGTCTACGTGAGCATAGTGACGGTTAGCCGTCTGGTACTCAACGTGAGCGGTGTTAATCGTAATACCACGCTCCTTCTCCTCGGGTGCGTTGTCAATCGAATCGAACGAACGAAGCTCCGACAGGCCCTTCTTGGCCAGAACGGTCGTGATAGCAGCGGTAAGGGTGGTCTTACCGTGGTCAACGTGTCCGATGGTACCGATGTTCACATGCGGTTTCGAACGGTCGAATTTTTCTTTTGCCATAGTATTAAGTATTTAAAGTATTGTTAAACTTTATTCAAAGTTTAAAGTTCACCCAACAGTCAGCGCGCAACACAAGCAACCTTTTAGTTCCCTGCATCACACGCCTGCTGCATCGGAGAGCGGAAGACGAGGCTCAAACTCGCGACCCTTAGCTTGGAAGGCTAATGCTCTA
>UQNV01000045.1 GCA_900542505.1 uncultured Alistipes sp.
GCCTGCCGCTAGCGTTCATCCTGAGCCAGGATCAAACTCTCCATTGTATAAAAATAAAATGTATCGTTAGAGTCCTGACTGCTTCGCTTTCCAATTTAAAGGAAATGACAGATAAATACTACATTTCTTTTCTCTCAAACAAACCAGTAATTCAAAGAACCAGTTGAAAAATACTTCACATTTGTGGTGTGAAAGGACTGCAAAGATAAGTCATCTTTTTGAATCCTGCAAATATTTTTTCAAGAACTTTGCATTTTCGTTTTCGGGTCAAACTTGAAGGCTCCGATTCGGAGTTCCTTTTCGCAACCTTCAGACTTTGTAAGAACCGTTATTTCTCAAATGCGGATGCAAAGGTAGGGACTTTTTTTGAATCTGCAAGCATTTCCCGATTTTTTTCATCGAAAAAACACATTTTTTGCAGAAAATCGCATTTACACCTATGTATATAGATTTAATACCCAGCAAAGGAGGCAGCCCCCCCCCTGCCTGCCGCAGGAGAAGAGCACACACCTCAACGAAGCCCCCTTACCAGAAACAAGACAAAAAGAATCCCGGTCAGAGGAAAAGCCCGAGTCGTAGCAAAGAGACTTTTCCCTGAGGGCGTGGGAAAGCGAAGAGGAGAGGACACAGGGGTAGATGTAGAGGCGGCAAGGCGATGGCATGGAAAAGCGGAGAGGGAAGATGCGGAGGGGGGGGGCTGGGACGGCAAAAAGAAGGAAGACGCAAGGAAGATAAGAAGGCAGCGGGGAAAAGTGCGAAGAAGATGCTGGGGAAGACAAAGGCGAAGATGCGGGGAAACAGGGGCAACGGCAAGGAGAAGGCATGGGAAAGTGCAGGGGAACCGAGGCGGAGGCAAAACGAAGACGCGGAGATGATGAAGAGGCGGCAAGGAGGAAGCGAGACGAAGGCATGAAGACTCATCCAGACACAAGCACGACATCGACCGTCGTGTGGTCCCGAAAAGCGGGACGCGCCTGACCGGAGTCCAGGCAATGACAAAAAAACACCGGCGCCCAAAGGACACCGGTGTTTTTTTCAGTCAGACTCGTGCATCAGAGCCAGCCGCCGTTGTCGGCCATCTCGCGGGCGAGGATGGCAAACTCGCGCTTAACGGTCATGCCGCCCATCGTCGCGGTGACGGTGCACATGCCCGAACCTACATTCTGGCAGGTAAGCTTCATGATACCGTTCGTAACCGTCGGGAGCGAAGTCATACCGAGCTTCTGGCGGTCAGCCGAGCTGATTTCGATACCCGATACAGTAAGGCGACCCGAAGTACCGCCGAAGTAGCGGACCAAATCGACCGTAGTCTCCTCGCCGGGAGCAACCTGCAGAACGGGCGTACCCTTGATGGCCAACAGCAACTTGTATGCATCGACATAACCGCGGCCCATCTTGTTCTGATAGCTCGACAGGTTGATATTACCCTTATAGTGGTTCTTCGTACCCGTCAGATAGGGTTCGATATCGTTGGTCGCCGAGAGCAGCAGAGCGGTATACTCCTCGGCAGTGAACTTCTTGCCGATTTTCGAAGCATAGACCAGACCCAGCGCGGCGACACCCGAAACATGCGGGCAAGCCATCGAGGTACCCTGCATGAAGCCCGTACCGGTATTGTCGCGGCCGTCCCTGAACGACATCGAGGCATCCTGGAGAATGGTGCTCAGCACCTGGGCGTTGGAATAGTACTTACCGTTGCTAGGAGCATCAAAGGCATCACCGCCCGGAGCCGTGATGTCGCTCCACGTACCGTAGTTGGTATAGTAGGCGGGGCAATAGTCCCAGCTCATCGAGCTGACGGCAATCACGGGAGCATAGGCACTCGGCCAGGTCTTCACGTCGCCGTAGATGTCACCCGAGTTGCCGGCGGCGAAAATCACCAGACCGCCCGAAATCGGCGAATTGGGGTTGTCCATACCGGCCGTCGAGATGAAGTAGTTGATGGCCGTACGCACCGAACCGTAGCCGCGATTCCAATCGTCCTCGCTCAACTCTGCACCGGTGACGGCGTTCGAGTAGCCCCAACTGTTCTGTGCGATGACGGCACCGTGCTCGGCAGCCCACTGGAAGGCCTGCTGGGGAGCGTTGGAATTGTAGTTCTTGTTCGAGTAGCCCATCGTCTGGCACGACATGATTTTCACATTGCCGCCCTGACCGGAACCACCGGCGATACCGGCCACACCAACGCCGTTGTTGGTGACTGCGGCAATCGTACCCGCAACGTGCGAACCGTGGTCGGCATACTCATAACCATACTGGGTCTGGGTATACGACGTCCAGTCGAGCGCATTGGAGTTGTTCCAGAAGTTGTATCCGTGAGGAGCATTCTCCGACGTATTGGGGTTGGTCCACATGTTGGCCTCCAGGTCGGGGTGCGTATACTGCACCGGCTGGTCGATGACTGCCACGACAATATCCGTACCGGCACCGTCACCCGTGCAGAGGTTCCACGCGTCGAACAGACTGACGTCGGCTCCGGCACGCTGGTTGGGGAAGGTGAGCGTCGGACCGGAGTTGTTGTAGTGCCACTGATAAATCAGGCGCGGGTCGTTCATCGGCATATCGTCAGCACGCGTCTGGGCATTCTCGGGAACGGCGACGTCCGACATGTTGAACGGAACGACGGGGCCCTCGTTGAGCGGACGGGTCATGAAGTTATACTCCACAACCGAAACCTCGGGGCAAAGGCTCAGGCGCTGGGCCACCGAAGCAAGCTCGACCTCGGAATCAAACGATACCGTATACCACTGATGCAGGCCGTACTGACGCTGGCGCGCATCGAAACGCTCGTTGCTGGGGAAGATACGCTCGAAGCGCTCTACACCGATTTCATTGAAGATAAGGTCGATATCATCGATACCCGAACGGGTTTGCGGGACACTGCGGGTTTTGGCAGCAGCCTCGATGGCATCTGCGACCTCCGACGTGACTTTCAGATTGAGTCGACCGGCTATCGCGTGTTCTGCCAAACCCACGATAACGGCCTGATGGCCCGTCGAAACGCCTCCCGAAGTCTCCTCCGTCGGGTCATTCGCACAAGCGAACAGCGCCAAGGCACTGATAAGAAGTAACGCTTTCTTCATAATTCGGAAAATTTTGGATTCTCAAAGATATGTTTTTTTCGTAAAAACAAGAAAAGGCGGTCCAAAAATCACACACCGACCGGCAAAAAAGAGATTTTTCACTACATTTGCACCAAAAGAAAAAAGGAGACAACATGAAGCTGAAAAACCTCTCTTTATTAATAATGGTATTGCTGGTGGCGGACCAGGCGCTCAAAATCTGGGTCAAGACCCACATGCACCTCGACGAAGCCATCATCGTCTTCCCCGACTGGTTCCAGCTGCGTTTCATCGAGAACAAGGGGGCGGCCTACGGCATGCACATCGCCACCTCGGGTGCCTTCGACTGGGGCAAGCTGCTGCTGGGCATCTTCCGCATCGCCCTGTCCTGCCTGGTGGGCTGGCTCATCTGGCGCCTCACGAAGCGGAAGGATACCCCGAAAGGGGTGCTCGTCGGGCTGGCGCTGATTCTGGCCGGAGCCATCGGCAACATCATCGACAGCGCCTTCTACGGGCTGATATTCTCGGAATCGACCCCCTACACGGTCGCGCACTTCGGCGGACACTATGCCGGACTGATGATGGGCAAGGTGGTCGACATGTTCTACTTCCCGCTCTTCCAGTGGAACAGCTGCCCGCGGTTCCTGCACTTCCTGGTCGACAGCAACAACTACTTCTTCGGCGCGATTTTCAATCTGGCGGATGTCTATATCTCGGTCGCTGCAGTCTATCTGCTTGTATTTCAATACAAGTTCATCAGCAAGTAAAATTTTTCGGCAAAAAAGTTTGCAGATACGGAATAAAGCATTACCTTTGCAACCACAAAACCGAAAGGCCCAGGTGGCGGAATAGGTAGACGCGCACGTTTCAGGTGCGTGTGCCGCAAGGCGTGCAGGTTCGATTCCTGTCCTGGGCACTGAAACCCCGTTGAACGCAAGTTCGACGGGGTTTTGCTTTTCCCGCACACATCACCCAAAGACAAAACGTCGATACGACGCCTCCTTTTGTCTTGTTTTTCGCTTTTTTTCCTATCTTTGAAGAAGACAGGATGCGGCTCGGCAGAGTCAAATTGTGAAAACTCCGTTTTCATTTGTCTTTGCGCTCGCCTTTCGCTGTCTTTGAAGAAGGCAGGATGCGGCTCGGCAAAAAAATCAAACGAGTTTGTTTTTCTGCACTCGCCTTTCGCTGTCTTTGAAGAAGACAAGATGCGGCTCGGCAGAGTCAAATTGTGAAAACCCCGTTTTCATTTGTCTCTGCGCTCGCCTTTCGCTGTCTTTGTTAAAAGAACGGCGTTGCGGGCAGGAATGCCCCGGCGCGTGGCCTCGAACCACAAACAGGCACACCCGACTCGCATCCCGATTGAGACAACCGGCACCCGAAGAAACAATCCGTCGAAACCCAAACTACGGGCATCCCCATGAAAACGATTGCGACCGCAGGCCTCCTGCTTGCACTCCTGACCGGAGCACTCCCGTGTCAGGGTCAGACCAGAACAAAGATAGCCGTACAGGCAGGCAGAACGCTCTACGGCAACCGCCATGCGGCAACCGCTCCCCCGCGCCTCCCCGTCGAACCGCAAAGCGTCGCCCGCGACCTCTTCGGCCCGAGGCAGCACTTTATCGACCTGCGCCGGGACAGCATCAGGCTCGCCCGCCTGCGCGACTCCCTGAACAGAGGCCGCCAGGCCTGGAGCGAGCGCTTCGGAGAAAGGCTCCGCGAGGAGATGCTGGCCGACTACCGCCGGCTCTGCGCGGAGATGGAGCAGCGCAAACCGACACGCCTGCCCCAAAGATGGGTTCTGGTGGGCAACCGCGCCGCCAGCCTCGGGTGCGACAGCATCGCCGTCGACTGCATGAACCGCTTTCTGAGCTATCACCCCTCGCCCCGGCTGGTCGCCCATGCCGTCGACTCGATGATGTTCGCATGCCCGGAGTATGCCCCTCCGATGGTGGAATCGGCCACCGGGATTTGGTTCCGGCGCTACTGGTCGGCCCCAGACACCACGGAGAGATGGCTCGGGAACTTCCAGACGCTGGACCATCTGGGCGAACGCTACGGCGGCGGCAACCGGCTGCTCGCCCAGGGCATGTCGCGCGCGCTGGAGGGTGACATCCGGGAGGCCTGTCCGCTGTTCGCCGAGGCAATCCGGAAGGCGCGGATGTATCCCGACCTCTTCCGGAGCTGCATCCCGGCGCTCACCCATGCCACGGCCTGCCTGCTGAGCGACGCCGCACGTTACGACGAACTGCTCGAGCTCTTCGCGCAGGAGAGCACCGATGCCGTATCGCAGTATGCGCGCGACAATGCGTTCGTGGCATTCCTGCTCTACCGCGCCGCCCTGCGGAGCGGCTCCCCGCGCGCGGAGAGCCTCCTCGCCCGGGGCATGGAGGCCGACTCGGCCCGCTTCACGGAGCTTCTCCGGGAGCTCCGCGACGAGGTATATGCCGCCGTGGTCGAGCATCCGCAACCGTCGCCCGAACTCGACTACCTCTTCGACGGGCCGCTGCCCCTCGCCTACCCGCAGGAGTATACGACACTGGCCGAACGGCTGCATGCGACGCTGCCCGACATCGGTTCGCCGTACGACGCGGCAGCGCATTGCTACGACGAATCGTACGCCCCCTGCCGCGATGCACTGGCCGCAGTGGCCGAGCGGGCGCATCGGCACGACGCCGGCAGCATCACTCCGGAGGGCGCCCGACTGCGCTTCATCGCGGCTGAGACCCGGTCGCGGTTCGCATCCTCGGCCGAAGCGGGTATCGCCGACATGGAGGTGCTCTTCGGAGAGCTCGGCACGGCCGGCGGGCAGTCCCCATACCCCGAACTGTACGTCCGGGCGGGAGCCCTTCTGGCCCTGCGGCGTTCACCGACGGAGCCAAAGGCCGCGCTGAGGTTGATGACCGACCGGGTATGACCCGTATTCGAGCAGCTCGACAACGACGACGCAGCCCCCGGCCGGCAACAGCTGCGCATGGATGTCTACCGATGCATGGCCAGCCTCTACCGGCAGGCAGGCAAGGAGAAAAAAGCAACAGCGATGCAGGAAAAGGCCGACAGCCTCGCCCGCCAACATCCGACCGAACAGACTCAAAACAATACCACGCGATGATGAAGAAGATGATGATGATGAACAGAATACTTGCAGCCCTGTTTCTGCTGCTCCCGACGGGCCTTGCGGCACAGACCGACGCCTCCGTCCATTACAAGTCGCCCCGAGTCCACTACTACATCGACGCCGACGAATGCATCAACGACAAGGGGTATGTCGACATCGCGCTCGCCGCATGGAAAGGGGCCGACGTCTGGGTCATGATAACGCTCGACGACGGCAACATCATCTTCCGGAGACGCCCGGGCGCCGACTTCTTCTACGGGACAACCCCGGGGCACGACACCCCCGCCGACTTCACCCGCGACGAGGCCGTCGCCGCCCTCAACCGATGGCTCTCGCTCACCTGCTCGATAACCGAACAGGACCGGAAGTACGAACACCTCGGCTACAGCATGCCCTGCTACATCCGCATGGCCGACGCTCCGCTCGAAAGCTGCGCCGGCATCGACACGCACTCCGTCTTCGGGGTGGATTCGGACTACGTCGGGATGAGATTCCTCCACTCGGGCGAACACACCCGCGGTACGGAAATAGCGCTGTGGATGACCCGTGACCACGAATTCGCCATCCTCTACCGGACCGGGAATCCGCCCTGCATCGAGCCCGAAACCGGCTATGCGAACTACACGACGCTGCTCGGGGTCGACATAGACGAGTATCTTCCGCAGACGGATGAGCCGGAGGGAATCCTCTTTCTGGGCACGCGGATACCGGCACCGCTCGACAAGGTCGCCGAGTCGCTTCGCGGCCAGGGCTTCGTCGAGCTCGAGGAGCGCGGCGCCGACGAGGTCTGGGACCAGTACAACGCCGCCATGGGCGGCATGCTCGGCTCCTCGGCCAATTCGCGCCTGATGCGCGGGCGCTTTTACGGCGCACCCTGCGAAGTCACGCTCCACGCCAACCCCGAAAGCGGTGAGGTGGAGACCATCGAGGGGTGTCTGACCGCCAGCTACACCACCCTGGAGTCGCTCCGCGAGGACTTTCGGCGGTTTTACGAGGCCGTGTCGACCGCCTATGGCAACAAGGGACGGCTCGAGCCTCACACGGGCGG
The DNA here is from genome assembly GCA_900542505.1 of uncultured Alistipes sp. Taxonomy (GTDB): domain Bacteria; phylum Bacteroidota; class Bacteroidia; order Bacteroidales; family Rikenellaceae; genus Alistipes; species Alistipes stercorigallinarum. The sequence continues at coordinate 7,226 of UQNV01000045.1, forward strand.
CCACGAGGCGTATGTCATCCCGAGCGGTTCGGGAAGCATCATCGTGCAGACCCAGCAGACAGGCATGGCACTGGAAAACGAGGGACGCTACCGAATCACCTTCGTCCTGCAGCCGTAAGGGCTTGCCCTGCGCGCCCGAACCTGCACCCGCATGGGAACGGCGGCAGACGGTCAGTCGTCTGCCGCCGTTCCGTATCTTCCCCGCCCCGGGCAAAGAATTCACGCAAAAACGCTTGCCATTCCGGAAATAATTCGTACATTTGCGGTCCGCTCCGATGAAGAGCGGAGAATGTGGAAAGATTTGACTGATTGCAACCACAATAAAAAATCGCTAAAACAGCTTTTTTATTCCATCAGCCGATTTTTCCCATTTTATACGTTTAACCATTAAAAATGTATCAAAATGGGCTTTTTATTTACCTCGGAATCGGTATCCGAAGGACATCCCGACAAGGTTTCGGACCAGATTTCCGACGCAATCCTCGATGAATTCCTGCGTCACGACCCCAACTCGAAGGTCGCCTGCGAGACGCTCTGCACCACGGGACTGGTCGTCGTGGCCGGCGAAGTGCGTTCGGAGGCATACGTCGACGTACAGGGCGTCGCCCGCCGCGTCATCAACCGCATCGGATACACCAAGAGCGAATATCAGTTCGACGGCAACTCGTGCGGCGTACTCTCGGCCATCCACGAGCAGTCGTCCGACATCAACCAGGGCGTAGTCCGCGAGGCGGAGGAGGAGCAGGGTGCCGGCGACCAGGGCATCATGTTCGGATATGCCTGCAACGAGACGCGCGAGTACATGCCCGCCACGCTCATCCTCTCGCACGTCATCCTGAAGGAGCTGGCCGTCATCCGCCGCGAAGGCCAGGTGATGACCTATCTGCGTCCCGACTCGAAGTCGCAGGTGACCATCGAGTACGACGAGCAGACCAACAAACCGCTGCGCGTCCACACGATTGTCGTCTCGACGCAGCACGACGAGTTCATCCTCCCCGGCGAAGGCCGCAGCGAGAAGCAGGCCGAGCAGATGATGCAGGAGCAGATTCGCGAGGATGTGCGCACGATTCTCATCCCGCGCGTCAAGGCGCGTCTGGAGCGTGCCGGCGACAAGCTCGCCGAGCTCATCGGCGACGACTACATCCTCCACGTCAACCCGACGGGCAAGTTCGTCATCGGAGGCCCCCACGGGGACACCGGACTGACGGGCCGCAAAATCATCGTCGACACCTACGGAGGCCGCGGCGCCCATGGCGGCGGCGCCTTCTCGGGCAAGGACTCCTCGAAGGTGGACCGTTCGGCCGCCTATGCCGCACGCCACATCGCCAAGAACCTCGTGGCGGCGGGTGTCGCCGACGAGGTGCTCGTCGAGCTCTCGTATGCCATCGGCATCGCCGAGCCGCTCTCGATTTATGTCGACACCTACCGCTCGAAGCGCCCGGCAGCGCTGGCCGGCATGACCGACGGCGAGATTGCCCGCCGCATCGGCAAGCTCTTCGACCTGCGTCCGGCCGCCATCGTCAAGCGGTTCGGGCTGAAGAACCCCATCTTTGAGGCGACGGCCTCCTACGGCCACTTCGGCAACCGCCCCTTCAAGCGAGTCGAGAAGCTCTGGGAGAACGGCCGCGAGGTGGAGCGCGAAATCGAGTTCTTCGGTTGGGAGAAGCTCGACGCCGTGGAGCTCATCCGCAAGGAGTTCGGTCTCTGAGCCTCCTCTGACACCGGGTGCTGCGGCCCCGGCTGCCAATGACACAAAAAAACCTCCGACACGTGTACGTGTCGGAGGTTTTTTCTTACCGCACGGGAGCGACTACCGCCCGAGCAGCTTCTTGACCTCGGCGGCAACGGTGGCGCCGTTGTAGCCGAACTTCTCGTCGAGCACCTTGTAGGGGGCCGAATAACCGAAGTGGCCCAGTCCGTGGATGTGGCTCTCGTCACCCACCAGGCCGAGCAGGTTGACGGGCAGGCCCGAAGTCAGGCCGTAGCGCATGACGCCCTGCGGCAGCACGCTCTCCTGATAGGAGCGGGGCTGGTCGCGGAAGAGACCCTCGCTCGGCATGTCGACCACGCGGACGGGAATGCCCTCGGCAGCCAGCAGCTCGGCGCCCTCGATGAGGGTTGCCACCTCGGAGCCCGTGGCGAGCATCACCACCTGCGGCTTGGCCGAATCGTAGACCACGTAACCGCCCTTGGCGACCTGGGCAGCCTCCTCGCGGCGGCTGCCGCCGCCCAGTGCCGGCAGCGTCTTGATGTTCTGACGCGAGAGGATGAGCGCCACGGGACGCTGCTCCTCGACGGCCTGCTTCCAGGCCATCACCGTCTCGTCGCCGTCGGCCGGGCGCAGCACCACCATCGAGCGCTCGCCGCGGTGGTTGCGCAGGTGCTCCATCAGTCGAATCTGCGCCTCGTGCTCGACGGGCTGGTGCGTCGGGCCGTCCTCGCCCACACGGAACGAGTCATGGCTCCAGACATAAATCACGTGCAGATGCATGAGCGCCGCCAGACGCACGGCCGGCTTCATGTAGTCCGAGAAGACGAAGAAGGTGCCGCAGACGGGAATCACACCGCCGTGGAGCGCCATACCGTTCATGATGCAGGCCATCGTCAGCTCGGCCACACCGGGCTGGAAGAAGTTGCCCGAGAAATCGCCGCGCGTGAAGGCCTTGGTCTTCTTGAGGAAGCCGTCGGTCTTGTCCGAATTGGAGAGGTCAGCCGAAGCGACCACCATGTTCTCGACCTTCTCGGCGAAGTGCGCCAGCACGGAGGCCGATGCGGCACGTGTCGCCACGTCGGGCTTCACCTCGATGCTCTTGTAGTCGATGTCGGGAAGTTCGCCCGAGAGGAAGCGGTCGAGCTTGATGGCAAGGTCCTTGTTCTCCTTGCGCCACGAACGCTCCACCTCGGCCTGCGATGCGGCCCACTCCGTCAGCGCAGCACGGCGCTCGGCAAAGGCATCGCGGCTCTCCTCGAAGACGGCGAAGGGCTGTTCGGGGTCACCGCCCAGATTGCGGACCGTAGCAGCGAAGTCGGCGCCGGCGGCCGTGAGCGGCTGGCCGTGGGTCGAGACGCGGTTCTCGAAGCTGCTGCCGTCGGCTGCCACGGCACCCTTGCCCATCACCGTGCGGCCGATGATGAGCGTCGGACGCTCCGTCTCGGAGTTGGCCGCCACGAGCGCCTCGCGGATGGCGTTGATGTTGTTGCCGTCGATGGTGAGGACGTTCCAGCCCCAGGCCTCGTATTTCATCGCCACGTTCTCGGTGTCAACCTCGTCGACCCGGGTCGAGAGCTGCACGTTGTTGGCGTCGTAGTACATGATGAAGTTGCTCAGACCCAGATGGCCGGCGATACGGCCCACACCCTGGGAAATCTCCTCCTGCACACCGCCGTCGGAGATGTAGGCGTAGGTCTTGTGAGCCATCCACTCGCCGAAGCGTGCCACCATGAACCGTTCGGCAATCGCCGCGCCGAGCGCCATGGCATGGCCCTGACCCAGCGGGCCCGACGTATTCTCGACGCCGTGGAGCACATCCACCTCGGGGTGGCCCGGCGTGACGCTGCCCCACTGGCGCAGCGACTGGAGGTCTTCGGTCGTATAGAAACCGGCCAGCGAGAGCGTCGAGTAGAGCATCGGAGACATGTGTCCCGGGTCGAGGAAGAAGCGGTCGCGGAAGGGATAGCGCAGATTCGAGGGGTCATAGCGCAGGAACTCGGTGTAGAGCACCGTCATGAAGTCCGCACCGCCCATGGCTCCGCCCGGGTGGCCCGATTTCGATTTTTCGACCATCGCGGCCGACAGGATGCGGATGTTGTCGGCAACACGCGAAAGTTTGGAATTGGTAGACATATCGTAAAGATTTAAGGTTTTCATTCATTCGAAGCCGGGCCGTCAGCCAACCTGGCGCAACTGGGCGATGCCCTTCGCACGCTCGAGCTTGCGGGCCGCATAGTCGGCCGTCACGGTGAAACTCTTCGCGTCGGACGAGGGCAGGTCGAACATCGTATCCATCATCACCGCCTCGCAGATGGAGCGCAGGCCGCGGGCTCCGAGCTTGAACTCGACCGCCTTGTCGACGATGTAGTCCAGCGCCGCGGGCTCGAACTCCAGCGCGATGCCGTCCATCTCGAAGAGCCGCTTGTACTGGCGGACGATGGCGTTGCGGGGCTCGGTGAGAATCGAGCGCAGCGCCTCGCGGCCGAGCGGCTGCATGTAGGTGAGCACCGGCAGACGTCCCACCAGCTCGGGAATCAGACCGAAGGACTTGAGGTCCTGCGGCGTGACGTACTGCATGAGGTTGTTGCGGTCGATGCGGTCGGCACCCGACTGTCCGTAGCCGATGGCGCGCGTGTTGAGCCGCTGGGCGATTTTCTTCTCGATGCCGTCGAACGCTCCGCCGCAGATGAAGAGGATGTTGCGCGTATCGACCTGGATGAACTTCTGCTCGGGGTGCTTGCGCCCGCCCTGGGGCGGAACGTTGACCACCGTGCCCTCCAGTATCTTCAGCAGCGCCTGCTGCACCCCTTCGCCCGAGACGTCGCGCGTGATGGAGGGGTTGTCGCCCTTGCGGGCGATTTTGTCGATTTCATCGATGAAGACGATGCCCCGCTGCGCCAGTTCGACGTTGTAGTCGGCCACCTGGAGCAGCCGCGAGAGGATGCTCTCGACATCCTCGCCCACGTAGCCGGCCTCGGTGAGCACCGTGGCGTCGACAATCGTGAAGGGAACCTTCAGCAGGCGGGCGATGGTGCGGGCCATCAGCGTCTTGCCCGTACCCGTCGGGCCGACCAGCACCACGTTCGACTTGTCGATTTCGACGTCGCCCTCCTGCGAGGCGCCCTTTGCGGCGCAAAGCAGGCGCTTGTAGTGGTTGTAGACCGCCACCGACAGGTAGCGCTTCGCCTCGTCCTGACCGATGACGTACTGGTCGAGGAACTCCTTGATTTGAGCGGGTTTGAGCAGTTCTTCACGTGTGAGCGGGGCGGCCTGGGTGCGGCGCTGGGCGGCTCCCACCTCGTTCTCGGTGAGAATCCGGTAGCCGTTTTCGATGCACTTGTTGCAGATGTTGGCGCCGTCGGCACCCTGGAACAGAATATCCACCTCGTCGCGCGATGCGCCGCAGAACGAGCAGAAGTCGCCCCCCTTGGGCTTATGCGGATTGTTGTTTTTTCCCTGAGCCATCTATCTCTTCTCTCTTTTGGCGAGCACCTCGTCGATAAGGCCGTACTCCTTGGCCTCGGCGGCCGAGAGCCAGTAGTCGCGGTCGGCGTCGCGTTCGATTTTCTTGAGCGAGACCCCCGAATGGGCCGAAAGGATTTCGTAGAGCTCGCGTTTGGTCTTGAGGATTTCACGGGCCGTGATTTCGATATCGGAGGCCTGTCCCTGGGCACCGCCCAGCGGCTGGTGAATCATCACCCGCGAATGGGGCAGCGCCGAGCGCTTGCCCTTGGCGCCGGCCGTGAGCAGCACGGCACCCATCGAGGCGGCCAAACCCGTACAGATGGTGGCCACGTCGGAGCTTACCAGCTGCATCGTGTCGTAGATGCCCAGCCCCGCCGAAACGGAGCCGCCGGGCGAGTTGATGTAAATCTGAATGTCCTTCTCGGGGTCGACCGACTCCAGGAAGAGCAGCTGCGCCTGGATGATGTTGGCCGCATCGTCGTAGATGGGTGCACCGAGGAAGATGATGCGGTCCATCATCAGACGCGAGAAGACGTCCATCGTGGCGACGTTGAGCTGCCGCTCCTCGATGATGGTCGGCGAGACATAGGCGGCGCTCACCGACTGGAAATCGTACAGCTTGAGCGAACTGATGCCGCACTGTTTCCGGGCGTATTTTTCGAATTCTGACATATCTTGACGTTTGTTTTGCGGAAGGTCGCGGCCGACGGAGGTCTCACCCCGCGCACCGCCCTTCACAAAAAAAGAACTTTGCAAACATCACGCCTGCAAAGTTCAAAGATAAGGATTTTTCGGCAATTCCTAAAGTTCCTTGGCCAATTTGGCGAATTCCTCGGCCGATACGCTCTTCTCGGTCACCTTGATTTTCGACTTGACGGCCTCGACAACCTTCACCTCGTAGAGCTTCTCGTAGATTTTCTGGCTCTGCTCCTTGTTCTCGAGAATCTGCTTGGCGTAGCCGGCCAGCATGTCCTCGGGAGCCGACGGCATGCCGTACTGGGCGAACTGGGCCTGGGCCAGAGCCTTGGCCTCCTCGGTAGCCTCGTCGGCCGAGACGGTGATGTTCTCCTGCTTGATAATCTGCTTCTGGATGTAGTTCCAGGTGAACATCTTGAGGAACTGGTCGAAGTCCTTCTCGATTTCCTCCATCGAGAACTTGCCCTCGTTGATGGTGTAGAGCCAACGCTTGAGGAACGCCTCGGGCATCTTCAGGTCGGCCTTCTTGACCAGATAGTCGCGGACCTGGAGCGTGAAGAGGTAGTCGCTCTCACGACGCAGCTCCGAGGCAATCTGCTCGTCGATATAGGCCTCGAACTGCTCGGCCGTGGTCACGTTGCCGGCGGGGAAGGCCATCTTGAAGAACTCCTCGTTGAGCTCCGGCTCGGCGAACTTGCGGATGCGGGTAATCTCCAGCTCGAATTCGGGCTTGATACCCTCCAGCTCGGTCTCCTTGACCTGCAGCACGGCGGCGCGCTGCGACGGAGTGCGGTAGAGCTCGTTGACGTTGACCGTCATCTTGTCGCCCACCTTCTTGCCGATGAAGGGCTTGCGCTCCTCCTCGGGCATCGAAATCAGACCCACGTAGGCATCCTCGACCTTCATCTCGCCGTTGTCGAGCGTCACCGACAGCGCCTCGTCCGAAGTCACGGTCTCGGCGTCGACCAGACGGCCGAAGCGGCGCAGGTAGTTCGAACGGTAGTCATCGTGCATCTTCTTGTCGATGGCGATTTTGTTGTAGGTCAGCTTGTCCTTCTCCGAGAGTTCGAGCTTCAGCTCGGGAGCCTCGCCGATTTCGAAGACGAACTCGAATTCGGTGCCGTTGTCGAAGTCGAAGGCACCCTGCTCCTCCGACGGAATCACATCGCCCAGATAGTCGATGTTCTCCTTCTGGAGGTACTCGAATACCGAGTTCGATGCTTTGCGGTAGGACTGCTCGGCCAGGACGCCCTTGCCGTACATCTTCTTGATGATGCCCATGGGGACCATGCCGGGGCGGAATCCCGGGATGTTGGCCTTGCGCTTGTACTCGCGCAGGGCCTTCTCGACCTCCTCGCGGTAATCCTCCTGGCCCACCGTCACCCGGATGAGCGACGTATTCTGCTCGCGTTGTTCTCTTACGATTTTCATACTGATATGGTTTCTGTATTCGTTTTTCCGTTTGTCGAAATCGGGTTGCAAAGATAGTGAAAATCCGGCACAAAGCAACAACTTTTTCACAATAAAAAGATGTATGTCCGGGCGGAGCCTCCCGCCGGGCGGCCGGAGCGGGCGCCCCGGCGTCGGTGCCCGACCGCCCGCGACGGGGCGAAGAGCGGGCGAAAAGCGGGTAAAAACCGCCGGAATATGCGCGCTTTTTCGTACCTTTGTCCGAAATTGGCGCCGCAAAGAGCCCGGCGCCGCAAACCGCAAACAACCAACACGCCATGAAAGGAATAGCCGGTCTCCTGCTCGCAGGGGCGCTTCTGGTCTCCTGCGGAGGCAGCCGCACGCGCGCAGCACGTACGGCGGAGCCCCCTGCCGAGCCGAAACAATACACCTATACGGTCCTCAACACCTACCCCCACTCGACCCAAAGCTACACGCAGGGGCTTCAGTTCGCCGACGGGATGCTCTGGGAGGGCACCGGGCAGCACGGGCAGTCGGTACTCCGGAAGACCGACCTTGCGACCGGACGCACGGAGGTCGTGGCGCGGCTGCCGCGCTCGGAGTTCGGCGAGGGCATCACGCTGCTCGACGGCAAGGTCTACCAGCTCACCTGGCAGTCGAACAAGGCCTACGTATGGGATGCCGCCACGGGCGAGAAGATGCGCGAATACCGCTATCCGGGCGAAGGCTGGGGGCTGACCACCGACGGCAGGCTCCTCTACATGAGCGACGGCTCGGAGTACATCCACACGGTCGACCCGGCCACCTTCAAGCGGCTCGGGAGCACGGCCGTGACGCTGGCCGGCGCCCCCGTCAAGATGCTCAACGAGCTGGAGTGGATTGACGGCCGCATCTGGGCCAACGTCTATGTGACGGACCAGATAGTCATCATCGACCCGGCGACGGGCGTCGTCGAGGGCATCATCGACCTCACGGGGCTGCTCCCGGCCGAGGAGGTGGGCCCCGAGACCGACGTGCTGAACGGCATCGCCCGCGACCCGGACACCGGACGCATCTTCGTCACGGGCAAGAATTGGGACAAAATCTTCGAAATCGAGATTCACGAACGGTAACATGACGCACAACAGACTCAACGACGCACTGCAGGAGCGCATCCTGCTGCTCGACGGCGGCTTCGGCACGATGGTCCAGCGCTACGGACTCACCGAGGAGGACTACCGCGGCGAACGCTTCGCTCACCTTCAGGGACAGCTGCGGGGCTGCAACGACCTGCTCGGTCTGACACGCCCCGACGTCATCCGCGAAATCCATACGCGCTACCTCCAGGCGGGGGCCGACATCATAACGACCAACTCGTTCAACGCCAATGCCATCTCGCTGGCCGACTACAGGCTGAGCGACCATGCGCGCGAAATCGCCCGCGCGGCGGCCTCCATTGCCCGCGCGGCGGCCGACGAATTCACGCGGCGCAACCCCTCGAAGCCCCGCTTCGTGGCGGGGTCGATGGGCCCCACGAACCGCACGGCCTCGATGTCGGCCGACGTGGGCGACCCCGCCTCGCGCGAGGTGACCTTCGCCCAGCTGGCCGAAGCCTACGGCGAACAGGCCCGCGGACTGGTCGAGGGAGGTGTCGACATGCTGCTCATCGAGACGGTCTTCGACACGCTCAACGCCAAGGCGGCACTCCTTGCCGTCGACCGTCTGGGCGAGGAGCTCGGGCGGCAGCTTCCGGTGATGGTCTCGGGAACGCTGGCCGACGCCAGCGGCCGCACCCTTTCGGGACAGACCGTCGAGGCCTTCTGGGTCTCGGTATCGCATGCGCCGCTGCTCTCCGTGGGACTCAACTGCGCCTACGGCGCGCGTCAGATGCTCCCCTATCTGGAGCGGCTGGCGGCGGTGGCCGGCGTGCGCATCTCGGCCCACCCCAACGCCGGACTCCCCAACGTCATGGGAGGCTACGACGAGACCCCCGAGATGTTCGCCGCCGACGTCGAGGAGTACCTGCGCCGCGGGCTCCTCAATATCGTGGGCGGCTGCTGCGGCACCACGCCCGAACACATCTTCGAGCTCTCGAAGATTGTGGGCCGCTACGCCCCGCGTCAGCTGCCCGCGCCGCGCCACGAGACCGTACTGAGCGGACTGGAACCGCTGCGGATTGTCCCCGAAGCCAATTTCATCAACGTCGGCGAGCGGACCAACGTGGCCGGCTCGGCACGCTTCGCGCGGCTCATCCGCGAGCATAACTACGAGGAGGCGCTCTCGGTGGCCCGCGCCCAGGTCGAGGCCGGAGCGCAGATTGTCGACGTCTGCATGGACGACGGCCTCATCGACGGCGTGGAGGCCATGCGCACGTTCCTCAACCTGATGGCCTCGGAGCCCGAAATCGCCCGCGTGCCGACGATGCTCGACTCGTCGAAGTGGGAGGTGCTCCGCGCCGGGCTCGAGGTGACGCAGGGCAAGGCCGTGGTCAACTCCATCTCGCTCAAGGAGGGCGAGGAGTCCTTCGTGCGGCGCGCCCGCGAAATCCACCGCTACGGCGCGGCCGCCGTGGTGATGCTTTTCGACGAGCAGGGGCAGGCCGACACCTACGCACGCAAAATCGAGGTGGCCGGGCGGGCCTACCGGCTGCTGACCGAGGCGGGATTCCCGGCCGAGGACATCATCTTCGACCCCAATATCCTGGCCGTGGCGACGGGCATCGCCGAACACGATCGCTACGCGCGGGACTTCATCGATGCCGTAGGCTGGATTAAGGAGCACCTGCCCTACGCCAAGGTTTCGGGCGGTGTCTCGAACCTCTCGTTCGCCTTCCGCGGCAACAACGCCGTGCGCGAGGCGATGCACTCGGCCTTCCTCTACCACGCGATCCGCGCCGGCATGGACATGGGCATCGTCAACCCGCAGATGCTCAAGGTCTACGACCAGATCGAGCCCGCGTTGCTCGAGCGCGTCGAGGACGTGATCCTCTGCCGCCGCGCCGATGCGGCCGAACGGCTGGCCGAATATGCCCAGCAGGTGCGGCAGACGGCCGACACCGCGGCGCAGGCCGCGGATGCCTGGCGCGCGGGGACGCTCGCCGAGCGCATCGACCACGCCATGCTCAAGGGCGTGGCGGAGCACATCGAGGAGGATGCGCTGGAGGGCTACCGCACGCTGGGCAGCCCGATGGCGGTGATCGACACGCTGCTCATGCCCGCCATGGAGCGCGTGGGCCAGCTCTTCGGGGAGGGCAAGATGTTCCTGCCGCAGGTCGTCAAGACGGCACGCGTGATGAAACGGGCCGTGGCGGCCCTCACCACCTACATCGAGCAGGGCGCCGCCACGGCGTCGCACAGCGCCGGGCGGGTGCTCATCGCCACGGTCAAGGGCGACGTCCACGACATCGGCAAGAACATCGTCTCGGTGGTGATGGCCTGCAACGGATACGAGATCCGCGACCTGGGCGTCATGGTCGAGGCGCAGCGCATCGTCGACGAAGCCGTCGCCTGGGACGCGCAGTGCATCTGCCTGAGCGGCCTCATCACGCCGTCGCTCGACGAGATGACGCACGTCTGCGAGGAGCTCGAGCGGCGCGGCCTGCGCATCCCGGTCATCGTCGGCGGCGCAACGACCTCGGCGC
>UQNV01000046.1 GCA_900542505.1 uncultured Alistipes sp.
GAATTTTCAGAACTCCCCGCGGCTTGGCGATCGCCGGGCTTGTCATATCGTGTATCGCGTTGATCGTTTTGATTATCTTGGTGAGTGCGATCGCTTCCCTGGTGTAATCATTTCAGTTGGTATGAAGAAAGAGTATCCTGTGCAGAAGGATACTCTTTCTTATATTGCGATGTTTGAAACTTTAATATCTCCGGTTTTTCAATTCCGGTACAGTTTGTCGAACGGCGAAAGATCGCTCTAATCCGGTGCATCGAGCATTATGTTGCAGCTATCGTTGTTCTTCGGAGAAGCCTTGAATTCCGTGGAACTGTCTGGCTAAAGGAGCTATTTGCGCAGTTTGTCCTGCCGTTCGCGCTCCTTGCGGCGCATCGAACGATAGCTGTTCGCCATCACCGTCAGGAGCAGCAGCACCGTGATCCAGGCGCGGATTTTGTCGCCCGTGGACGCGGTACCGCAGGCATAGACGGTGATAAGCATTGCCAAACTGCATGCTAAAAGGATCATGCAGAACCCGAGCAGTCGCCGAAGCGATCTTACAGAGGCCATACGAGGTCTTTTTTCGGTTTATTCTTCCGGCTTAACCAACTGCAGGTACAGCTCGTCGAGCTGCGCCTGGTCGATATAGCCCGGTGCGTCGAGCATCATGTCGCGGCCGTTGTTGTTTTTCGGGAAGGCGATGTAGTCGCGGATCGACTCCGAACCGCCGAAGAGCGAGCAGAGCCGGTCGAAACCGAAGGCCAGACCGCCGTGAGGGGGTGCGCCGTACTTGAAGGCGTTCATCAGGAAGCCGAAACACTCCTGCGCTTGTTCCGCCGTGAAGCCCAGCAACTCGAACATCTTGGCCTGCAGTTTCGAGTCGTGGATACGGATCGAGCCGCCGCCGATCTCGGTGCCGTTGCAGACGAAGTCGTAGGCGTTGGCCCGCACGCGACCGGGGTCGCTGTCCAGGTATTGTACGTCTTCGAGCTTGGGCGAGGTGAACGGATGGTGTACGGCGTAGTAGCGCTGGGTTTCGTCGTCCCACTCGAACAGCGGGAAGTCGATGACCCACAGCGGAGCGAATTTCTTCGGGTCGCGCAGGCCCAGTTGCTGAGCGACCTCCAGACGCAGGGCGCAGAGCTGCGTGAGGGTCTTGAATTTCTTGCCGCAGAGGATCAGCACCAGGTCGCCGGCTTTTGCGCCCGCGCGTTCGGCCATCGCCCGCACCTGCTCGGGCGAGTAGAACTTATCGACGGACGACTTGACGTTGCCGTCCGCTTCGACGCGGATCCAGACGAGTCCCTTGGCACCGATCTGCTGGCGTTTGACGAACTCCGTGAGGGCGTCGATCTGTTTGCGGGTGTAGCCGGCGCAGCCCGTCGCGGCGAAGCCGGTGACGTACTCCGCGTCGTCGAAAACCGCGAAGCCGTGACCTTGGGCCAGGTCCGTCAGGTCGGCGAACTCCATGCCGAAGCGCAGGTCGGGTTTGTCCGAACCGTACTTCTCCATCGCCTCGAGCCAGGGCATGCGGCGGAAGGGCTCCGTGAAGTCGATGCCCATGACCGTACGGAACATGTGCTTGGCCCAGCGCTCGAAGACCTCGAGCACGTCCTCCTGCTCGACGAACGACATCTCGCAGTCGATTTGGGTGAACTCGGGCTGACGGTCGGCGCGCAGGTCCTCGTCGCGGAAGCAGCGCACAATCTGGAAGTACTTGTCGTAGCCGGCCACCATGAGCAGCTGCTTGAGCGTCTGCGGCGACTGGGGCAGGGCGTAGAACTGGTTGGGATTCATGCGGCTCGGCACGACGAAGTCGCGTGCTCCCTCGGGCGTGGAGCCCACCAGATAGGGCGTTTCGATTTCGAGGAAGCCTTCGGCGTCGAGGAAGCGGCGGATTTCCTGGGCCATCTTGTGGCGCAGGATGAGGTTGCGCTGCAGGGGCGGGCGGCGCAGGTCGAGGTAGCGGTACTTCATCCGCAGGTCATCGCCGCCGTCCGACACCTCTTCGATGGTGAAGGGCGGGGTCTGCGCCTCGTTGAGGATGGTGACCTCCTCGGCCGCCACCTCGATGTCGCCCGTGGGCATCTTGGGGTTCTTCGACGAACGTTCGACGACCCGGCCCGTGACCTGGACGACGAACTCGCGGCCCAGTCGGGCCGCAGCCTCGCGGGCCGCAGCCGGCGAGTGCTCCTCGACGACAATCTGGGTGATGCCGTAGCGGTCGCGCAGGTCGATGAAGGTCATCGCACCGAGATTTCTCACTTTCTGCACCCACCCTGCCAGGGTGACGCGCTCGTTGACGTTTCCGGCTCTCAGACAGCCGCACGTATGGGTTCTGTACATGGAGATATGGGGTTTGTTTTTGTTTGAATTCACTTGTAACGGACAAAATTAGGAAAAATTCACGACAGACGTTCACATTTTTCCGTTTTTTCGACGCCTGGCCCTGCGGCGGGGTGCGGAGCCGGGGTGGGGCGTCAGGTTTTCGGACCGCCGAAATCGAAGTCGAAGCGCAGCTGCACGCACTCCGTGCAGGCTTCGGGCGAATTGCCCACCGTCAGGCCGATGAGGCGGACGCGGTGGCCGCCCAGGTCGGTGGCCGCCAGCAGCTCCTCGGAGACCGTGCGCAGCTTGTCGGCCGTCGTGATGGCCGAGTGGAGCGTCCGCGAGCGGGTAATCTGGCGGAAGTCGTCGAACTTGAGTTTCAGCACGACGGTCTTGCCTGCGAACTCGTGGCGCTGAAGCCGGCTCCACACTTCGTCGCGCACGCCGGCCAGTTCGAGTGCGAGCCGTTCGCGGTCGTCGGTGTCCTCGGCAAAGGTGGTCTCGGCGCCGAGCGACTTGCGGATGCGGTTGGGCGTTACCTCGCGTTCGTCGATGCCGCGCGCATAGCCGTAGTAGGCGTGGCCCGCCTTGCCGAAGTGGTGGACGAGCGCCTCCTCGCTCCAGAGCCGCAGGTCGGCCCCCGTGCGGATGCCCAGCCGGTGCATCCGCTCGGCCGTGACCTCGCCGATGCCGAAAAAGCGCTCGACGGGCAGCTCCGCGACGAACGCCTCGACCTGGGCCGGAGCGATGGTGAAGAGCCCGTCGGGTTTGCGGTAGTCCGAGGCGATTTTCGCCAGCATCTTGTTCACCGAGATGCCGGCCGAGGCGGTCAGCCCGGTTTCGGCGCGGATGGCAGCCTTGATTTCGCGGGCGACGAGCGTTGCCGAGCGGTGGTGCGAGACGTCGAGAAAGGCCTCGTCGAGCGAGAGGGGCTCGACCAGTTCGGTGTAGCGGTGGAAGATGGCGCGAATCTGCTGCGAGACCTCCTTGTAGACCTCGAAGCGGGCAGGGACGAAAATCAGCGCGGGACAGAGCCTCTGCGCCACCACGGACGGCAGGGCCGAGCGGACGCCGTAGGGGCGTGCCTCGTAGCTGGCCGTGGCCACCACGCCGCGCGGCCCGTCGTATCCGACGGCAATCGGACGGCCCCGGTAGGCGGGGTTGTCGCGCTGCTCGACCGAGGCGAAGAAGGCGTCCATGTCGATGTGTATGATTTTGCGCTGCGCCATTGCTGCGGTGTTTCTTCCGGCAAAGATAGGTGGAATTGGCCTGATGGTGTGCGTGCGGAGCCGTTTTTCGGAGGGTTTCGCTTGGAAGAGCCGCGGGGAATCGTTATTTTTGTTTCCCGGTGCGGGCCGGAACCGTCGAATTGACTTTCGGCAGAGTCTACCGGATGTTCTCGGCACTATGCCCGAAAGGAGGTCCCGCTCGATTATTTCCCGGCGGTTGGCTCCGTTTCGGAAGGCTGCGTGGAACATATATAATTTTGGTAAAACGAGCATATGGAAATTTCGGAACAGCAACGGCTCGATGAAAAATTCATGCGCCTCGCACTAAACGAGGCGCAACTTGCGTTGGATGCGTGTGAGGTGCCCATCGGCGCGGTGGTCGTCTCGGCCACGGGCGCGGTGGTGGGGCGCGGCCACAATCTGGTGGAGACGCTCATGGACCCGACGGCCCATGCCGAGATGCAGGCGCTCACGGCGGCCGCCTCGACGCTGGGCGGCAAGTACCTGCAGGGCTGCACGCTCTATGTGACGGTCGAACCCTGCATCATGTGTGCCGGGGCCATCGGCTGGGCCCAGGTGGCGCGTGTGGTCTGGGGTGCCGACGACCCCAAAAAGGGATACAGACGCTACTCCGATGCGGTGTTCCATCCGCGGACGACGGTGACGAACGGGGTATTGCGCGAGGAGTGCGAGTCTCTGATGACCCGCTTTTTTGCGTCGCTGCGCCGCTCCGGACTTGTATAATCGCGAAAAATAAGTTAATTTTGCAACCATCTGCCCGCGAGGGCGACTACGCACGAACTAAAAACTCATAAGCAAAATGAAAAAAGTATTGTTATCTGTGGCTGCGCTCTTTGCGGCGGTTTCGCTCTCGGCGCAGGATTTGACGGCTGTCTACAACGAGGCTGCCGCCGCTTACGGTGCCAAGGACTTCGCAGGTGCTGCGGCCAAGTTCCAGCAGGTCATCGACGAGGGTATGGATTCCGACGGTGCCGCATCGCTGGTAGCCACCGCCAAGTCGACGCTGCCGAAATGCTACTTCATGATGGGCGGTTACGCCGCTCAGGCCAAGAAGTACGATGAGGCTATCACCAACTTCACCAAGTCGGCCGAGCTGGCCGAGCTCTACGGCGACATGACCCAGATGACCAAATCGAAGCAGTGGGTTGCCAAAATCTACCAGATGCAGGGCGGTGAGGCCTTCAACAGCAAGGATTACGCCACCGCATCGGAGATTTTCGCCAAGGGCTATGCCGCCGACCCGCGCAATACGGACATGGCGCTCAACCTGGCAATGAGCTACTGCGAGCTGGGCAAGTATGCCGAGGGTATGGCCATCTATGAGGACATCGCCGCGCTGACCAACCCCAAGTATGAGGAGGCTGTTGCCAAGGCCAACGAGATGATGACGCTCTACACCAACAACGAGGTTGCCAAGCTGCAGTCCACCAACGATTTCGACGGCATCATCGCCATGGCCGACGCGCTGCTGGCCAAGAACCCCTCGAGCGCCGTTGCCCACAAGGTGCGTCTGCAGGCCTACTCGAGCAAGCAGGACTTTGCGAAGGTCATCGAGCTGGGTGAGGAGGCTGCTGCCGCTCAGACCGACCTCGAGGACAAGAGCCTCATGTACCTGACGCTGGGCGCCGCTTACAATGCCAAGGAGATGAAGCCGCAGGCTATCGCCGCCTTCCAGAAGGTGACCGACGGCCCCGCTGTCGAGAGCGCCAAGGCTGCTCTGGCCGAGCTGACGAAGTAGGACCGCGGATTCCCCCATGGCGGGAAGAACGGCAACCTTTTGTGAAAATATGAGATAAACGGAGCCGGACGGGCTCTGCGAGTTTTGTAATCCTCATCGGAGGGTATCCTATCAGTACCGGATAAGATGACTGGGTAAAACCAATCGCTTGTCCGGTACTTTTTTGTGTGATTCAATCATGGAAAAAAACGATATGGAACGTGATGCCATCGATTTGGGAACGGTGCGTGTGGCGACCCTCTTCCGGCGCTTTTTCGTGCCGACGCTGCTGGGCATGCTGTCGATTTCGGCCGTGACGGTCGCCGACGGAATGTTTGTCGGCCACGGTGTCGGCAGCGACGGAATCGCCGCCATCAATATCTATGTGCCGCTGCTGATGCTCGCCCAGGGGGTGGGGCTTATGGCCGGTGTGGGGTGCTCGGTGGTGGCGTCGATTCACCTCTCGCGGGGCAAGGTGCGGGCCGCGCGGCTCAACGTTACCCAGGCGCTCTGGTTCGTGTCGCTGCTGACGGTGGTGCTCGTCGCCTCGGTGATGCTCTTCCCCGATGCGACGGCCCGGATGCTGGGCGCATCGGAGCGTCTGTTGCCGCTGGTGCGCGACTATCTGCTGTGGTTCTCGCCGGGGCTGCTCTTCCAGATGTGGACGGCCGTGGGGCTCTTCGTCATCCGGCTCGACGGCGCTCCGCGGCTGGCGATGTGGTGTTCGGTCATCTCGGCCGTGCTGAACGTCGTGCTCGACTGGCTGTTCATCTTCCCGTTCGGGTGGGGTGTTCGCGGAGCGGCCTTCGCTACGGCCGTCAGCGTCGCGGCGGGCGGCGCGGTGGCCATGGCCTATCTGCTTTTCCGGGCCCGGACGCTGAAGCTCTGTCGCGTGAAGTGGAGCCGCAAGAGCCTGCGGCTTTCGCTGCGCAACATCGGCTATCAGTGCCGCATCGGCTCGTCGGCGCTGCTGGGCGAAGCGACGCTTGCGGTGCTGATGTTCGTGGGTAACGGAGTTTTCATGCGCAGTCTGGGCGACGACGGGGTGGGCGCCTTCGGCGTGGCGTGCTATTACATCCCCTTCGTCTTCATGGTCGGCAACGCCATCGCACAGTCGGCCCAGCCGATACTGAGCTACAACTTCGGTCTGGCCAACGGCGAACGCGTGCGTGCTGCGGCGCGCATTGCGCTCACAACGGCTGTCGGCTGCGGCGCGGTGGTCTCGGCGCTCTTCGTCTTCGCGCCCGAGGGGCTGGTGGGGCTGTTCCTTCCGGGTGAGAATCGGGCGGCACAACTGGCCGTTGCCGGCTTCCCGCTCTTTGCTGCCGGATTCATTCCCTTCGTGGTCAATCTGACGGCCATCGGCTACTACCAGAGCCTCGAACGGGTTCGCCCGGCAACAGGCTTCGCCCTGCTGCGCGGATTCGTGCTGCTCGTGCCGAGTTTTCTGCTGCTGCCCTCCCTTTGCGGCGTTGCGGGCATCTGGTTCGCCCAGCCCCTCTCGGAGACGCTCACCACGGCGGTTATTCTCGTCTTTGCGCTGCGTCGTCGGGCGTGAGCCGGATGTTGTGTCGGATGCGTTCGAGCCCGCTGCGCGTGAGGGGCGTGGAGCCGAAGCGCTCCTCGAACTGCCGTTCGTCGAGTGACGCCCACTCTTCGGGACTCATCGCCTCGGGGTCGAAGAGCGGGTCGAACTCCCTGTTGGCGTGACGGGGTGCACGGCGGTTGTAGGGGCAGCAGCTCTGGCATTCGTCGCAGCCGAAGAGCCAGCCGTGGAGGTCGACCTTCGCTTCCGGCTCGCGTTCGATGGTGTGGCAGGCGATGCAGCGCCCCGTGTCGAGCGTCCGCGGGGCGACGAGCGCCCCGTTGGGGCAGGCATCGATGCAGCGGCGGCAGGAGCCGCATCCCTCGCCTTCGAGCGGGGAGTCGTAGCTGTCGGCCTCGTCGGTGAGCAGCAGCTCGCCCAGCAGTACGAAACTTCCCAGTGCGGGGGTGACGAGCAGCGACTGGCGGCCAATCCATCCCAGCCCCGCCTCGACGGCCAGCTGTTTTTCGAGCAGCGGCGCCGTGTCGACGAAGGCGCGTCCGCCCAGACCGGGGTACCTTCCGCGCAGCGAGTCGAGCATGCCGCGGAGCATCCGCCGGATGGTGGTGTGGTAGTCGGTCGTCAGGGCGTAGGAGGCGATTTTCGTGCGGCATGAGGTGGGGTAGCCCTCGCTCGCCCGGTTCTTGTATCCGACGGCGCAGACGACGGCCGTCCGCGCCCCTTCGACCAGCCGTGCGGGGTCGAAGCGCTTGTCGAGGTTGCGCGTGAGGTATTCGAGCGAGGAGTGGTAACCCTGCCCGAGCCACCGGCGGAAGTGCATCTCGTTCTGTGGGAAGGGTTTGCAGCGGGCGATTCCGCAGAGGTCGAACCCCGCCTCGGCGGCGAGACGTTTGATGTGGAGGCTGTCGAGCATTACAAGATTTTGCGCCAAAAATAGCGTTTTTCGGGGGATTTTAGTAATTTTGCACCAAACTTCGCGTTTGTAATACGAGGACTGGCCCCGCCCTGCGGGAGGTCCCGGCTTTGTATAACGTGAATAAACCCGCAAAAATGACTCTTAACACACTTTACGACCTTGTCCGTCACAGCGTGGAGGAGTTCGCATCCAAAGTCGCCTTTTCGATGTTCGACGGCGAGGATGTGACCTATGCCGAGGTGGGCAGACGTATCGCAAAGGTGCAGGATATTCTGACGGGCGCAGGCCTGCGTCCCGGCGACAAGGTGGCGCTGCTGAGCAGCAACATGCCCAACTGGGGCGTATGCTACTATGCGGTCGCTTCGGCCGGTATGGTGGTCGTGCCGATTCTCCCCGATTTCACGGGTGAGGAACTCGACATGATTATCGCCCACTCGGAGGCCAGGGCGCTACTTGTTTCGGACAGGCTCTTCACCAAACTCTCGAAAGATACGGTATCGTCGCTCAATGTCGTCATTCGTACGAAGAACCTGGGCGTCATCTCGCAGAAGGTCCACGCCGAAGGTTCGACGGCGGTTCCCGCACCCGAGGATTTGGCCGTCATCATCTACACCTCGGGCACGACCTCGAAGCCCAAGGGGGTGATGCTCTCCCATGCCGCACTTTGCGCTCAGGTAGACCTGAGTTCCTCGATTTTCCCCGTCCATCCCGACGATGTCTTTCTCTCGGTGCTGCCTCTGTCGCACACCTACGAGTGTTCCATCGGCATGATATATCCCTTCTCGATGGGAGCCCGTGTGGTCTATCTCGACCGCCCGCCCACGGCTTCGGCGCTGATGCCGGCGCTGCGGCAGGTACGTCCCACGGTGATGCTCATCGTGCCGCTCATCATCGAGAAAATCTACCGCCACCAGGTGCTCGCCAAGTTCAATTCGAACAACTTCTGGCGGACGCTCTACCGCGTGGGCTTCATGCGCCGCTATCTCCACCGTGTGGCGGGCAAGAAGCTGATGAAGCTCTTCGGACGCCGGCTCCGCTTCCTCGGAATCGGCGGTGCGAAGCTCGATATCGGTGCCGAGCAGTTCATGATGGAGGCGCGTATTCCCTACGCCATCGGCTACGGCCTGACCGAAACGGCTCCGCTGCTGGCCGGCGCCGCGCCTTCGCAGGTGCGCCTGGGCTCGACCGGGCCCCAGGCTCCGGGTGTCGAGCTGCGGCTCGAGAACATCAATCCCGAGACGCGTCAGGGCGAAATCGTCGCCCGCACGCCCAGCGTCATGATGGGGTACTTCAAGAACCCCGAAGCGACGCGCGAGGTCTTCACCTCCGACGGCTGGTTCCGTACGGGCGACTTGGGTGAGTTCGACAGCGACGGCTGGCTCTACATCAAGGGCCGCCTGAAGAATATGATTGTGGGCCCCAGCGGCGAGAATATCTATCCCGAGGAGATTGAAAGCGTGCTCAACTCGCACGTCTGCATCGCCGACTCGATTGTCACCGAGCGCGAAGGGCGTCTGGTCGCCCTCGTCCACTTCAACCGCGAGGAAATCGAGGCGATGCTCGAGGACTGGCGTGAAGAGTGGGAGACCAAGAAGGAGGCGCTCGAGGCGAAGACCGAGCAGCTCAAGCAGGAGCTTGTGGCTTATGTGAATGCCAAGGTGAACCGCTTCTCGCGCATTTCGGAGGTGGTCGAGCAGAAGAAGGAGTTCGAAAAGACCCCGACGCACAAAATCAAGCGTTTCCTCTACAACAAGTCCCACAAGAGTCCGTCGGGCGAGGCACAGCCCTCCGATTCGGCTCCGCGTTCCGATTCGGCGCTCCGGACCGACGAACCGCAGGCATAGCGCCGCGGCTGAACAGCAAAAAGAGACTCCGCATACCCGTCGGGTACGCGGAGTCTCTTTTTGCTTTGCCGTTCCCGGCTCTGCGGCCGGAGGAGCGGGTGAGGGGCGACGGCCGCCCCTCACGTCGCGTCAGGGCTGCATCCCGGCGGTAGAGTCGGCTCCCTGGGGCTTGTCACCCACGTCGGTGAGGTACTCCTCCGATACGCCCAGCGAGCGGTAGTACTCGTTGATTTCGGCCACCACGTCGCGGCGTCCGGCATAGCTTGCCAGCGAGTAGATGTCGCCCAGCTCGGTGAGCTTCGTGTCGATGACGTCCGACACCATGTCGCCCAGCACGCCGTCGAAGCGGAAGTAGTACTCGATGTATTCGATGAGCGTCGTGGCGTACTCCCGCAGCAGGGCGTCGCCCTTCTCGGCTGCGCCCTCGGCCCCCATGCTTGCGGCGGCATAGTACCCCTCGATATAGGGATAGGTGTTCATGTCGGTGAAGCGAATCTGCGAGGTGGGGAACTTCTCGAGTCCCATGTCGAGCAGCTCGACCGCCTCCTCGACGCGGCCTTCGCGCAGCAGCTCCTTCCCGACACGGGCGAACATCTCGCGGGTGCGCGACGCACCGAGGTTGTACTGCAGGAAGTAGTCCACATAGACGCGCGGGTCGTTCAGGTTGCCGTAGCGGAACGTGTCGCGCACCAGCGGCAGCGTGTAGTCGACATCCACACGGCCGATTTCATAGGCGTTCTGCACGGGGGTGAGAATCGGCACCAGGCGGTAGGCGTAACCGTCGTACTGGAGGTAGTCCAGCAGCCCGAAGTCCTGCAGGATGTAGATTTGCGTGAAGAAAATCGGCCGCTTCCAGTCGAAGTTGGCCAGCATGTCGAGAATCATCAGCTGACTCTTGTCGATGCTGCTCGAGCGGAGGTTGATGTAGACCGTGTCGACCATCAGGTCGCGGTCCTTTTCGGCCACGATGCCCGAGGCGATGGCGTTCTCCTTGTTGACCGGCAGGGCGATGCGCCGCGTCGGGATGTAGTCGATGGAGGAGCCGTCGACGAGCTTGATTTTCGAGCGCGGGTCGTCGCTCAGCACGAAGTTGATGACCTCGCGGATGTCGACCGGACCCTCCAGCCGCTCCTCGACCGGCAGCACGTCGTTGGCGTAGGTGTACTTCCGCTTGGGCAGCGAGAAGGGTACGCCCGGAGCGTCGTTGGCCTTGGTCTTCATCTCGTCGATGTACCACTCGCCGCCCAGGTAGGAGGTGTTCATGATACGCACGTCGGGGCGCACGCCGTAGACCTCCTGGTTGTTCCAGAGCGGGAAGGTGTCGTTGTCGCCGTAGTTGAGGATAATCGAGTTGGGCAGCGTCGACTGGAGGTAGTTCCAGCCGATGTCGCGTGCCATGTAGCGGTGCGAGCGGTCGTGGTCGTCCCAGTTCTGGGCGGCCAGGATGGCGGGCACGACCAGTCCGACGAGCGTCGCCACGCCGGCCACGGCTCGCGTGTCGTGCTTCGTGAGGCGGGCGAAGAGCTCGCGCAGCGCCAGCACGCCGAAGCCTATCCAGATGCAGAAGGCGTAGAACGAACCGGCATAGACGTAGTCGCGCTCACGCGGCTCGCCGGGTGCCGTATTGAAGTAGAAGACCAGCGCCACGCCCGTCATGATGAAGAGCCAGGTGACAATCGAGAAGTTGCGCGGGTCGCGGTTGAGCTGGTAGAGCAGTCCTATCAGACCCAGCAGGAAGGGGAGGAAGTAGTAGGTGTTGCGCCCCTTGTTCTCGGCGATTTCGCGCGGCAGGTTGTCCTGCGGGCCCAGTCTCCGCTCGTCGAGCCAGCGGATGCCCGAAAGCCAGTTGCCGTCGGTGATGGTGGTCGAACCCGAAGGCTGGATGTCGCTCTGGCGCCCCACGAAATTCCACAGGAAGTAGCGCCCGTACATGTAGTTGAGCTGGTAGTTGAAGAAGTAGTAGAGGTTCTCGGCAAAGGTGGGTTCGACGACCGTACGCAGGTCGTAGCCGTCGTCGTAGACCCGCTTGCGGCCGAAGTCGAGCACCTCGCCGCGTACGGGACGTCCCTGCTCGTCGCGGATGATTTCACCCTTGTCGTCGCGCAGCACCTCGGTCTTGGTGCGGTATGCGCCCCACGGCTTGTAGGCCCGTTCGCCGCGGCGCGGCTCCCACATGCGGGGGAAGAAGTGCATGAATTCGGGCGAGTGGGTGTAGCCCGTGACGGTGGTTGCCGACTTGTACTTGCCATCCTCGTCGAGGTAGCGCACCTGCTTCTCCTTGTAGCCCTCGATGGGTGCCGAGTAGTAGGGGCCGTAGAGGAGCGGGCGGTCGCCGTACTGGTCGCGGTTGAGCACCGAATAGAGTGCGAAGGGGGTGTTGGGGTTGTTGCTGTTCATCGGGGGATTCACAGCCGCGCGGATGGTCATCGAGGCATAGGAGGAGTAGCCGATGAGAATCATCGTCGTCGAGAGCAGGATGACGTTCCACGTCACCTTGCCCTTGCGGTGGGTGTACCACGAGGCCCAGCCCATGCCGATGATGAGCGCCAGCGCGAAGACCACCATGCCCGAATTGACGGGCAGCCCCAGCGTATTGACGAAGAAGAGGTCGACCATCGCCCCGCAGTAGACCGTATAGGGGATGATGATGCCGTTGATGAAGCCCAGGATGAGCAGTGCGACGAGCGTGGCCAGCGCCGCACCGCGCCAGGTGACCTGCTTCGTGGTGCGGAAGTAGTAGATGAAGACCAGCGCCGGGATGGTCAGCAGGTTGAGGATGTGCACGCCGATGGAGAGACCCATCATGTAGGCGATGAGCACAATCCAGCGCAGGCTGTGGGGCTGGTCGGCCTCATCCTCCCACTTGAGCATCAGCCAGATGACCAGCGCGGTGAACATCGACGAGAGGGCGTATACCTCGCCTTCGATGGCCGAGAACCAGAAGGTGTCGGTGAAGGTGTAGGCCAGAGCGCCGACGAGTCCGGCTCCGAGCACGGCCCACGTCGAGGCAACGGTCAGTTCGCGTCCGTCACGGGTGACGAGCCGCCGCGCAAGGTGGGTGATGGTCCAGAAGAGGAAGAGGATGCAGAAGGCGCTCGCCAGCGAGTTCATGGCGTTGACGGCCACTCCCACGTAGTCGGGATTGCCCATGGCGAAGAGGGTTGCCAGACGGGCCAGCATCATGAAGAGCGGCGCTCCGGGGGGGTGACCCACCTCGAGTTTGTAGGAGGTTGCGATGAATTCCGAACAGTCCCAGAGACTTGAGACCGGTTCCATCGTTTTCAGATAGACGAACGCCGCAATGGCGAATACCGCCCATCCGACGATGTTGTTCCAGCGTTTGAAGAATGTCATATCGGATTTGAGCTCAAGTTTTCCTGCAAAAGTAATCATTTAACGGCGAAAATCAATCGATATTACCCCTCAATGGCCGAAAGTTCCACCTTCGGGGCCGATTTTGTGGCCTCGCACCGCTCCGCAGCGACCCGTTGCGGAAGGGCTGCAGCGCGTCGGGGGTGGGATTTATTGCCGTTTTTTGGGCGCACTCTGAATTATATTTTCTATTTTTGTAGCAAAATATCCCGATACTATGGATTCCAAACTCGTGCTTTACAATACGCTCACCCGCCGCAAGGAGGTGTTCGAGCCGATTACCCCCGGTCGCGTGGGGATGTATGTCTGCGGCCCCACGGTCTACGGCGACCCCCATCTGGGCCATGCCCGTCCGGCCGTGACCTTCGACCTGCTGTTCCGCTACCTGAAGGCTTCGGGCTACAAGGTGCGCTACGTGCGCAACATCACCGACGTGGGCCATCTGGAACACGACGCCGACGAGGGTGAGGACAAAATCGCCAAGAAGGCGCGCCTCGAGCAGCTCGAACCGATGGAGGTGGCCCACTACTATACGGAGCGCTACCACCACGCCATGGAGGCGCTCAACGTCGAGACGCCCTCCATCGAGCCCTGCGCCTCGGGCCACATCATCGAGCAGATTGCCTTCGTCGAGCGGATTCTCGACGCCGGGTTTGCCTACGTGTCGAACGGCTCGGTCTACTTCGATGTCGAGAAGTACAACGCCAGCCACAACTACGGCCGCCTGTCGGGCCGCAACCTCGAGGACATCGTGGCCAACACGCGCGAACTCGACGGCCAGAGCGACAAGCACCACTCCTACGACTTCGCCCTCTGGAAGAAGGCCTCGCCCGAACACATCATGCGCTGGCCCTCGCCCTGGAGCGACGGCTTCCCCGGCTGGCACATGGAGTGCTCGGCCATGTCGACGCGCTACCTGGGCGAGCGGTTCGACATCCACGGCGGCGGCATGGACCTCATGTTCCCCCACCACGAGTGTGAAATCGCGCAGTCGACGGCTGCCCTGGGTCACGATTCGGCCCGCTACTGGGTTCACAACAACATGATTACCATCAACGGCCAGAAGATGGGCAAGTCGCTGGGCAACTTCATCACCCTCGAGGAGCTCTTCACGGGCAACCACCGCCTTCTGGCGCAGGCCTACTCGCCGATGACCATCCGCTTCTTCGTGCTGCAGGCCCACTACCGCTCGACGCTCGACTTCTCGAACGAGGCGCTGCAGGCCGCCGAGAAGGGCCTCGACCGCCTGATGAAGGCTGTCGAGACGCTGGGCAAGCTGCAACCCTCGGAGACCTCGACGGTCAACCCCTCGGAGCTGGAGGAGCGTTGCCGCGCGGCGATGGACGACGACCTCAATTCGCCGATGGTCATCTCGGCGCTCTTCGACTGGGTGCGCATCATCAACCAGATTGCCGAAGGTCAGCAGCGCATCTCGGCTGCCGACCTCGAGACGCTGCGCGCGACGGTGCACCGCTACGTCTTCGACATCCTCGGACTGAAGGACGAGAAGGCTGCCGGCGCCGCATCGGGCCGCGACTACGTGACGCCGCTGGTCGAGATGCTGCTTGCCGAGCGCCTCAAGGCGCGCGCCGCGAAGGACTGGGCCGCTTCGGACCGCATCCGCGACGGACTGGCTGCCGCCGGCATCCGCGTCAAGGACCGCAAGGACGGCAGCGACTGGGAGCTCGAATAGGGCGCGAGGCATCCCGCATATTCATGACGGCCCCGCCGTATTTCGGGGCGTGGAACCTCCGTCCGCAGGGACGGCAGGGTGCCGCTTTTGCCTTCGGGCGGAAGGGGTGAAAAGACCGGGACG
Organism: uncultured Alistipes sp.; assembly: GCA_900542505.1. Taxonomy (GTDB): domain Bacteria; phylum Bacteroidota; class Bacteroidia; order Bacteroidales; family Rikenellaceae; genus Alistipes; species Alistipes stercorigallinarum. The sequence goes on from UQNV01000046.1 coordinate 14,766, forward strand.
CACCGGTCGGGACAAACGAAAAAAAGGAACACATGACGGAAATCAGAGGAGCGGCGATGGAGCTCGGAACCGAGCGAATCCGCAAACTGCTCGTGCAGTATGCCGTGCCGGCCATCATCGCCATGACGGCTTCGTCGCTCTACAACATGGTGGACAGCATCTTCATCGGCCATGGTGTGGGCCCGCTCGCCATCTCGGGTCTGGCGCTCACCTTCCCGCTGATGAACCTTGCGGCGGCCTTCGGTTCGCTGGTGGGCGTGGGTGCCGCGACGCTCGTGTCGATGCGGCTCGGGCAGCGTGACTACGACACGGCCGGCAAGGTGCTTGGCAACGTATTCGTACTGAACCTGATTATCGGCGTGGCGTTCAGCCTCGTCACGCTGCTTTTTCTCGACCCGATTCTCTACTTCTTCGGGGCGAGCGAGGCGACGGTAGGCTACGCGCGCGAATACATGACCGTGATTCTGTGGGGCAATGTCATCACGCACATGTATCTGGGCCTGAATGCCGTGCTGCGCGCCTCGGGCCATCCCCGCAAGGCGATGTACGCCACCATCAACACGGTGGTCATCAATACGGTGCTCGACCCGCTCTTCATCTACGGCTTCGGGTGGGGCATCCGCGGCGCCGCCATCGCAACGGTGCTTGCCCAGGTCATATCGCTCGTATGGCAGTTCCGGATTCTCTCCGACCGGCGCGAGCTGCTGCACTTCCGGCGCGGCATCTACCGCCTGCACGGCAAGATTGTACGCAACATCCTGGCCATCGGCATGTCGCCCTTCCTGATGAACCTGGCGGCCTGCTTCATCGTCATCCTCATCAACAAGGGGCTCAAGCAGTTCGGCGGAGACCTCTCCATCGGAGCCTACGGCATCGTCAACCGCGTGGCCTTCTTCTTCGTGATGGTGGTCATGGGCCTCAACCAGGGCATGCAGCCCATTGCGGGCTACAACTTCGGCGCGCGGCAGTACGACCGCGTGCTGCGGGTGCTGAAGCTGACGGCCATCGGAGCCACGTGCGTCACCACGGCGGGATTCCTTCTGGGCGAACTGGTGCCCCGGATGGCCGTGTCGCTCTTCACGAAGGACGAGGAGCTGGTGCGTCTGGCCGCCGAGGGCATGCGGATAACCTTCGTCTGCTTCCCGATTATCGGCTTCCAGATGGTGGCCACCAACTTCTTCATGAGTATCGGCATGGCCGGCAAGGCCATCTTCCTGTCGCTCTCGCGCCAGCTGCTGTTCCTGCTGCCGGGACTCATCCTGCTGCCTCCGCTCTTCGACCAGTATACCCAGTGGAACGGAAGCTGGGGCGTATGGTGCGCGATGCCCGTGTCGGACCTTCTGGCCAGCATCGTCGCCTTCCTCATGTTGTCACACCAATTGCGCGGATTCCGGCGCCTGATGGAGCCCGGCTCTGCGGTCAAACAATAGCCACATGGAAAAATTCGTAATCAACATAGGCCGTCAGCTCGGCAGCGGCGGCAAGGCCGTCGGCGAAATCCTCGCCCGGCGGCTCGGCATCCGGATGTACGACAAGCAGCTCATCGCGCTGGCCGCCGACCAGAGCGGCATCTGTCCCGAACACTTCGAGAAGGCCGACGAGCGGGAGTCGCGCGGCGTGCTTTCGTCGCTGGTCTACTATCTGCGCGCCCCCTTCTGCGGCGACAACGCCACGGTGACCAACGTGCTGTCGAACGATGCGCTGTTCAAAATCCAGAGCGACGTGATTCGCGACCTTGCGTCGCGCGAGTCGTGCATCTTCGTGGGCCGCTGCGCCGACTATATCCTGCGCGACCATCCGCGCACGGTCAACGTCTTCATCTCGGCCGACGAGGAGGACCGCATCGGGCGGCTCTGCCGCCTGCACGGCATCACGCCCGAGGAGGCGCTCAACCGGATGCGGCGGACCGACGCCAGCCGCGCCGACTATTACAATTACTACAGCTCCCGCACGTGGGGCGAAGCGGCCACCTACCACCTCTGCATCAACTCCTCGACGCTGGGCGGCGAGGAGGGTACGGCCGACTTCATCCTCGAATTCGCGTCGCGGAAGCTCAAAACCCGTTTTTAAGCATCATGGTACTTGCCGAACAAATCAAGGAGGCGGCCGCGCGCCGCGATACGCTTTACCGTTGTCTCGACATCGAGCAGCGTCGAATCGACCTCCGCAACGAGGAGGAGAAGACCCAGGAGCCCGATTTCTGGGAGGACCCCGCCAAGGCGCGCGAGCAGCTGCGCAAGGTGGCGGGCATCAAGGCGTGGGTCGAAGAGTACGACGCCGTGGCCAAGCTGGTCGAGGACCTCGAACTGATGCCCGACTTTGTGAAGGAGGGGGTCGTTTCGGAGGAGGAGCTCGATGCCCACTATGCCGAAACGATGGAGCGCATCGGCAAGCTCGAGATGCGCAACATGCTGCGCCGCGACGAGGACAAGCTGGGCGCCATCATGGATATCAACGCCGGCGCGGGCGGCACCGAGGCACTCGACTGGGCGTCGATGCTGCTGCGCATGTATACGCGCTGGGGCGAGGCCCACGGCTACAAGGTCAAGGTGCTCGACTACCAGGCCGGCGAGGAGGTGGGCGTGAAGTCCTGTACGCTGGAATTCGAGGGCGAGTACGCCTACGGCTATCTGAAGAGCGAAAACGGCGTCCACCGCATGGTGCGCCTCTCGCCCTTCAACGCCAACAACAAGCGCCAGACGACCTTCGCTTCGGTCTTCGTGTCGCCGGCGGTCGACGATTCGATTGAAATCGTGGTCAATCCGGCCGACATCGAGTGGGATACCTTCCGTTCGAGCGGTGCGGGTGGCCAGAACGTCAACAAGGTGGAGACGGCCGTGCGCCTGCGCTACCACGGCAAGGACCCCGATACGGGCGAGCCGATTGAGTACCTCATCGAGAACATGGAGACCCGTTCGCAGCTGATGAACCGCGAGAATGCGATGCGCATCCTCAAATCGAAGCTCTACCAGCGCGAGCTGGACAAGCGCATGGCGACGCAGCAGGCGCTCGA
>UQNV01000047.1 GCA_900542505.1 uncultured Alistipes sp.
ACGAGATCCTGAGATGTCTCGTGGGCTCGGAGATGTGTATAAGAGACAGGGTTCGGACACCCCGACACCTCGTTCGGACCTATTCGCCCCAAAGGGGGATAAAATTGTATTAAATATTTTATAATTAAAATAATTAATTGTATATTTGAATGTGAACACAAGACGCAACTTCTTGTTCAGAAAACCAAAACACAATTATTACATGAAGAATTCTACACCTTTGTCGGCCCAACAGCCGATGATTGTGAAGTATGTTGAAACGCTTCACAACGGGATTCAGTCCCAGGCCCTCTCGCGCTACGCCATAGGCTACGTGCTGCGGGGGACCAAATACGTCTACGACGGAGACAAGCGCCAGGCGTTCAACCGCGGCGACGTCTTCTACCTGGGCCTCGGCCACCACTATGTGGAGAACGTGCCCGAAAACGGCCAGCCCTTCGAGCAGGTGCTCTTCTACTACACTCCGGCCGACCTGCAGCGCATCCTGCTGCACCTGAACATCACCTACGGACTGAGCATTTCGAACGACCACACGTGCGAAAACTGCCACAACCGCCCCCATGTGGCAATGCCCGCATGGAACTCGCTGCGCAACTTTTTCGTCAATACGAACAACTACCTGCGCGACGAGAGCTTCCTGCACGACGAGACGGCCGAGAACATCAAGATGACCGAACTCATCTACCTCATCTCGTCGCACGAGGACTGCTGCATCAAGAGCAAACTGCTGGGCAACATCGACACGGCGAGGGAGAACTTCGAACAGACGGTCTACGACCACATCTTCAAGGATATCTCCATCGAGGAGCTCGCCCGGCTCACGAACCGCTCGCTCACCTCGTTCAAGAAGGAATTCCGCCGCCACTTCCAGATGCCGCCCCACAAGTGGTACATCCGCCAGCGGCTCATGCACTCGCGCCTGCTGCTCATCTCGACCTCGAAATCCATCTCGGAAATCGGCGTCGAATGCACCTTCCCCAACACGTCGCACTTCATCAAGCTCTTCAAGAAGGAGTACCAGATGACCCCGGCCGCCTACCGCTCGCGACACCTCCACACCAACCCGGAGGCCGACACCTCCCTGCAGCAGCCCCTGACAGCGGCGCCGCAGCTCCAGGAGGCGCTCTGAGCCCGCACCGGCACCGCCCGGCAGCGCCCCGCGGCACAGATGTACCGGGTCACAGGCGCACCGCCCGGCAGGGACGTCGGGACACCGGCCGTCACCCCACTGCCCGACAGAGACGCCCGCAGCCCCCGCAGCACAGGTGCACTGCCCGACAGGGACGCCCGCAGCCCCCGCAGCACAGGTGCACTGCCCGACAGGGACCCCAAGACCTCCGGGTCACAGGGACGCCGGCCGTCACCCCGCTGCCCGACAGGGACGCCGGGACGCCGGGTCACAGATGCACTGTCCGACAGGGACGCAGTCCTTCACCCCGCAGCCCGGCCCGGAGAATGCCCCGGCCTGAGCCGCAACGGCGGACGCCCCGCGTGCCCGGAGCGTGACGGAGCGTGACGGAGGGACAATAATGGGCAGAATGCGGAGAACAACCCGCCCGTTTTATGGAAAAACTTACGAATTTTCCCCTAATTAAAAAATTTTAATTGCAAATTGATGCAATACGAGGCGGAATATTGTAATTTTTGTAACAAAAATTTTGTTTTTCCTAAAAATCGGTTTACCTTTGTGTAACACAACGTGGGAATCTCCCGCTTCTCATTAACCTAACTAACCTAACCAGAGGGGCCCGTTACCGCCAGGTACGCGTGGTCCCCTTTTTTTATGTCCCTGCCGGAGCTCCCCGGCCGGGCGCGGCGGCCCGACCCGCCCCCAATCTTTTTTGCTCGGCCGAAACCCTGCTGCACGCGGCTGCAGCGCGACTTTGGAGCGAAACGCCTGCTCGGAAGTTCCGGAATCGGCCTCCGGCTGTTGCTTTTCATGGATTATTTTTTTATTTTTGCATCAATTGGAAAATAATGAACTTAAATGCCGAGGTTGTATGACAAAGGCGATGTGCTGAAAAAACCCGACTGGCTGAAGATTCGACTTCACCGCACGGCTCAGTATGCCGAAGTGCAACGCATCGTCCGGGAACATGGCCTGCACACGATTTGCAGCAGCGGTCTCTGCCCCAACAAGGCGGAGTGCTGGAGCCGCCGTACGGCGACTTTCATGATTCTGGGCGACATCTGCACGCGGGGCTGCCGCTTCTGCGCCACCCGTACGGGACATCCCGCACCGCCCGACCCCTCCGAGCCCAGCCAGGTTGCGGAGAGCGTCCGGCTCATGCAGCTGAGGTATGTCGTCGTAACCTCCGTCACGCGTGACGACCTGCCCGACGGCGGGGCCGCCCACTGGGCCCGTACCGTCGAGGCCATCCGCACGGAGAACCCCGACGCCGCAATTGAGCTCCTTATTCCCGATTTGGATGCGAAGGCCGAACATCTGGCCACCGTAGTCGCATCCGGGCCCGACATCATCGGGCACAACATCGAAACCGTCGAACGACTCACTCCCGTCGTACGTTCCCGTGCCAAATACCGCACGAGTCTGGAGACGCTGCGCATCCTCGCAGAGCAGGGAGCCGCGACGAAGAGCGGACTGATGGTCGGACTTGGCGAGAGCGATGGTGAAGTATTGCAGACCCTGCGCGACTTGCGCGACGTGGGCGTGAAGATTGTGACGCTTGGTCAGTACCTTCGACCTACACTGGAGCATTACCCCGTAGCGGCGTACGTAACTCCCCAAAAATTCGAATGGTACAGACTTCAGGCGCTGGAGATGGGATTCAGCTACTGCGCGAGCGCACCGCTGGTGCGGTCGTCGTATCTGGCTGAGGAGGCTCTCCGCAGTGTGAAAAGTTTGTAGCGATGAAACTCCGTTTGTGCGACCTCGGGTCGATGGACTACGGGCGCTGCTGGGAACTCCAGCGGCAGCTTTTCGACGCCCTTGTCGCCGCCAAGACGCCCGCCCGCACACCCTCCGCGCCGCATGAGGCCGGGAAGCGGGCCCACAGAACGGAGCAAACCCCCGCAACGGCCCCGGAGTGCAACCCGGCCGCGTCGGGTGGCCCGGCCGAGGAGGCCGGCACGCTGCTGATGGTCGAACATCCGCCCGTCTATACGCTGGGCAAAAGCGGCCATGCCGAGAACCTGCTCATCGGGCGCGAAACGCTCGAACGGCTCGGCGCCCGGTTCTACCACATCGACCGCGGAGGCGACATCACCTTCCACGGCCCCGGGCAGCTGGTCGTCTATCCGATTCTCGACCTCGAGCGGCTGGGCATCGGCCTGCGCGAGTACATCGCGGCGCTCGAGGAGTGCGTCATCCGCTGTGCGGCGCACTACGGACTCCGCACGGGGCGCATCGCCGGAGCCTCGGGCGTATGGCTCGGTGCCGGCACCGACTACGGCCCCGCCGCCACGACGGACGCCGCCGCCCGATGCCTCGGGACGGCCGCCGACGGGCCGACGCGCAAGTTGTGCGCAATAGGAGTGCGTTCGTCGCGTTATATAACCATGCACGGCTTTGCGCTCAACGTAGCCACCGACCTCGTGTGGTTCGAACGCATCAATCCGTGCGGCTTCCGCGACCGGGGAGCCACGTCGCTCGAGCGCGAAACCGGCCGCACGATTGCGATGGAGGAGGTCAAGAGCCTCGTCGCGAAGAACTTAAGTGAGATATTGAATGTTGAAATATATAAATAACAGAACGTATGCCCATGGAAAAACGATGGGTAGTGAAACCGCAGGGCGACCCCGCGACGGTAGCGATGCTCGCATCCGCGCTGAGGCTCTCGCCCGTGCTGGCGAATCTACTCGTACAGAGAGGCATAGACACACTTGAGAAGGCTGAGAAGTTCTTCAGACCGAGCCTGTCCGACCTCCATGACCCCTTCCTGATGAAGGACATGGACAAGGCGGTCGCCCGCGTCGAGGAGGCCGTCCGCAACCATGAGAAAATCATGGTCTACGGCGACTACGACGTCGACGGCTGCACGGCCGTGGCGCTGGTCTACAAGTTTCTCCGCCAGATTGGACACAAGAACCTGACGTTCTACATCCCCGACCGGTATACCGAAGGATACGGCATATCGTTCAAGGGAATCGACCACGCTGCCCGCAAGGGCGTGGGGTTGATTATCGCGTTGGACTGTGGCATCAAAGCCATGGAAAAAGTGGTCTATGCGAAGCAGAAAGGCGTGGATTTCATCATCTGCGACCATCATCTCCCGGCCGACGAGATTCCTCAGGCCGTGGCCGTACTGGACCCCAAGCGGGTCGACTGCACCTACCCGTTCGACGAGCTGTCGGGCTGCGGGGTAGGCTTCAAGCTGGTTCAGGCCTATGCCCAGAAGAACCGCATCCCCTTCGAGCAGATTCGTCCGCTGATGGACCTGCTGGTCGTAAGCATCGCCTCGGACATCGTGCCGCTGGTGGGGGAGAACCGCATTCTGGCCCATTTCGGCCTCATCAACCTCAACCGCGAACCGTCGAAGGGGCTGCTGTCGATTATCAAAATCTGCGGACTCGACAAGCACAGCATCACCATCGACGACATCGTCTTCAAAATCGGTCCGCGCATCAACGCCGCCGGGCGCATGCGCATGGACGAGAACGACGAGAACGCCTCGCCCTCGGGCGGCCATGCCGCCGTCGAACTGCTCATCGAGGGCAACGAGCGGGTGGCCCAGGAGTTCGGCAACGTCATCGACGCCTATAACCAGGACCGCAAGTCCATCGACCGTTCGGTGACGCAGGAGGCGCACGACTACATCGAGCACAATCCCGAGCTGAAGGCCCGCAAGAGCACGGTCATCTACAACCCCAAGTGGATGAAGGGCATCGTGGGCATCGTCGCCTCGCGCCTCATCGAGACCTACTACCGCCCGACGGTGGTGCTGACGATGAGCAACGGCTTCGTGACGGGCTCGGCCCGTTCGGTTCCGGGCTTCGACCTCTACCAGGCGGTCGAGTCGTGCTCGGACCTTCTGGAGAACTTCGGCGGCCACATGTACGCCGCAGGGCTCACGATGCGCCCGGAGAATGTCGAGGAGTTCACGCGCCGCTTCAACGCCTTCGTCGAGGAGAACATCGATCCCCAGATGCTCATCCCCCAGGTGGACATCGACAGCGAGCTGCTCTTCTCGGACATCACGCCGGCCTTCCGCGCCGCGCTGAACCGCTTCCAGCCCTTCGGGCCGGGCAACACGGCGCCGGTCTTCGCCACCTACGGGGTCATCAACCACGGCGAGGTGAAGCTCGTGGGAATGGACTGCGAGCACCTGCGCATGGACCTCATGCAGCGGCAGAAGCCCAACACGACCATCCAGGCCATCGCCTTCCAGCAGCCGACGCACTACGAGTGGTGCCGTTCGGGACGCCCCATCGACGTCTGCTACCAGATTGTCGAGAACCACTACCGGGGCAACGTCACCACGCAGCTGCGCATCAAGGACATCAAGCCGGTGGTCAACCGATAGGGTAGCGGCCTGTGGCCCCGACCCGGATAACCCGAAAAGCGAGCCCCGAACTCATCAGAAGTTCGGGGCTCGCTTTTTACCATACGCTCCGCAGAGGCGTACCGCACACGCCGGACAGGCCGTTGGAAGCCCGCCGAGCCGTACAGCCATGCAACCGTGAGCCGCGCAGCCGCACCGGCCGCCCGCTCACCGGGGACGGGCCTCCGGAGATTCCGCTCAGAGGCGGATGACGCGGTCGCTGTCGTCGGCCTCGGGCAGCGGCGCCGGCACGAAGTCCGAATAGCCGATAGCCAGCGCGCAGAGGGGTTCGCACCCCTCGGGAATGGGGAGGAACGTGCGCAGGTAGTCGGCCGCCGTCTCGCCCTCGGGCTCCTCCTTCAGGCGGGACCGTCCGTCGATGTGGACCCAGCACGAGGCGAGCCCCTCGTCGACACAGGCCAGATGGAGCACCGTCGCCGAGATGGCTGCATTGACACGCCACAGATCGCTGCGCGTCGTATCACCCAGCACGACGATGGCCAGCGGCGCCCCCTTCATGAAGGCCGCGCCGTAGTCGCGCATCGAGGCCATGCGGGCCACCACCTCGGGGTCGTCCACAACGAGCAGCCGCGTCGAGCGCGAATTGCGCGACGAGGGAGCCCCGAGCGTTTCGCCGAGCAGCCGGTCGACCACCTCGCGGGGTACGGCCGTGGGCGCATACTTGCGCACGCTGCGGCGCTTTTCGAGCAATGTCTTGAATTCCATGGAAACGTCTTCTTTTACGGGTTCTCAGAGACAAAAATAGCGAAAAAATTCGTTATCTTTGAACAAACTTTGCACGATTGCCCGCCGCATCCCGCGCACCGGGCAGTCCAGCACCAAAACCGCAGCCATGGAACAGAACCGCATCACCATCGCACTGATTTACGATTTCGACGGCACGCTGGCGCCCGGAAACATGCAGGAGTACGACTTCATCCCCGCCGTGGGCAAGAGCAACAAGGAGTTCTGGTCGGAGGCCAACTCGCTGGCCGAGGAGCAGGATGCCGACATGGTGCTCACCTACATGGCCCGGATGATTCAGGAGGCCAAGTCCAAGGGGCTGTCGCTCCGCCGCGAAGCCTTCCAGGAGTCGGGACGCCGCGTCTCGCTCTACCGGGGCGTGCGCGAATGGTTCGGCCGTATCAACCGCTACGGCGAGGAGCGCGGCGTGCGGATTCTCCACTACATCAACTCCTCGGGGCTGAAGGAGATTATCGAGGGGACCGAAATCGCCCACGAGTTCCGCAAAATCTACGCCTGCTCGTTCCTCTACGACGTCGACGGCATCGCCTACTGGCCGGCCGTGGCGGTCAACTATACCAACAAGACGCAGTTCATCTTCAAAATCAACAAGGGGGTCGAATCGGTCTTCGACTCGAAGCTGGTCAACCGCTACATCCCCGAGAACGAGCGTCCGGTCCCCTTCAAGCGGATGATTTACGTGGGCGACGGCACCACCGACATCCCCTGCATGCGTCTGGTCAAGAGTTCGGGCGGCCACTCCATAGCGGTCTACAACCCCGAGCAGAAGGGGGCGCGCCGCGAGCTTTCGTCGCTCATCCACGACAACCGCGTGAGCCATGTCTGCCCGGCCGACTACAGCGACGGCTCGGAGATGGATACCCTCGTCAAGACCATCATCGACAAGATTGTGGTGGACCACCGCCTCGAACAGCTCGAGGTGGTCAAATAAGCCATGAAGAGCCCCTCGTCCGACATACCGGTCCCGGAAACGGCCGCCGACACTCCGGCCGCCGGACCCGCCGCGCCAAGCGGAGAGCCCGCCTCCACGCCGTGCAGCCCCGAAAAGGGCTCCGCGGCCGCACGGCCGGCCGCTGACCCCGCCCGGTGCGCCGAGTCCGCCAGAAATGCCGAAAATCCCGGGACAGCCGAACCCGCCCGGAGCACCGGAGCCGCCGAAAATCCCGGTGCTGCCGCCCCGGCTCAGAGCGCCGGACCCCGGCCCGAAGCTCCGTACCGCTCCAACCTCTCGCTCACGCGCCTCAGGCTGCGCCTCGCCGCCCGGTGGCTGCGCAGGGTGGGGTGGTTCCTTCCGGTGGTCCTGCTCTTCGCGGCGGGGGTTGCCGCCCTTTTCCTCGCCGTGGCCGGCCCTCATCCCCTCTGGGCAACGGGCGTCGCCGCACTGCTCCTCGTGCGCTTCCACCTCACGCGCCGCGACACCCGCCTGGCGGCGCTCATGGTCCCGCATCCCCGCCTTTCGGCCTGGCTCGACTGCCTCGCGCTCGCCGTTCCGGCATCCCTGCTGCTCCTCGCCGCCGGCCACCCGTGGCACGCCCTCGGCCTCCTCGCCGCCGCCCCCAACATCGCCCTGCTGCCCCGCACGCTTGCCGCCCCGCACCTGCGCAGCCCGCTGCGCATCGGCTGGCTCGCCTGGTCCCCCGAGTGGTGCGCCGCCCTGCGCCGCCACCGCATCACGATGCTCCTGCTCGCCCTCGGCGCCCTGCTGCTGGCGGCCGTCCCCTACTGGAGCTTCATCTACCTAGGCTTCACGGCGCTCATCGCCGTCGAGTGCTACACGCGCAACGAACCCCTCGCCCTGCTGCTCCTGCCCGAGCTCGACAGCAGCCGCCTGCTGGCCCGCAAGGTGGGCGAAGCGCTGCGCAACTACCTTCTCGCCACGGCCCCCTTCGCCCTCGCCGCCGCCCTGCTGCACCCCCGTGCAGCCTGGGTCGCCGCCCTCTGGCTCGCCTTCTCGACGCTCGTGCTGCTCTACGCCGTGCTGGCCAAATACGCCCTCTACGACCCCGCAGAGCCCCGTCCCGCCGCCTCGACCGCCATGCTGCTCGGGCTCTTAGGCTTCCTGCTTCCGCCGCTGCTGCCCGTTTCGCTCGTACTGCTCATCCGCTACGGCCTCCGCGCCGAGCGCAACCTCAACCGCTACCTCCATGATTACAGCCGATAACCTCACCGTACGCCTCGGCCGGCGCGACATCCTCAGCCGCCTCAACATGCACCTCACCGAAGGGGCCATCCACGGCATCGTGGGCATCAACGGCGCCGGCAAGACCACGCTGCTGCGCACCCTCTACGGCCTGCTGCGCCCCACGTCGGGCTCGGTGACCCGCAACGGGCGCCCGCTCAACCGCCGCGAGATGGCGCTGCTCGAGACCGAACCGGCCTTCTACGAGGGGATGACGGGACGCGACCTGCTCGACCTGACGGCCCACTACCACCCCTCGTCGGACCCCGAACCCTACCTCGGCCTCTTCGCCCTGCCGGCCGACGAGCCGGTCGACAACTGGTCGACGGGCATGAAGCGCAAACTGGCCCTTTCATCCGTCCTCATGCAGCGCAAGGAGGTGGTGCTGCTCGACGAGCCCTTCAACGGCCTCGACATGGAGAGCCTCTACGTCACGCGGCAGCTGCTCTCACGCCGCCGCGCCGAGGGGGCGACGCTGGTGGTCACCTCGCACCTGATGGAGCCGCTCGCGGAGCTCTGCGACGATTTGTTCGTGCTCGACGGCGCGGCCATCGCCGCCCGCTACGACCGCCGGGAGTTCCCGCGCGCCGTGCGTGAGCTCGAAGTCATCTTCCGCCGCCGCTACGAGGCCGAGTTTGCCGAAAAATAGTTACCTTTGCCGCCGAATCCGCACCAGACGATGAAAATAGTTTTCGCAACCAACAACGCCCACAAGCTCAAGGAGGTCCAGGCCGTCCTGGGACCCTCGTTCGAGCTGGTGACGCCGCACGCCTGCGGCGTCGACGAGGAGATTCCCGAAGAGCAGCCGACGCTCGAAGGCAACGCCTCGCAGAAATCGCACTACCTGCACGCACGTACGGGGCTCGACTGCTTTGCCGACGACACGGGACTCGAGGTCGAGGCGCTGGGCGGCGCCCCGGGGGTCCACTCGGCGCGCTACGCCACCGACGGCCACGACTTCGCGGCCAACAACCGCCTGCTGCTCCGCAACCTCGAGGGGCAGACGAACCGCCGCGCACGCTTCCGCACGGTCATCTCGCTGCTGCTGGGCGGCGAGGAGCACCTCTTCGAGGGAATCGTCGAAGGGCGCATCATCGACCGCGAGCAGGGGAGCGAGGGATTCGGCTACGACCCGCTCTTCATCCCCGACGGCTACGACCGCACCTTCGCCCAGATGACCACCGAGGAGAAGAATGCCGTCTCGCACCGCGCCCGTGCAGTCCGAAAACTGGCCGACTACTTGCATTCCATCAAAAAATAGGGTACCTTTGCGCCCCTTTGCGGCACCGCCCGCAGGGGATGAACCAAACCGAGCAAGAAGACATGGAAGAGATGAGATACGTCAAGGAGGAGCGTTTCGACGTCGAACGAATCGAAGCCCTCAAGCACCACTACACCGAGATTCTGCGCCTGCTGGGCGAGGACCCGGCGCGCGAAGGACTCGTCAAGACCCCCGAACGGGTGGCCAAGGCGATGTCGTTCCTCACGCAGGGCTACGAGGCCGACCCGCTGGAAATCATCCGCTCGGCCACCTTCCGCGAGGAGTACAAGCAGATGGTGCTGGTCAAGGACATCGAGCTCTATTCGCTCTGCGAGCACCACATGCTCCCCTTCTACGGCCGCGCCCACGTGGCCTACATCCCCAACGGCTACATCACGGGGCTGTCGAAAATCGCCCGCGTAGTCGAATGCTTCGCCCGGCGGCTTCAGGTACAGGAGCGGCTGACGGTGCAGATTCGCGACTGCATCCAGGAGGCGCTCCACCCGATGGGTGTGGCGGTGGTCATCGAAGCGAGCCACATGTGCATGCAGATGCGCGGCGTCGAAAAGCAGGGGTCGGCAACGACGACCTCGGCCTTCACGGGCATCTTCCTTTCGGACCACCGCACGCGCGAGGAGTTCATGACCCTCATCTCGCACCGCTACAGATAACAGCCCGCCACGGCCCTTCGGCCGCCGCAGCGAGACACACGCCTCATCCGGAAACCGAACGTTCGGTTTCCGGATTTTTTGCTTCACGGCCGTCCGGAAAGGGCGCTTCCCGACTCCCGGACCGCCGCTCTTCCGGCACGAAAAAACCTCTTTGCGGCAGATTCGGACCGCACCTCCTCTCCCCGCACGACTGGAACAGAATTTGAAACGCTTCCCGACGACAACTAAAAACCATAAAACTCAAAATGTCATGAGCGTTCGATTTTTCCGAATCCTTGCGGTCGTCCTCCTGGGCATAACGGCCGCTTCGTGTCAGAAGGAGCCCTCCGCATCGGGGCTCAACAACGACAACCTGATCTACACGGCCTACGACGAGGGCACCGACTTCGCCTCGTTCGACACCTATTTCCTTCCCGACAGCATCCTGCTCATCGGCAGCGCCGACAAGGCCGAGTACTGGAAGGATGCCGATGCGCAGCAAATCATCGCGACGGTGGCCGACAACCTCGATGCGTGCAACTACATGCGCGTCACCGACAAGGCCGAGGCCCAGCTGGGCCTTCAGTTGAGCTACGTCCGCCGGGTGACCTACTACGTGGGCTACAACTACCCCTACTGGTGGGGCTATTACCCCTACTACTGGGGCCCGGGCTACTGGGGCGACTGGCTGGGATGGTACTACCCCTATCCGGTCTACTACGGCTACCAGACGGGCTCGCTGCTCATCGAGATGGTCAACCTCGACGGCAGCACCGAGGCCGGCAACAAACAGCTCCCCATCGTCTGGAGCTGCTTCCTGGGCGGCCTGCTCACCTCGGACGACGAGCTCAACCTGCAGCGCACCCTCGATGCCATCGACCAGGCCTTCATCCAATCTCCCTATCTGGCACAATAACCTTCAAAAAACGCACGGAACCATGAAAAAGATAAAACTCCTGCTGCTCGCAACCGGGCTCTTCGTACTGACGCTTCCGGGCAAGGCCCAGCTCTTCCCCAACACCTACATGAACATCGACTGGCAAAGCAACCTCCCCGTGGGCAGCGGTCTCTTTGCCGACAAGGCCTCGGGCTGGGGCATGAACTTCGAGGGCGGCTACTACTTCTGCCCGCGCATGTCCGTCGGTCTGTTCATCAACTACCAGACCAACCTGCAGTCCATCCCGCGCCAGACCATCTATCCGACCGGCACCTCGGCCCTGACCGCCGCCCAGAAGCACGCGCTCTTCCAGCTGCCGTTCGGCGTTGCGAGCCGCTACGTCTTCCTGCCCGAGAGCATCTTCCAGCCCTACGCGGGCATGAAGATGGGCGCCTGCTATGCGGAGATGTCCTCCTACTACTATACAATCAAGCAGTACTCCGACTCGTGGGGCTTCTACTTCTCGCCCGAGGTGGGTGTGAGCATCTTCCCCCGACCGGAATACCGGCTGGGCTTCCACGTGGCGCTCTTCTACAGCATCGCGACCAACTCGAGCGAGGTGCTCGGCTATACGCTCGACAACATCGGCGGCTTCGGCATGCGCGTCGGCGTCTCGTTCTGAGGCGCCCCCCCCGTGCAGCGACCCCGCAACCCGTTGCGGCAGCCACGCAAGGGGTATTCCCTCCGCCGACCGGCCCGCAACCACGCAAATACCCCGTCTCCGGACCTTCGGAGACGGGGTATTTTCCATAAGAGGGTGCGTCCCGCCGCGGACTCAACAGCCCGCCGCAGATTCAACGTCCCGCCGCGGACTCAACGTCCCGCCGCGGACTCAACGGTCTGCCGCGGACCCGGGAGCGGCCCCTCCAGCTTCAACGACACGCAACGTGCCCCCGGCTGCCGACCGCCCGCATCCGGCGCTGCCCGAAGGGTCAGTGCGCCTCGAGCCAGTTGTTCCCCACGCCGCACTCGACCACCAGCCGCACGCGCAGCCGCGCGGCCGACTCCATCGCCTCGGTGACGATGCGCGTCACGCGCTCCTGCTCCTCACGCAGCAGGTCGACCACCAGTTCGTCGTGCACCTGCAGGATGACCTTCGAGCGGATGCCCTCGGCCGCAAAGCGGCGGCTCACCTCAATCATCGCAATCTTCATGATATCGGCCGCCGAGCCCTGAATCGGGGCGTTGACGGCATTGCGCTCGGCCAGACCGCGCGCCACGGCGTTGCGCGACGCGATGTCGTTCAGATAGCGGCGCCGCCCGAAGATGGTCGATACGAAGCCGTCACACCGCGCCTGCTCCACCACGCGGTCCATATACTCCTTGACCTTGGGATAGGTGGCAAAATAGCCCTCGATAAGCTCCTTGGCCTCCCCGCGCGGGATTTCGAGCCGCTGGCTCAGCCCGAAGGCCGAAATGCCGTAGATGATGCCGAAATTGGCCGTTTTGGCCCGCCGACGCTCCTCGGGAGTCACCTCGTCGAGGCTCTTGTGGAAGAGACGCGCAGCCGTGGCGGCGTGGATGTCCTCGCCGTGCTCGAAGGCGGCGATGAGCGACTCGTCGCCCGAGAGGTGGGCCATCAGCCGCAGCTCGACCTGGCTGTAGTCGGCCGAGAGGAGCAGATGGTCGTCGTCCGAGGGGATGAACGCACGGCGGATGCGGCGTCCCAGCTCGTCGCGCACGGGGATGTTCTGCAGGTTGGGATTCGTCGACGAGAGGCGCCCGGTGGCGGTCACCGCCTGGTTGAACGACGTATGGATGCGCCCCGTGCGGGGGTTGACCAGCTGGGGCAGCGCCTCGACATAGGTCGACAGCAGCTTCTTCACACCGCGGTACTCGAGCACGGCGTCGACGATGCGGTGCTTGTGGGCAAAGCCCTGCAGATACTCCTCGTCGGTGCAGAACTGCTTCGTGCGGGTCATCTTGGGCTTTTCGGCGATGCGCAGCTTGCCGAAGAGCACCTCGCCCAGCTGCCGCGTCGAGTTGATGTTGAGCGTCGGCTCGCCGGCCAACGTGCGGATTTCCGCCTCGAGCCCGGCCAGACGGGCATTCAGTTCGACGGCATATTCGGCCAGTGCGGCGGAGTCGATGCGCACGCCCGCCGTCTCGATGTCGGCCAGCACGCCAATCATCGGCTCCTCGATTTCCGAGTAGAGGCTCTGCAGCCCCATGCGCTCGACTTCGGGCCACAGCGCCTGCTTGAGCTGCAGCGTGATGTCGGCATCCTCGGCGGCATACTCCGCCACGCGCGTGACGGCCACCTGGTCCATCGTCAGCTGACGCGCCCCGCGCCCGATGAGCGTCTCGATTTCGATGGGGTGGTAGTTGAGGTATCGCTCGGCCAGGGCGTTCATGTTGTGGCGCGATTCGGGGTCGAGCAGGTAGTGGAGAATCATCGTGTCGTAGAGCCGGCCGCGGAGGGCGACGCCCAGCCGCCGCAGCACCATGAGGTCGAACTTGATGTTCTGGCCGATTTTGGCAATCTGCTCCGCCTCGAAGAGCGGGCGGATGATGTCGGCATACTCCGCCTCGACCTCCGCCGTGAAGGGAACATACCACGCCTGATGGGGCACGACGGCGAGCGACAGCCCGACGATGCGGTCGTTGAAGAGGTCGAAGCCCGTGGTCTCGGTGTCGAAGCAGAACGCCGTGCAGCGGAGCAGCGTGTCGACCACCCGGCGCAGCTCGTCGGCGCTCTCAACCAGCCGATACTCGTGGGGCGTGGTGGCCGCCGTGGCAAAGAGCGGCTCCGCAGCCTCCGGGGCAGGTTCTCCCCCTGCGGCGGGATTCTCCGCCGCAAGCGGTGCCGGTTCGGGGGCGGCGAAGAGGTCACCCTGACCCGCCATGGCCGCCTTGCGTGCGGCAGCCAACTTGGCCCGCGCCACCTCGGCCAGCTGCGTCTGCGCCTCCTGACGGGGGCCGTCGGGCAGCGGTTCGGCCGGAGCGAGGTTCGCCAAATCGTTCATGAAGGCCCTGAAGTCGAGCTCGGCAAAGAGAGCCCGCAGCTGGTCGAGGTGGGGCTCGCAGAGGGTCAGCTCCTCGGGTCGGAACTCGATGGGTACATCGAGCCGGATGGTGGTCAGACGCTTGGCCAGCAGCAGGTTGTCGCGCCACGAGGCGATGCGTTCACCCTGCTTGCCGGTGATGCTGCCGACGTTGCGCAGGATGTTCTCCACGTCGCCCCACGCCTGCACCAGTTTGCAGGCCCCCTTCTCGCCGATGCCCGGCACACCGGGGATGTTGTCCGAGGCGTCGCCCCACAGTGCCAGGATGTCGCGCACGAGCACCGGGTCGTCGATGCCGTACTTGAGGCGGATGGCCTCGCGGTCGACAATCTCGATGCCGTCGGTTCCCTTCTGCTTGTAGATGACGCAGTGGTCGCGCACGAGCTGTCCGTAGTCCTTGTCGGGGGTCACCATGTAGACCTCGTATCCCGCCTCGATCCCCTTGTGGGCCAGCGTGCCGATGACGTCGTCGGCCTCGAAGCCCTCGACCTCCAGCACGGGGATGCACATCGCGTCGAGCACCCGCTTGACATAGGGGACCGAGAGGAGGATATCCTCGGGCGTCTCTGCGCGGTTGGCCTTGTAGGCGGGATAGAGCTCGCGGCGGAAGCTGCCCCCCTTGGGGTCGAAGGCGACCCCCAGCAGGTCGGGCCGCTCGCGCTTGAGGATGTCGCGCAGGAACTTCACGAAGCCGAAGACCACCGAGGTGTTCATCCCCGCGCGGTTGCGCATCGGACGCCCCAGAAAGGCGTAGTAATACTTGAAAATCAATGCGTAGGCATCGACCAGAAAGAGCTTTTTCATCGCATTCGTCTGTTTTTGAGTCGTTCATCGGCCCGCAAGGCCGTCCCATGGCGGGATTCCGACGCCGCGGCGGCCCGTCTGCGACCGCTGCCAGGTTCCTGCCCGCAGGTGCCGCACGCCGCCCCGCCGCCTCAGAGGTTGTCCTCGGCGTACCACTCGGCAAACGAGGTGGCCGTCTCGTGGAGCCGGAGCGCATGGAGCTCAACCCCGGCAGGCAACCGCCGCCGGATGCGCGCGGCAAAGTCGGCGAGCATGTTCTCGCACGTAGGCTGGTAGTCGACCTCGACGAGCCGGTGGAACCGCTCGCCGAGCACCCGGGCCAACGGGGCGTTGGCCTCCGAACGGCGCAGCACGAAGGCGTGGTCGAGGCGCGAGATGACCTCCTCGCCCACGATGCGCTTCAAGTCGCCGAAATCCATCACCATGCCGCACTTGGGATGGGCCGTATCCTCGCACGGGCGCCCCTTGACCGTCACGAAGAGTCGGTACGAGTGGCCGTGAATCTCGCGGCAGGCGCCGTCGTAACCCTCGAGCGCGTGCGCCGCCTCGAAGGTGAATTCCTTGGTAAGTCTGATTGTTGCCATAGCGAACAAAGTTACGCATAAAAAACGGAAGGAGAAAAGCCTCGTCCGACTTTTCTCCCCCCTCGGTCATTGCCGCGCGCGGTTGTGCGCCGCTGCGCGGTGTTACTCCCACTCGGGCTGCCACGGGCAGTACATCAGCACGCCCTGCAGCGAGGTGACCTCCTGCACGCGGCGGTACTCCTTCATCAGGTCGCCCAGCTCCGAGCGCAGCGCCCCTTCGCGCACGCTCATGTTGAGCTCCGCAAGCAGTGCAGCCAGCCCCGTCGGGGTCTCGAGCACCTCCTTCACGCGGAAATCGGCGCCCAGCTCCGCCTTGTCGGCCGCCAGGGCAATCGCCTCGCGCAGGCCGCCGATGCCGTCGACCAGACCGATGTTGAGCGCATCCTCACCCGACCAGACACGGCCTCCGGCAATCTCGAGCACCTGCTCGATGGGCAGGTTGCGGCCCTTGGAGACATTGCCCGTGAAGGTGGCGTAGACCTTGTCCACGCCGCGCATGATGGCGGCACGCTCGGTGGCCGTCAGCGGCGAGATGGAGCCCATGCCGGCCGAGCGGTTGCTCTTCACGCCGTCGAGCGTGATGCCCAGCTTGTTCTTCAGCGCGTCGGGCGTATAGAGGTACATGCCGTAGACGCCGATGGAGCCGGTCAGGGTCATCCGGTCGGCCACGATGGCATCGGCCGGACAGGAGATGTAGTAACCGCCGCTGGCCGCATAGGAACCCATCGAGACGATGACGGGCTTCTCGGCGCGCAGCAGCTCCAGCTCACGCCAGATGATGTCCGATGCCAGTGCGCTGCCGCCGGGCGAATTGACGCGCAGCACCACCGACTTGACCTTCTCGTCGCGGCGCACGTCAGCCAGCGTGGCAGCCAGCGTGTTGCCGTAAATCTTGTCCATCTCGCTGCCCTGGCCGTCGACAATCGCACCGTCGGCATAGACCACCGCCACGGCCGGCTGCGAGAGACGCGCCGCGCTGAGGCCCGTCTGGGCGGCATATTTGCCCAGCGTGACGAAGTTGTAGTCGCCCTCCTCATCGGCCTCGAGGCCGTACGAGGCGAAGACCTCCTTCATCTGGTCCTCATAGAGCAGGCCGTCGACAAGACCCTTCTCAAGGGCATCCTCCGGCAACGTCACCTCCAGATTGTCGGCTATGCGGTTGAGCTCCTCGACCGGAATATTGCGCGCCTCGGAGACCGCCCCCACGATGGTTCCCCAGAGGGAGTTGACCAGCTCCTGCATCTGCTGCCGGTTGGCGTCCGACATACGGTCGAGGATGTAGGGCTCGACGGCGCTCTTGTACTTGCAGACCGTCGGACGGAAGACCTCGGCCCGCAGGTCGAGCTTGTCGAGCAGCCCCTTGTAGAACATGAGGTTGAAGCTCAGACCCAACCAGTCCATCCCCCCTTCGGGATGGAGGTATACGCTGT
Source organism: uncultured Alistipes sp. (assembly GCA_900542505.1). Classification (GTDB taxonomy): domain Bacteria; phylum Bacteroidota; class Bacteroidia; order Bacteroidales; family Rikenellaceae; genus Alistipes; species Alistipes stercorigallinarum. Next base: position 17,117 of record UQNV01000047.1, read on the forward strand.
CGGCCACCGATGCGAGGTAGTAGCCGCCCTGGGAGTATACCTCGTTGTAGGCGACCACGAACTTGCCGCTCTGCTTGAAGTCGGCAATCGCACCGCGCAGCTCCTCCATGAGCGCCGAGCCGGTCACCCCGCCGCCGCCGTTGAGGCGGAGGTAGATGCCGCGGATGCGGCTGTCCTCGGCCGCCGCCTCGATGGCGCCCATCGCCTTGAGAATCGACAGCGAGCTGCGCGAGGTCATCGTTGCGAAGTCGAATCCTGCAAGCGGATTGTTTGCAGGCGAGTCGGTGACGGTCTCGTCGAGGTTGATTTCGAGAATCGAGCCCTCGGGTACGGTCACCGCCTGCTCGAAGGAGCCCGCCAGGCTCACCAGCATCATCATGCCGATGTAGCATACGAGGAAGCAGCCTACCACGAAGGCCAGCACACCCGCCAGAAAAGTCTTGATGAAATTCATATCCTGTCTCTTATACACATCTCCGAGCCCACGAGACATCTCAGGATATCGTA
>UQNV01000048.1 GCA_900542505.1 uncultured Alistipes sp.
CATTGAGCTATGGTGTAATGGTAACACAACAGATTCTGGTCCTGTTATTCTTGGTTCGAATCCAGGTAGCTCAACTAACCGCTCCTCTTCCGGGGAGCGGTTTTTGTTTTGCCTCCGCGGACTGCTGCCCTTCACCCGGACCACCCCTCCACCCCGCACCGTCGCCCCGTGGGCCGTTCACACCATCCTCGCCCCTCCGATTCATACGATTGGCCAAAAAGAGTACGAAAAGACCGCAAACCTCAACTTTTTGACTCCTGTGTGCTCGAAATATACATTAATTTATTATATTGAGAAGCAAACCATCAAAAAACAACCCCTATGAAACAACACCGCACGTTCCAATCACTGCTGCAGTGGCTGCTTCTCGGCCTTGTGGCCGCACCTCTGCTCACCGGCTGCAGCGACTCCTCGACCGACGACTCGCCGACCCCTGGCCCCGGCCCCGGGACTCCGTCGGCCGTCACCTTCACCATAACGCTCGGCGAATGCAATCAGCAGGGCGTCACCCTGAAGGTCATACCGTCGGACGAGACGGCCACCTACTACTGCAACCTTTACGAGGCCGCCACCTTCGAGGGGCTCTCCGATGACGGCATCCGCAAATTCCTGAAGGGCATCACCGAAACCGAAGCCTTCCTCCACACCGGCACCGGGGAGTTCACCATCGCCCATACGCTCACCCCCGGGACACAATACCGCGTCCTCGCAGCCGGATACACGCCGGACACAGGCTTCACGGAGGACTTCTCGCTGAGCGAGCCCTTCGCCGTGGAGGCACCCCAGGAGCCCTTCTCGTTCGAAATCAAGGAGGTTACCTACAACAGCGCCACCATCCTCGTCAAGCCGCTCGACGCGACACTGCCCTACTTCATCGACGTGAGCGATGCCGCCTCGGTCGACAAGATGGGTGACGAGCAACTCGTCGAGAAACTGCTGAGCCTCTACGGAGGGTCCATGGCCATGTTCTTCGCCTATCAGGGCGAGACGACCGTCTCCTCGGGTGTCGACTTCGGCTCGCTGCAGCCCGACACCGAATACTACATCTCGGCCCTCGGTTACGACGAGGCCTCGAACGGCGCGGCTACCAAGCTCGTCAAGATGAAGTTCAGCTCGGCCGCAGCGGGCGACCCGACGCAGAACAGCTTCACCTTCGACGTCACCGACGTCGGGTCCAACGGAGCCGATGTCACCGTCACCCCCTCGGACCCCAGCGTGCGCTACATCTGGGACGTCATCTCCGAGGAGAACTACCGCACCTACGGCGCGAACGACGACGGGCTGCGCAACTACCTGAACGAGTACATCGAGAGCCAAATCAACTCCTCGTTCCCCACGCGCGAGGAGGTTGTTGCGGTAGTTTCGGTCTACGGCACGAACAACTACCTCTACGAGTCGCTGCTGCCCGGAACGACCTACTATGTCTGGGCCATCTGCGTCGACGATTCGGGCAACCCGACGGCCGACCCGGCACTGAGCGAGTCGTTCACCACCGCCGAGGAGGTCATCTCGACGGCAACGGCAACCCTCGTCTTCGACAAGTACTACGACGGCAGCGAGCTCTACAAGCTCGACCCGAACTTCTACGCCAGCTACAACGGCATGGCCTACGTGCCGGCTACCGTGGAGCGGTCGGCCGATGCCGTGACGTGGTACACCATCTACACCTCGACCAACATCATGGATACGGAGGCCATCTCCGATGCGACCCTGCGCTCGATTCTCGTCAAGCAGGGGACCGAAGGCAACGGAACGCCCCGCTACGCCGTTCCGTGGGATACCGAGGTCTACTTCCTCGCCATGGCCAAGGATGCCGAGGGACACTTCGGACCCGTCTTCCGCATGAGCCTCACGGTCGGAATCGACGGCGTATCGCCCATCGAGGAGCTGACCGGCACGCGCCGCACCGCCGCAACCCCCTTCGGTGCACAGCCCCTCGCACGGCAGATTGTAAACAGGCTCCGTTAGCCTCCTTCCGGGCGGGCATCTTTTCCGCCCGCAGCCCGAGCCGCACACGGCCGTCTCCCCGCAACGGGAGGCGGCCGTTCCGTTATCCGAAGCACCCCGCTCCGGCCTTCCCTGCTCCGCGGCATCGCCCGGCAACAGCGAAGCGAAGACCGCGGCAGAGCGGTGGTGACCGCGGTGAAAAAAAAGGCCGCAACTGGGAGAAGAGACCGCGGTGGAGAAGAGAACTCACAGCGAAGGAGAGAGACTGCGGCGGAAAAAGACCGCGGCGGACAGGACAGCCGCAGTACCGTTTCCATCCCGGGAAGCGACGCCGCCCCCTAAGAGGAATGCCCGCCTCCATCCCGATGCAACAGCCCGACAGGAGACCGTCCGACCGGCAACAAAAAGGGCGGCCGCCCCGAAGGGTGGCCGCCCGTAGTCCGACGCCGCACGTCGTGTGCGGCCCAGCATCCGGAAGCGATTATTCAGCCTCGGCGCCCAGACCCATCTTCTCGATGAGCGCCCGGGTCTCGGGCTTATGGCCGCGGAACTTGACGTAGAGCGTCATGGGATGCTCCGTACCGCCCTTCGAAAGGATGTTCTCGCGGAACGAATCGGAAACCTCGCGGTTGAAGATACCCTTCTCCTTGAAGAGCGAGAAGGCATCGGCCTCGAGCACCTCGGCCCACTTGTAGCCATAGTATCCGGCCGCATAGCCGCCGGCAAAGATGTGGCCGAAGGCGGACGACATCGCCGTACCCTCGACAACGGGCAGCACCTGCGTGGGGGCCATGGCCTTCACTTCGAACTGCTCGACGTCACCCTCGTAGGGCTGCTTGAGCGTATGCCATGCCATGTCGGTCATGCCGAACGAAAGCTGGCGCACGTTGGCATAGGCCGCCAGGTAGTTCTGCGCCGCAACGATGCGCTCGACGAGTTCGGCGGGCATCGGCTCGCCCGTCTCGTAATGAGCGGCCCACAGGTCGAGGAACTCCTTCTCGGTAGCCCAGTTCTCCATAATCTGCGACGGGAGCTCGACGAAATCGCGGTAGACGTTCGTGCCCGTGAGCGACTCGTAGGTTCCCTTGCCCAGCATGCCGTGCAGCGCGTGGCCGAACTCGTGGAGGAAGGTCTCCACCTCGTCGAAGGTCAGCAGCGAAGGCTTCGTCTCGGTAGGCTTCGTGAAGTTCATCACCAGCGACACCAGCGGACGGGTCTCCTTGCCGTCGACGACCTTCGTACCGCGGTATTCGGTCATCCAGGCGCCCGAGTTCTTCGAGGCGCGGGGGAAGAAGTCGAGGTAGAGCACCGCCAGGAAGTTGCCTTGCTCGTCGGTCACGTCGTAGGCCGTCACGTCGGGATGGTAAACCTCAATCTGCCCGTTGGGCGTGAAGTTGAGCCCGTAGAGCTTGTTGGCCAGCAGGAAGACGCCCTTCTTGACGTTCTCGAGCTTGAAGTAGGGCTTCACCATCTCGTCGCTCAGGGCATACTTCTCGTTCTTGTACTTCTCGCTGTAGTAGGCCCAGTCCCAGGGCATCAGCTGCCCCTCGAGCCCCTGCGATGCGGCATAGGCGCTGAGCGTGGCATAATCCTGGTCGGCATAGGACTTCGTCGCGTCGAGCAGCTCCTTGAGGAAGGCGTTCACCGTCGGGGTGTTCTCGGCCATGCGCTCCTCGAGCACGTAGTCGGCATAGGTCTCGTAACCGAGCAGGTTGGCAATCTTGAGGCGCAGGTTGGCAATCTGCTTCAGCACCTCGCGGTTGTCGTACTCACCGCCGAGCGCACGCGAATTGTAGGCACGCCAGAGCTTCTCCTTCAGCTCGCGGTTCGACGAATAGGTCAGGAAGGGGACGTAGCTCGGCGCATGGAGCGTGACGGTCCACCCCTTCTGGCCGCGGGCCTTGGCCTCGGCGGCCATACCCTCGCGGACAAACTCGGGAAGTTCGGCCACGGCCTTCGGGTCGGTGATGTTGAGCTCGAAGGCGTTGGTAGCAGCCAGCTCGTTCTGGTCGAACTTCAGCGTCAGGCCGGCCAGCTCGGTCGAATACTGACGGTAGAGCTCCTTGTCCGCATCGGAGAGTGCGGCACCGTTGCGGGCAAAGCTCTTGTAGGTCTTCTCGAGCAGCACCTTGTCCTCCTTCGACAGGCACCATCCCGGATGCTCGTAGACGGCCTTCACGCGGGCAAAGAGTTCGGGGTTGAGTGCGATGTCGTTCTGGAGAGCCGTCAGACGGGGCTGCACCTCGGCCGCGATGCGCTGCATCTCCTCCGAAGTGTTGGAGCTCAGCAGGTTGTAGAAGACACCCGAGATGCGGTTGAGCAGTGCGCCCTGACGCTCGAGCGCCACAATCGTATTGCCGAAGGTAGGCTTGGCCGGGTTGTTCACAATCGCCTCAATCTCGGCACGCGAGCAGGCGATGGCGGCATCGAACGCCGGTTCGTAATACTTGAGTTCAATCTTCGAGAAGGGCGGCGTGGCATGCGGAGTCTCCCACTCGACCAGCAGCGGGTTGTTCTTGTCGAGCTCGGGCAGCTGGGCCTTGGGAATGGAGTTGTCGGCACAGCCCGCCGTCATTGCGGAAATTGCCATGATAAAAAGTGCTTTTTTCATAAACGTTCTTTGGTTATCGGGTTCTTCTGATTGGGTTGTATCACTGTTTCTTGAGCGAGGCCTTGACGCGAATGCCCTCCGTGGGTCGCATCACGGCGGCCACCGAATCGGGCGGGACGGGCACGGGGCGGACCGACGGTTCGGGCATCGCCACACTGTCGGCCGCAGGCTGCGGAGCCTCGATAAGGCCGCGGGCGACGAGCAGCGCCGTCTTGTCGGGGTCGGCGCCGCGGAAGGCGCGGTAGAGGCTCATGCCGTCCTCCGAACCGCCGCGTGCAAGCAGTTCGCGGCGGAACTTGTCGGCCAGGCGGCGGTTGAACAGGTCTCCGCTCTGCTTGAAGGCCTGGAAAGCATCCTTGTCGAGCACCTCGGCCCACACATAGAAGTAGTAGCCGGCCGAATAGCCGCCATCGAAGATGTGGCTGAAATAGGGATAACGGTAACGCGGTTCAATCTGCGGCATCAGACGGCGGCGCTCACGCAGCGCGTTGTGCTCGAAGGCCTCGACATCGAAGGGCTCGTACTTCTCGATGGAGTGGATATCCATGTCGGTCAGTGCGGCAGCCACCAGCTCGGTGGTGTTGAAGCCCTGGTTGAAATATTCGCTGCGGCGGATGCGGCCGACCAGATGGTCGGGAATCACATCGTCCGAGCGGTAGTGCACGGCATACTGCTTGAGCATTTCGGGCTCGGTCGCCCAGTTCTCCATGATTTGCGAGGGAAGCTCGACAAAGTCGCCCTCGACCTCCGACAGACCGCGGTACTTCACGTCGTGGAAGAGGAAGTGGAGCGCATGGCCGAACTCGTGGAAGAGCGTCTTCGTCTCATCGAGCGTCAGCAGCGCCGGAGTCGAGCCGGTCGGACGGGTGAAGTTGCAGACGATGCTCAGCACGGGAGCCACGCGCTTGCCGTCACGGTAGACCTGCTCGACATAGTTGCCGCACCACGCACCCTGGCTCTTGCCCGGACGGGGGAAGTAGTCGAAGTAGAGCACGCCCAGATGCGTCTCGTCCTGGTCGAGCACCTCGTAGGCGCGCACCTCCTCGTGGTAGACCGGCACGGCAATCGGACGGAAGGTGATGCCGTAGAGCCGGTTGGCCAGGAAGAAGGCGCCGCTCTGCACGTTCTCGAGCGAGAAATAGGGGCGCAGCATCTCCTCGTCGAGCGTATAGTTCTTCTTGCGGAGCTTCTCGGCATAGTACCACCAGTCCCACGACTCGAAGGTTGCACCGGGCAAATCCTCGTGCAGCAGTACGGTCATCTCGTCCAGCTCCTTCGCGGCGCGCTCCAGAGCGGGCTGCCACACCTCGTCGAGCAGCGCATAGACGTTCGAGACCGTCCCCGCCATCTCGTCCGCCACCACATAGGCCGCATAGGAGGGGTAGCCCAGCAGGTGGGCCTTCTCCGTACGCAGGCGGATGAAGTCGTTGATGAGCTGTTTGTTATCGTACTGGTCACCGTGGTTGCAACGGTTCAGATAGGCCTTGTAGAGCTCCTCGCGCAGCGCCCGCTTCGACGCATAGGTCAGGAACGGGATGAGGCTGGGCTTGTGGAGCGTGAAGACCCACTTGCCGCCGCGGCCCAGCTCGTCGGCCTTCTCGCGGGCGGCATCGCGCACACCGGCAGGGAGTCCGTCGAGGTCGGCCTCGTCCGAAATCTCGAGCGTGAAGTTGTTGTTCTCGGCCAGCAGATTGTTGCCGAAACGGACTGCCACGCGCGTCAGCTCCTCGTTGATTTGCTTCAGCCGCTCCTTCTGTTCCCCTTCGAGCAGTGCGCCGCTGCGCACGAAACGGTCGTAGGTCTTCTGCAGCAGCCGGCTCTGCTCGGCATCGAGCCCGAGCGACTCGCGCCGGTCATAGACCTCCTTGACACGGGCAAACAACGGCTCGTTGAGCAGGATGCGGTCGGCATGGGCCGAGAGCATCGGTAGCGCCTGCTCCTGGATGGCCTGCATGCGCTCGTTGGTTTCGGCCGCACAGAGCATCTCGAAAACCAGCCGCGTCTGGGCCAGCATCTGCCCCGAGTTGTCGAAGGCCAGAATGACATTCTCGAAGGTCGCCTCGTCGTTGTTCTCCACGATGGCGGCAATCTCGGCGTCGTGCAGCGACATGCCCTGCTCGAAGGCCGGCATGAAGTGCTCGGGGCGGATTTGGTCGAAGGGGGGAACTCCGTAAGGGGTCTTCCACTCCGTGAGGAGGGGATTTTCGCCGCTCTGCTTCGAAGAGCCGCAGGAGGCGAAGGTCATCAGAAAGGTACTCATCAGTAACAGTCCCGCAAAACGTTTCATCGTCGGTGATATTCCTGTATTTTTTACTTAACTTTGCAGCGCGCGGCCCCGGGGCGGGGCGTTGCCTCCGCAAAGATAATCATTTATACCGATTATGCAATCCCGAAAGGCCCCGTGCCGGCCTCCGGCTCCGGGCAAATCCGCTCCGGGTACGGAAAACGATGAGAACGAACCCTCTGTCGGCAACGGACGACCCGCCTCCGACAGCCCAACAAGACCGAACCACAGCCATGCAACTCTTCTACGCTCCCGACATCACTCCGCCGCTCCATACGCTGAGCGAGGAGGAGTCGAAGCACTGCGTGCGGGTGCTCCGCCTCGCATGCGGCGACACGCTCCACATCACCGACGGGCGGGGCGACCTCCACTGCTGCGAGATTGTCGACGACAACCCGCGGCGCTGCACCGTGCGGGTCGTCTCGACGCAGCACCAGTTCGAGAAGCTCCCCTACGCCCTCACGATGGCCTGCGCTCCGACCAAGAATGCCGAACGCTTCGAATGGTTCCTCGAGAAGGCGACCGAAATCGGCGTCGAGGCGATTCTGCCGCTCGAGACCGAACACAGCGAGCGGCGCGTCTTCAAGGCCGAGCGCAGCGAAAAAATCATCACCGCGGCGCTCAAGCAGTCGCTCAAGGCCTACCGGCCCCGGCTGGCGCCCCTGACCCCCTTTGCCGAGGCGGTCATGCGCCCCTTCGACGGAAGGAAGTTCATCGCCCACTGCGCACCGGCCGCCTCGCCCGAAGGCAAGCGCTACCTGGCCGAGACGCTCCGCCCGGGCGAGAATGCGCTGATTATGATTGGCCCCGAGGGCGACTTCTCGCCGGCCGAGATTGAGCTTGCCAGCGAAAACGGCTTCGAGGAGATTACGCTCGGCCAACAGCGGCTGCGCACCGAAACGGCAGCCGTCGTCGCCACGACGATGGTCTCGGTGGTCAACAGCCTCACGCACCGCAACGACTGACCCCCTTACCAGACAACGACACCCCCATGCACGAACTGTTTGAACTCTTCCGCAGCTTCTTCCGAATCGGCCTGTTCACCTTCGGCGGCGGATATGCCATGATTCCGCTCATCCAGGCCGAGGTCGAGCGGCATCCCGGCTGGCAAATCGGGCGCAACGAATTCATCGACCTGCTGACTCTGGCCCAAAGCGTTCCGGGCCCCATCGCCCTCAACACGGCGGTCTTCATCGGCTACAAGTCACGGGGCTATACCGGCGCCGTGGCCACGACACTGGGCATCGTCGTCCCCTCGTTCGTCATCATTCTGCTCATCGCGCTGCTCTTTGCCGACATCCGCCACAACCCGGTGGTCGACGCCGCCTTCAAGGGAATGCGCCCGGCCGTGGTGGCCCTCATCATCGGGCCGGTCCTCTCGCTGGCCCGCGGCATGCACTGGGCGATGCTCTTCGTCATCGCCGGCACGGCGCTGGCGGTGTGGTACCTCGGCTGGTCGCCCATCTACATCCTGCTGACCGCCGCCCTGGCGGGCATCGGCTGGGTGCTTTTCACCTCGAAAAAAGCCAAGCAACAAAACGACCGATGATATTCCTCCAACTCTTCATCAGCTATCTGAAAATCGGCTTCTTCGGCTTCGGCGGAGGCTACGCCATGCTGTCGCTCATCCAGAACGAGGTGGTGGTCCAGCACGCCTGGCTCACCAACGCCGAATTCGCCGACATCGTGGCCGTCTCGCAAATCACGCCCGGCCCCATCGCCATCAACTCGGCCACCTACGTCGGCTACTCGGTCGGCGTCGAGGCCGGCAGCCTCTGGTTCGGACTGCTCGGGGCCTTCATCGCCACCTTTGCCGTCTGCATGCCCTCGCTCACGCTCATGCTCCTGCTCACGCGCTTCTTCCTGCGCCTGCACAACAATCCGCTGGTCGAGGGGGCCATGAAGGGGATGCGCCCCGTAGTCATCGGCATGATTGCCTCGGCAGCCCTGCTGCTCATCGCCCCCCACAGCTCCGAGCCGGGCGACCAGAACTTCATCGACGCCTGGAGCTGGGTGCTCTTCGGCGGCGTACTCGTCGGCTCGTGGCGCAAGGTGAACCCCATTCTGCTGATTGTCCTCTCGGCCGTGGCCGGCATCCTGATTTACCACGTCTTCTGACCGCCGGCGCGCACGCAGCCCGCACCGTCAAAGAAAAAGCACCTCCCGCTGTCGGGAGGTGCTTTTTTCATGGTTCATGGCTCGGGCAAACGCTGCCGGGCGGGACCGCACGCCGCGTCTCAGCGCACGAAACGGTAGTAGGTGCCCAGCGGCAGCTCCTTGCCGCCCCGGTCCGTGAAGGTCAGTTCGCCCCACTCCTCGTCGCGCGGCGCACCGAATGCCTGCCGCACGGCCGTGCGGGCCAGTGTCGACGAGAGCCCCATCGAGTAGAGGTTGAGCACCAGGAATGCGCGTGTCGGCGCCAGCAGCCGGGCACAGCAGTCGAGCATCTCGCCGATGTTGTCCTCCAGAATCCACTTCTCGCCGTTCGCCCCGCGACCGTAGGCGGGCGGGTCGAGGATGATGCCGTCGTAACGGTTGCCGCGGCGCACCTCGCGCTGCACGAACTTCAGCGCATCCTCCACAATCCAGCGCACGCCGTCCAGTCCGCTCAGCTCCATGTTCTCGCGGGCCCACGTCACCACCTGTTTCACCGAGTCGACATGCGTCACCTCGGCCCCTGCGGCTCGCGCCGCCAGCGTCGCCCCGCCCGTATAGGCGAAGAGGTTGAGCACGCGCAGGGGGGCCTCCGTCACGGCCGCACCGGCACCGGCACGCTCCGCGCCGGCCGGAGAGCCGCCCTCCGCCGACGGCGCGGCAGCACGGCAGCGCGTACGGCAGCAGTCGTAGATGAAGTTCCAGTTGGCCGCCTGTTCGGGGAAGATACCCACGTGCTTGAACGACGTAAGGCCCAGCCGCATGCGCAGCCGCATCGCCCCGTAGGCATACTCCACCGTCCAGCGGTCGGGCATCTTCGGCGCAAGGCGCCACTCGCCGCGCTCCTCCTGCCGGGCGTCGCGGCGGAACGACGCATCGGCCAGACGCCGCCACTCCTCCTCGGGAAGCGACGGGCGCCAGATGGCCTGCGGTTCGGGACGGCGCGTCACGAAGCGGCCGAAGCGTTCGAGCTTCTCGAAGGAGCCCGAGTCGATGAGTTCATAATCCCTGAAATCGGGTGTGAGTTGTCGTTGCATGGCATTCGAAAAAAAGGGGACCGGAACCGCCCGCAAAGAGGGTTCCGGTCCGCAGGGTCCGAAACGTTTATTTGCGCACCGGCTTCATGATGAAGCGGAAGGTATAGTCGCCGTAGGGCAGGCGGTACTGCTCCATGGGCAGCGCGCCCCAGCTGTCGATGCAGCCGAGACCCATCTGGCGGAGGTCGAAGTTCACGAAGGTGGCATCGCGCTCGACGAGCTGGCCCGAGTGGCGCTGCGGCGGGAAGTTCGACACGTCGAGGTCCTCGGTCGCATAACGCAGCGCCGATGCCGAGAAGGGCGCCTCGGCCCGGAGCTCAAGTCCCGAGCCCGACGAATCGAGCACCGCCCAGCGGCGCAGGTCGCTCCGCGTGCCCGACTCCTGGGGACGGACATACTCGTCGTGGTACTGCTCGTCGACCCGCTGCTCGTAGAGGCCGATGTCGGCCGACGAGAGGCGGTCGGCGTAGTTCTCATGAGCGCCGCGGCCGTAGTAGCTCAGGCGGTCGTAGCGCGCCTGAAGGGCCATGCTCATACCGAAGCGGAAGAGGTTCGGTACCTCGGCCGAGGGGTCGGCCGTCATCTGCTCCACCACCTCCATCTCACCGGCACCGTTGATGCGGTAGGTCATCGTGAGGGTCGCCCCGACGGCAGGCATCGCGTAGCGGCACTCGACCCGGGCCACGCCCTCGACAACCGTCGCATCGAACGACTCGAGGCGCAGTTCGGGGCGCTTCCAGACGGCATACTTGCGCTGCAGGCCGGCACCGAGGTCATTCTCGGTCGGTGCGCGCCAGAAGTTGGGCCGCAGCTCGCTGTCGCGCGCGAGCAGCTCGCGTCCCTCGACGCAGTAGGAGCTGACGAAGCCTTCGCGCGAGAAGAAGATGCTCCACGTGTCGCCTTCGACGCGCTTGCCGCGCTCCCAGACCGTAAGCTTCACGCCGCGGTCGCTCGCGGGCAGCACGCAGGCGGCCGCACAGTCATAGGGACGAATCTCCAGCTGCTGGCGGGCCACAACCGTACCGATGTCGAGCAGCGGCTGCTTCACCTTGAGGCGGTAGGCCACGTCGAGCAGCAGTTCGCCCGTCTCGGGGAAATCGGCCGCAGTGAAGCCCAGCGCATAGATGCGGCGCGCCTGGGGCGCCACGTCGAGCTCGGCAATGCGGCCCGCACGAAGGGCCACGCCGTCGGCCATGAGGCGCCACTCGAGTTCGTAATCCTCCAGCGAGATGAAGAAGTTCTCGTTGTAGACCTCGACTTCGCCCTTCGCAAGGTCGACGGGCGAGGTCCAGATGGACTGATACTGACGCTGCACCTCGTAGGCATGGGGGTGCCACGTCCGGTCGGCGGCGATGATGCCGTTGTTGTTGAACGAGTTGTCCGTCGCGTCGTAGTTGTTGAAGTCGCCGCCGTAGCAGAACGACACGCGGCCGTTGGGCTCGTAGCGTGCAAGGCCCTGGTCGACGAAGTCCCAGATGAAGCCGCCCTGGTAGGAGGGATACTTGCGCACCAGGTCCCAGTACTCCCTGAAGCCGCCGAGCGAGTTACCCATCGCATGGGCATATTCGCACTGAATCAGCGGTTTGGTCGGATTCGACGTACAGTAGCGCTCGCACCAGCGGTAGTCGCAGTACATCGGGCAGACGATATCGGTAAAGTCGGACGGAGTCTCGAGGCTGTAGTCCACCGCACGCTCGTAGTGCACCGGACGCGAGGGGTCGTAGGACTTGAGCCACTCGTAGCAACGCTCGAAGTTGGGACCCATGCCCGCCTCGTTGCCCATCGACCAGATGATGACCGACGGATGGTTCTTGTCGCGACGGGCCATGCGCTGGTTGCGCTCCAGATGCATCCGGGCGTACATCGGCACGCGGGCCAGCGTCTTCTCCTCGTAGCCCATGCCGTGCGACTCGACGTTGGCCTCGTCGAGCACGTAGATGCCGTAGCGGTCGCAGAGGTCGTACCAGACGGGGTCGTCGGGATAGTGGCACGTACGCACGGCGTTGATGTTGAGCTGCTTCATGATGCGGATATCCTCCACCATCCGCTCGCGGCTGACCACATAGCCGCCCAGCGGGTCCATTTCGTGGCGGTCGGCGCCCTTGATGAGGACCGGCTGACCGTTGACCAGCAGCTGTGCGTTGCGGATTTCGACGCGGCGGAAGCCCACCGGCTGCTCAATCCGTTCGGTCGTCCGACGGCCGTCCGACACCGCAAGGTCGAGCATATAGAGATAGGGGGTCTCGGCACTCCACTTGGCGGGCTTCTTCACGGCAAGCTGCGCCTCGGCGCGGCCTCCCTTCGGCGCCACGCTCCCCTCGGCCACCGTGTTGCCGGCCGCATCACGCAGCGTCAGCTCCACGCGGCGCACCGTGGGGGTGGTCTCCAGCGCAACGCGCAGCGTCGCGTCCGTGTAGTCGTCGTCGAGCTCGGGCGTCACGAAGAGGTCCTCGATGCGGGCCTTCTCACGGGCGCGCAGTTCGACGCCGCGCGCGATGCCCGACAGGCGCCAGAAGTCCTGGTCCTCGAGATAGGTGCCGTCACACCAGCGGAACACCTGCAACGCCAGCAGGTTCTCGCCCTTGCGCAGATACTTCGTCACGTCGAAGTCGGCCGACAGCTTGCTGTCCTCGCTGTAGCCCACGAAGCGGCCGTTGAGCCACACATAGACGTTCGACGTGGCCGAACCGATGCTCAGGCTGACATCCTTGCCCGCCCACGACTCGGGCAGGGTGAAGGTCCGGCGGTAGGAGCCCACGTGGTTCTCGGCATCGGGAACCTCGGGCGGGTTGTTGGCGAAGTTACCGCGCCAGGCATAGCCCACGTTGACGTAAATCGGGTCGCCGTAGCCGTTCAGCTCCCACATTCCGGGTACGGGCATCCGGCCCCACGAGGCGTCGTCGTAATCCACGCGCTCGATTCCCGAGGGTCGCTCCGAGGCGTTGCGCACCCAGTGGAAACGCCATACGCCGTCGAGCGACATCCGCTCGCCCGCCTCGAACGAGGCGCGCATCGGCAGGCGGTTGACCTCGTTGACGGCCGGGTCCTGCCATTCGCGACCCGTCTGGGCCGCCGCGGCGAGAGGACCGCATGCGTCCGCCAGCGCCAGAAGCATCAGAAGTCTCTTTTTCATCTTATCGGTTTGGTTTCGGTTTGTTGTTCCGTTCTTCGCGGAGGCGCTCCCCGGAGCAGTCCTCCAGACTCATCTCGCACCGCGCGCAGTCGAAGCGGAGACGGTAGCGGTGCGAGCCGCGCTCCAGATAGAGGTCGCCCTGCAGACGGGGATGCTCCCTGAGGCACTCGCCGATTTCGCGGCGGATGCAGTAGGCCGAGCGCATGACTGTACGGCCGACCGTCGAGGGGGCGAGGTCGAGCCCCCGCTCAATCTCCCGCACGCCGTGGGCGCGGTAGAACTCCCCGGCCAGGCGGTTGGTGACGTTCTCTTCGGCCGCAAGACGCTCCGAGGGATAGCGCGCCGTGTTGTCGTCGGCCAGGATGCGGTGCGTGCGCGGCGCAGCGACACGGATGCGGCGCAGCGCCTCGAGCGCCTCGCGGCGCATCTCGCCGAGGAGCGACGCCTGAACGAAGCGCACGCAGCCCGCGACTTCGACCTCGCGCACCTCGAAGATGGTATCGCCGCTGCGGGCCGCCTGCGTGCGGAGCGTACGTTCCATGGCGGCCGCATCGCGCGCCTCATCGAACATCCCGCAGCGTTCGGCTGCCGCCTCGAAGCCCTCGCAGTCGCGGTAGCTCAGGCGAAGCACCCCGTCGGAGAACTCCACGCGGGCCATCACCGGGATGACGCGCCGCGTACGGCTGCGCTCGACAGCCAGGGTGAACCGCCGGTCGAAGTTGCGGTAGAGCTCCATGCCGGGACGGATGCCCTCCATCCGGTTGGGGGTGATGCGCCGCCCGTCGACCGCGTTGACGTTCGTCCCGACGAGCCCCCGCTCGGTCACGAAGCAGATGCCGTCGCCGGGCGCCAGCTCGACGTCGCCGCCGAGGCGGAAGCTGCGGCCGTCGCACGAGACGACGCGCCCCACCGACTCGCCCACCGACTTGGGCGTATCGAACGATGCCACCCCGGCGCTCCGGCCGTCGAAGAAGTACTCCGAGGCACCGCGCGTAAAGCTCTTGGCCGGGTCGGGACGGAAGTCGGGACGGCTCTCGCCCACCGACGAGCGACACAGCTGCGGACGCGCTGCCAGCGCCTCGTCGACCGCACGGCGGTAGTAGGCCACCACGTTGCGGATGTAGTTGAGGTCCTTCAGACGCCCCTCGATTTTGAACGACGTGACCCCGGCGTCGAGCAGTTCGCCGATGCGGCCCGAAAGGTCGAGGTCGCGCACCGAGAGCAGATGACGGCCCGAAAGGTAGGTACGGCCGCGGCCGTCGGTCAGGTCGTAGGTCAGCCGGCAGGGCTGGCTGCAGGCGCCGCGGTTGCCGCTGCGCTCCGACATCGAGCGCGAAAGGAAGCAGCGGCCGCTGTATCCGACGCAGATGGCGCCGTGGACGAAACACTCGACATCGGCCTTCGTGGCGGCAGCCACGGCCCGGATTTCATCGAGTGAGAGGGCTCGTTCGAGAATCACCCGTGCAAAGCCGCACTCGCCCAGAAAGCGGGCCTGGGCGGGGGTCATGTTGCACATCTGGGTCGAGGCGTGCAGTTCGACGGGAAGCCCCATGCGCCGCAGCGCCATGTCCTGCACGATGAGGGCGTCGACCCCCGCGGCGATGAGCGCCCGGGCTTCGGCCTCGGCCTCGGCCAGTTCGTCGTCGAAGAGCAGCGTATTGAGCGTGGCGTGGATGCGGACCCCGTACTGATGGGCATACTCCACGGCGCGGGCCACCTCCTCGACCGGATTGCACGCCCCGCGCCGCGCACCGAATTTCGAGCCGCCGATGTAGACGGCATCGGCGCCGTAGTCGACGGCGGCCATGGCGGATTCCAAATCCCGGGCGGGAGCGAGCAGTTCGACGGTTTTCACGAAGGTATGCCGGATTGAATTTTCAGATACGTTTTCAAGGGAACAAAGATAAGGTTTTTTTCCGGTTCGCGCCCGATTGCGGAATATAATCGCTAAATTAGCCTCCGCAAACCGACATCCCCGCATCATGACACCGACTCCTCTGAAAATCGGCGGCGCGCTGCTGTTCGGCGCTACGGCCTCGCAGCTGGCTCCGGCCTGTTCGCCCCAACAATCCGCCGACGCACACCGGCGCCCCAACGTACTCTTCATCCTGGCCGACGACCTGGGCTACGGCGACCTGAGCTGCTACGGGCAGCGCCATTTCGCCACGCCCCACATCGATTCGCTGGCGCTCACCGGCATGCGCTTCACGCAGTGCTACTCGGGCACGACCGTAAGCGCCCCGTCGCGTTCGTGCCTGCTCACCGGCACCCACTCGGGCCACACCCCCGTGCGCGGCAACATCGAACTGCCCCCCGAAGGGCAGTATCCGCTCCCCTACGGCGCCGCCGAGCTCTTCCGCATCTTCAAGCAGTCGGGCTACACGACGGGCGTCTTCGGCAAGTGGGGGCTGGGCTACATCGGCTCGACAGGCGACCCGGCCAACCAGGGCGTCGACCGCTTCTACGGCTACAACTGCCAGCTGCTGGCCCACAGCTACTACCCCGACCATCTCTGGAGCGACTCGACGCGCATCGAACTGCCGGGCAACGACGACCGGACGCCCTACGGAGCCGGAAGCTACGCTCCCGACCTGATTCATGCCGAGGCGCTCCGGTTCCTCGACGAGCGCGCGGCCGACGAGCCCTTCATGCTCTTCTACCCCACGACCATTCCCCACGCCGAACTGATTGTCCCCGAGGACAGCATCATCCTCGGCCTGAGGGGCCGCTTCGAGGAGACCCCCTACCGGGGCATCGACTCGGGTCCCGCCTTCCGCCGGGGCGGCTACTGCTCGCAGGAGTATCCGCGGGCGACCTTTGCGGCGATGGTCACGCGGCTGGACCGCTATGTGGGCGAACTGGTGGCCAAGCTCCGCGAGAAGGGGCTGCTCAAAAATACGCTCATCATCTTCGCCAGCGATAACGGTCCCCACCTCGAAGGGGGAGCCGACCCCGATTTCTTCGACAGCAACGGCCCGCTGCGCGGCTACAAGCGCGACCTCTACGAAGGGGGCATCCGCGTGCCGATGCTCGTCTCGTGGCCGGGACACATCGCCCCGGGCAGCCAGACCGACTTCGTCTGCGCCTTCTGGGACCTGCCGGCCACCTTCGCCGAGCTTACGGGACGCGACGCACCGTCGGGCGACGGCATCAGCCTCCTGCCGCTGCTCGAAGGCCGCACGGAGGAGCAGGCCGCACACGACTGGCTCTACTTCGGCTTCATGGAGTACGACGGCCGTGAGGCCGTGCGGCAGGGGCCGTGGAAGCTGCTCCACCTCGACATCCGCAGCGACACCCCGCGCTACGAGCTCTACAACCTCGACGAGGACCCCGGCGAGGAGCACGACCTGGCGGCCCGCCATCCCGAGAAGGTGGCCGAGCTCCGGAAGCTCATGGAGGAGTCCTACGCCTGGGACCCGTCGTGGCCCCTCTTCGCGAAGTAGCGCCACGCAGATGGCCGCCCGCCGGGGGAGCGAGGCCGTGCACCACAAAAAAACGGAGCCCGGGCGAGCCACTTTGCGGCGATTTTTACTAATTTTGCAGGCTGGAACGCGAATACACAACAAAACAAAGATACCATGCTTACAATCAAGCAACTGAGAGAAGACCCCCAGGCTGCCGCCCGCAAACTCGCCAAGAAGGGTGTGGACGCCGCCCCGGTCATCGCCAAAATCGAAATGCTCGACGACCGCCGCAAGGCCATCCAGGCCGAGCTTGACAACACGCTCGCAACCCAGAACAAGGCTGCCAAGGAAATCGGCATGCTGATGGGTCAGGGCCGCCGCGAGGAGGCCGAGGAGCGCAAGGGATTCGTCGCCGGACTCAAGGAGCAGTCGGCCCGCCTGGCCACCGAGGCCAAGGAGGTGGCCGAGGAGCTGCAGGCCGCCATCGTCTCGCTGCCCAACTTCCCCGCCGACATCGTTCCCGAGGGCCGCACGGCCGAGGACAACCTGGTAGTCAAACTCGTCGAGAGCTACACCAAGCTGCCCGAAAACCCGCTGCCCCACTGGGAGCTGGCCCGCAAGTACGACATCATCGACTTCGACCT
>UQNV01000049.1 GCA_900542505.1 uncultured Alistipes sp.
CGTTCGGAGCGGGCGTGCAGGCCGGCTCTTTCCGGTAGCGGGACGAGGCTGCGGCATCGGACAAAAATAGCTCATATTCCCGATATTTGCAAATCGGCCGGGCGGCTCGCCGCCACCGGCGAAAACGGCCGCAGGTCAGCTGCGGCCGTCGGTGTACGTGTGTCGTGCAGGCGTTGTGCCGCCGAGGCTCCCGCGTTGCGCGGCGGACGATGCGACTCGACCCGACCTGACTCGACCTGATTCGGCCTGGCCTGGCCCGGTTGGGCCCGACTCAACCCAGAACTCGGCCTGCCCCGGCCGCTCCGATGAAGCCCGCCCCCCCGGTTAGTGCGGATAGAGCGGATTGCCCGTCTCGTCGACATCGACCCAGTCCGTGACGCCGACCGACGGGAAGGTGACCGTGTTGGCGTCGATAACGGCCAGATACCGGTACGAGTTGCCGGCCTGCAGCTGGCCGTCGGGGACGGGGACCTGCACGGTGTAGCTATGGGGCGTGGGGTCGTAGTTCATGTTGAGCGAGAGGGTGAGCGTCATCGGCGAGGTGGTCTGCAGCGGCAGCATCGTATATTGGAGCCGCATGCCGTTGATGCCCATCGAGGCGGGTTGCGCGGCGTATTCGGTGGCCGGGGTGATGACCCCCGTGGTGAGGTCCATGCTTGCGCCCGGTTGCGGGACGGTGATGGTCGCCGAGGCGATGGACTGCAGCACGACGCCCGTCCCCGCCTCGATGTCGAAGCAAACCTGCGTGGCCGAGTGGTTGAGCACAATCGGCACGGTCACCTGCGAACCGTTGATTTCATAGTCGGCGCATCCCCACCAGAGGTAGTCCACACCGTTGGCGAGCGCCGTGGAGGTTCCCATCTGGAAGGTCGGGGGAACGGTGTCGGTGTTCGTCGAGACGGCGTAGAAGTCGAATGTGCCGTTGCTCAGATACATCTTGTAGCCGCTGTTGCCGGTCAGCGTTCCGGCCTGCTGGGCCGAATAGGTGCCGCGCGCTATCGGGGCGGTGGAGTGGGTCTCGTCCGTCCCTCCGTGGTAGGCGAATATGCAGACAACGGTTCCGGTCGCGATGGGGGACATCGAGCGGGTCATGTCGAGGCTCTCGACCGTGGCGTGGAAGCCGACGAGGTTGTCGGCTGTGGTCGTGCCGCTCCCCGAGGAGTCTTCCGACGAGCCGCCCGAGGAGGTGTTGCCCCCTTCGTCGATGGTGATGGTCGTCTTCGAACATCCGTTCAGAAGCAGTGCTGCGGCGGCAAGCAGCAGAAAACCGATGAAGCTGTTTGTTTTCATGGTGTGCGGTTGAGATAAATTGGGAATGAATGAATCGTTTCCCGCCTTGTCGCAACATCTGTGCCGCGAAGTCCTGTGCCGCTGTTCCGTTTGGGCCGACCGATTGCCGCCGGCGGCGTCCTCCCGGATGACGGAAGCGGGGGACGAACCGTCTCGTCCCCCGCTTCCACATCTCCGGCCATGGGGCCGCTGTGCCTATGGCAGCTGAAGCTCGATGGCTTCGACCAGCTCCGCGAATGTCTCGGGCGTATAGCCGGCGTGGCTCGCCACCACCGTCCCGTTGCGGTCGACGAGTATGTTGCGCGGGACGTATTTCGTGGCGTAGAGTCCGTAGATGCTTCCCTCGGGGTCGACCCCTATCGGGAAGTCGTAGCCGTTGCCGACGGCGAATTCGGCCACCGTCCCGACTGCCTCTTCGCGCGCCACGGGCAGAAAGCGGAACTCCCGGCCGGCGAAACGGTCGATGATTTCCTGCTGCACGACCGCCATTTCGCGTCCGCATTCGGGGCACCACGTGTTCCAGAAGGTAAGCAGTACGACCTTACCGCGCAGCGCCGAGAGGGTCGTCGTGCTGCCGTCGAGCATTGTGACGGTAAAGTCCGGGGCCTGTTCGCCGGCATGCACGAGTGTCGTGGCCGCGATGTCGTCGGACTCTTCGTCGCGGATGCATCCGACGGCAAGCAGCAGAAGCAGGCCGAAGGCCAGCCATCGTCTGATATGTGGTGTTGCTGTCATCTCTTGTTGCCTTTTATGGTACGGATTTCTGACCTGGCTGCAGGTCCCATCCTGCAAGATACGAAGTTTTTCCGTAAAAGCCGAGCATCTTCCGATATCCATATACGATTCCGCCCGGTCGGCCTTTTGCCGCAAAATGGCTTGTTCTGTATTCCGTCCCGATTTCTAATGAATAAAATATCTTTTTAACACGCTGATATTTAGCGTATTAAAAAGTGAGGGGGGGGGGATTTTTTCATTTTTAGGCGACTTTTTGCTTGCTTTTTTCACTATATAGTCTTAAATTCGTAAGACAAAAACGTTCATGGGGATGAACAGTTCGATGATGTAATGGGAGAAACGGGCGATTTGTTGGATGTCGGACTGAGTGAAACAGAATTGGGGGCTATGTTCGAAAAAGTTTTTTATTCTATCGCTCATTTTGTCTTTATCCTGCACCTGCTTTTTGCATGTGTGCTGTGGCTTCGTGCCCACGGCAGCGCGCGACTGCGTGCGCTGGCGTTGCTGATGGGGCTTCTCGCGCTGTTTTCCTTCCTGAAGCTCTGGCCATTCGGACTTCAGCTGCTTCCGCTTGACCTCAGGCCTTCGCTTGGGGGCGGATTGCTGACCATGATTCTCTGTCTTGTCCCGCGTCTGAGGTTCTCGTCGCCCGGTGAGATTTTCCGGGGGCGGCTCTATATCCTGGCTCCGGCCCTCTTCCCGTTTGTCCTTTATGGCGTGGCGCTGCTCTTCGGCGTGCAGTTCCAGACGGTGGAGTCCACCTCGGAGGTGTTTGCTCAGATTGCACGGCCCGACGTGTGGGTGCGTCTGGCGATGTCGCTGCCGGTGTTCTGGTATGCCATCCGTTCGTTCCGGATTCTGCGCCGCATGGGCGATGCGCATCTTTCGGACCTTTATGCCTGGAGCTGTCTGTTGCTCATCCCCTGCTTTTTTGTCGTTGCTCTCGACGGCTCGATGCTGTCGCAGTTGTGCGTACAGCTCTATTTCCTGCTCTTCAACGGCCAGGTGGTCTATTCGGCACTCTTTGACAAGGATGCCCCGACAGCTCCGGACGCTCCGAAACCTTCGTCCGCCCCGTCCGACAGGGCGGAGGAGGATGCGGCGGAGTCGGTCCGTCGGCAGGATGGCGGCGAGGGAAGGTCGGACGAGCCTGCTTTCGGCCATGATGTCCCGGAGCATCCCGCCGTTGCCGAACAGCCGACGGTCGTTGTTGCGCGGAACCCGCTTTTCGAGCGTCTGGAGCACTATATGCATCACGAGGAGCCGTGGCGTAATCCCGAACTTACGCTGGCCGATGTCGTCACCCACCTCTATACCAACCGCACCACGCTCACCCAGGTCATCCGCGAGGCGGGTTACGGCGGGTTCAAGGATTATGTGGGATTCTATCGCATCCGCGAATTCAAACGTCTGGTCGGACAAGGCAAAGTGGAGTCTCTGGAGCAGGGATTCCGCATGGTGGGATTCCGCTCCAAAACGACTGCGTTCCGTCATTTCTCCCGCCTCGAGCAGATGACTCCGATGGAGTATCTGCGCAACAATGCTCCGTTGGACTCCCTTTGCGAAGATTAGCCCTGTTTTTTGTGCGTTTGAGACTATATTGTTTTTTTGATACGGACGTGGCACTATTTTTTGTCTAAACGGAACCAAAATATTGTCGTTTTTTCTATTCCCGAAGAAAACGGAATCGTAATTTTGTCGAGCAAAGGACCTGCAATGGGAGACTTTCTCGTTGCGGGCAGTCTACTATTCGAAATTCGAAAGGGATATATGGGCATGAAAACGAAACGTACAACAGTGTGATGGGTGGTTTGATGTGTAAACCTTTGATAATTCAATAGATAAATGAATGTAATAGGGTAGAGGGCTGCAAAACGAAACGTACAAAAGGTTTAAGTTGGTTTAGTTTTGCTTTAAGAACGAGGGCAAAGTGTTTAAGCGGGTGTTTAATGCGGCTTTGCATCAGGTTTGATTTGCTTTAATCGCATGGGCGGTCAGGTGGCTTTTTAGGGGCTTTCTGGCCGCTTTCTTTTGTCTGGTGACAGAAACCCTGCAAACGAGCAAAAACGGCGTGAAATGAGGCTTTTGCCATGTTATCTGTTTGTTCTCAACCGTGGGGCGGGGTAGGGGAGAGGTGAGGTTGCAAATGGAGCATAAACGCTGTTTAACGGGTATTTAATTGCCTGTTAAATAAACTCTCGGAAATGGTAGGATTGGAGGCGTCAAATGGTCGGGTAGGGTAGGAGGTAAAACAGTACGTTTCGTTTGAAAAAACGATGTTGGGGTGTCAGTTGGGGTGTCAGTTGGGGTGTCTGCGTGCATGGTGAATACTCCCCCAAAATGGCAAAAACGACTATATAAAAGCGGTTTTTTCGTGAAAATCTACCCCTTTAATTCCTTTTTGAATATAGGAAAGATAACGGTTATAACCTATTTAAGTTGTTGAATATAACCGTTTAATGTGTGGTTTACTCTAAGAAAATGAAGAAAACAGCTAATCATCATCCTTTTTGTGCCATTTTAGGGGTGTTGGTAGTATAAGGGTGAACGCTGTGTTTGTACATCGAATTATCCGACATTGGCAATAGTATCGGTGCTCGCATTGGCTGCATCTTTTTCAAAACGCTGTTGCATTTGGGCTACACGTTCACGCAACTGCCCAATTTCTTCGGCTTGTTCACGGATTACGACATCTTTTTCTTGAATGAAAGCAAGCAAGCGTTCTTCTAATCCAGATGCTTGTGCTTGGTGCGTTTCCAAAGATGTAGATATATGAAAAAAATTCTGTCCATTTTCATCTTTGCGGCCGTGTGCGGCGGTCTCCATACGGCAAGCGCTCAGCAGGCGGAGCCGGCAGCGCGCGTGGAGAAGGTGGCCGTCAAGACCAACCTGCTCTATTGGGCCACCACGACGCCCAATGCCGGATTCGAGTTCGGCCTCGGCAAGAAGACGACGCTCGATATCTCGGGCGGATACAACCCCTGGACGCTCGACAAGGGCGACAACCGCAAGGTGCGTCACTTCGTTGTCAAGCCCGAATTCCGTTATTGGCTGTGCGAACGTTTCCAGGGCCATTTCTTCGGCGTGCATGCCGGATACGGCGAATATAATATAAGTGCGGTGCACATTCCGCTCGTCGAGACCTCGCGCGATAACCGTTACCAGGGTTGGGGCGCCGGCGTGGGTATCTCCTACGGCTATTCGTGGATTCTGGGCCGCCGCTGGAACCTCGAGGCGACCATCGGCGTGGGATACGTCTATTTCGACTACAAGCGCTACGACTGCGTGACCTGCGGTCCGTTCCGCAATGCAGCGAGCAAGCACTATTTCGGTCCGACGAAGCTCGGCATTTCGTTAATTTACATGATTAAGTGATGAAGACGCTCAAGTATGCCATCGGTGCGGCATGGGTGCTCCTTCCCCTGCTTGCCTGGAGCCAGAACCGGGTTGAGCTCTCCGAGCAGCGGATTGAGCGCAACCGCCAGCAGATTACCGTACGTTTCACGGTGGAGTCCGACAAGCGGACCCCCGCCCGCAACTTCAAGACGGTGCTTTCGCCCTATCTGTTCGACGGCGACGATACGCTCCGTCTGCCCGAAGCCGAGGTGGTCGGCCATCGCCGGATGCTCCGCGACCGTCAGGAGCGGCTGCTCCGCGGCGAGCGCGGCGAGGCGCCCGATGCCAACCGCGTCGAGGCGGGCGAGGAACTGGTCTACAGCTGCACGGTCCCCTACGAGCGGTGGATGAAGGATTTGTCGCTCGGCGTAGGCCAGCGCTGCGAGGGGTGCGGTGAAAGCACGCCGCTGGGTCGTCAGGTCGAACTGGCCGACGTGAAGGTCTACGAGGAGCCCGACCCCGCCATGCCGTTCGAGGCGCGTCGTGCCCCGCAGTTGAAGGAGGCCAACCGCCGCTGGCTCTTTTCGAAGCGCGACATGGTCATCCACTACGAGGTGGCCAGCACCTCTATCGACGTCGACGCCTTCGACAATGCCGCAACGCTCGAGGAGATTATGGCGGCGCTGAATACGGTGCTCGACGACCCCGACCGTCGGCTGAACCGAATCGAGCTGTCGGGATACGCCTCGCCCGAGGGTCGTCTGCAGCTTAACATCGAGTTGAGCCAGGGACGTGCCGAAGCGCTGCGCGACTACCTGATGCAGCAGCTTCCGGAGCTGAAGCGCGAGAATTTCGAGCTCATCAACGGCGCCATCAACTGGGAGGGGCTGCGCCGCAAGGTCGAGGCCTCCGACATGCAGTACCGTGACGAGGTGCTCGACATCATCGACAACGTGCCGGCCGAGAAGGGGCGCAACCACCAGCTGATGGGGTTGCGTGCGGGCAATCCCTACCGCTACATGATGAAGCACTTCTTCCCCGAGCTGCGCAACGCCTGCTACATTTCGGTCTACTACGACGTGCTGGAGGATACGGCTGCCGACACCATCAACCGTGCCATGGCGCTCATCCGCGAGGGCCGCTATGCCGAGGCGCGCGAGATGCTGCGTGAGGTGGAGTCCGACCCGCGGGCCTTCAACGCCATCGGCGTGAGCCTGATGATGCAGCAGCAGGAAGAGAAGGCGCGCGAGTGGTTCTCCCGTGCCCTTGCCGAGGGCGACCCCGCCGAGGCGGAGCTGGTGCGTGAGAATCTGAAGCAAATCGAAAACTATTGACAAGACCTGAGCCTCCCCGGCCGAAAGGTGTGGAACACATGCCGGCCATCGGCCGCGAAGGGGGATGCAAGCCTGCAGTAAACCAAACAAACAATAATTTACAACAACCTTTAATTTATCAAGTTATGAAGAAAATTTTATTCGGAATCATGGCTGTTGCCATGATGGCTTCCTGCTCCAGCGAGGAGAACGTCGGTGGCGAGCCGGGAACGGGTGAAGTGAAGAAGGTCTCGATTGTCGTGAAGAACGCGGCTCTGACGCGTGCCTTCGCCGACGCTGAGGATACGCCGGTTGCCAACAACCTGAAGTTCTTCTTCACTACGTCGAGCGGCGTGATTACCAACGTGTTTGACGAGGCTTCGGCTGCCTCTACCTACGGTCCCTACGAGGTTGCGACCAGCGCTCAGAAGCTCTACGTTGTAGCCAACGCCCAGGGCGTAGCCACGATTTCGGCTACCAAGGGTGAGAACATCAGCGCCGTTGAGGGAACGCTCTTCTCGCTCGAGAACCAGACCATCGAGGGCGCCATCCTCTATGGCTCGAACACGGCGGCCTTCGAGCTCGACCCCGATGCCGGTGCCAACCACTACAAGACCTCGGTTCAGATTGCTCCGAGCGTAGCCCGCATCCAGATTGCCAAGGTTTCGTCGAAGCCTGCTCAGGGCGACGCCATCGTTGCCGGTGACGTGAAGGGCTTCACGCTCAAGGGCATCTATGTAGACCACTACTACCAGAACGCCACCATCGCAGGCGCTGGCAACACGATGATTGACCTCGACTGGTCGACCACGCCGTCGTTCACGGATTACATGTGCACCGAGTTCGAGCCCGCAACGGCCGGTACGCCCAGCGGCAACTTTGTAGAGGTTGTTCCCGAGGGCCACACCTATTGGGACTATGCCGTAGCAGCCGGTGAGGCTTCGCACATCGTGCTCCACCTCGAGACGGTTACCCGTCGCAACGTGCTCGACACCGACGATATCGTGGAGAACGACCAGTATGTCGAGGTGCTGGCCTTCAACAAGACCGGTTCTCCCGTGACCACCTTCGAGCCGGGTACGATTTACCGCATCAGCAACATCCAGTTCTCGACCGACAACCTGACTCCCGAGCCGGGTATCAAGGCCAAGCACGTTACGGCTACCGTCGAGGTGCTGAAGTGGAACGTCGAGGAGATTACTCCCGAGCTGTAGTACAAAACCGACTGATTCATACGGTCTGCGGAGCGGCGAGCTCCGCTCCGCAGACCTTTTTTTTCAACGTCTTACGTTTAGTTTCGCACGAATGTCAATGAGCTGTAAAATAACCGGAATCGCCCTTACGCTGCTGCTGTCGGGTGTCACGGGGTGCATCAGGGAGGACCTTTCGGGTTGTCGTCCGGGGGTCGGCGTGGTGTACGAATATTCGCTGAATACCGAGCAGGAGAATCTCTTCGGCGAGGAGGTGGGCAAGGTGACGACCTATGCCTTCGACGAAGAGGGAATATTCGTCGGTTCATACTCCGACGCGGGCGAACATCTGACCAATGATTTCCGGATGGTGCTGCCGCTGCCCGACGGCGTCTATACGCTTGTGGTATGGGCCGGACCTCTGGGCGATTACATTGTGGGGGACAACTCCACGTCCGATTTCTCCGAACCGGAGGTCGGAAAAACCCGTATCGGGGATTTCATGTTGAAATACCGCACCGACGAGCTGACCGTGGGCTCGAAGGTCGATGACCTGTACCACGGTATCATCGAAGGGGTGGTCTCCGACTATACGCGGAGCAACACCTATACCGTGTCGCTGACCAAGAATACGAGTGACGTGAGCGTCACGCTGGTCGATACGACACCTGGAACTACGACCGACGGCTCTGCCGCAGGTCGGGCGGACGACCGTTTCGAGGTCTATTGCACCTCGGCCAACGGACGCTACAATGCCGACAATACGCTGGGGGACGGTGCCCTCACTCTGACATATACTCCCTACGACCGCACCGACGAGGGACAGGAGAGCCGGCAGACCATGTCGATGATGCGCCTGATGGCCGACGGCTCGTGCCAGTCCGTGCTGGTGGTGCACGACAAGGAGCAGAATACCGATATCTACCGCAAGCCGCTCGTCGACGCGATTATGGAGAATCCCGGGTTTGCGACCCAGGAGGACCTCGACCGCGAGGACCAGTTCGATTTCCGAATCAAGCTGGAGATGAACGTGGTTGCCGAGGTGTGGATTAACGGCTGGAAAATCGTCGAAATCACACCGGAACTTTAAACAGCTAACAGGCGGATTCTATGAAACACGCATTGAACATAGGAATGTGGCTGCTCGTGGCCTTTTCGGCCGTCTCGTGCCAGAAGGAGCGGGCCGCGTCGGACGGCGAACGCGAAGTGTTCGTTTCGCTCGACACCCGGGCCAGTGACGAGAACGTCACCTCGGGCGACAATACGTTCCAGAGCCTCGTCTTCTACTTCTTCACCGACAGCGGGGAGAACAGCAAGGCCGTTTTCCGGAGTTTCCAGCCCGGACGGGATACCTACGAGGAGGTTTTCCGTCTGCCCAACGAGGCGACGCGGGTGGTGGTCATCGCCAATTATGAGGACTACGACCTGGAGCGTACGCTCTCGCTGACGATGAACTACGACGAGCTGACGCAGCTCATCGCCACCAAGTCGCTCGACTTCCAACCCGACCAGCTGCTCATGCTGGGCGAGGCCGTGGTGCCCCAGAGCGGTGCGATGAGCATCGAGCTGGTGCGTCTGGTGGCGCGCGTCGACGTGCATGTCTTCGGTACTCCGGAGCTGGTTACGGGGCGCTCGGTGAAGGTGCGCAGCGTGAGCCTGGCCGGACAGGTGCTCAATACGACGATGATTCCGGGCGACGCAGGCATGCCGGCCGACCTCGTTACGCGCAACCGGCTGAAGGACGAGCTCGACTACACGGTGGTGCAGCGTCCGGCCGAGGTGACCTCGGCGGTTGTGCCGGCCGCACGCTTCTATTCGTTCCAGTATGCCCCTGCAGCGGGGTCGGCGGAGAGCGCTCCCGAGCTGACCGTCGTGCTCGATGTGGACGGGCTCGAAATGACGCGCACGTGCCGCATCGCCGATGCCTCGCATCCCGACGGCAAGCTGCTGCGCAATACCATCTACCGGGTGCTGGCCGAGGTCAAGTCGTCGGGTATTTCGGTTTCGGTCGATGTGCTCGACTGGGAGACCGAGGATTCCGACATCGAGTGGGGCGACATCTCGACGGCGACGTTCGAGTGCGGTCCCATGACGCCTCCCTCTGCCGGAGACGGCGAGCTTGTGGTGGTCTATGACCAGATTCCCGGCGAGGCCCGCATGCAGTCGTTCGAGTTCAACATCTCGGCTCCGGTCGGAGCACTGTGGAACGCATCGCTCACCAATTCGACCGATTTTGCCTTCTCCAGCATCAACGGAGGCGTGCAGAACGGTGTTGTGATTACGGGCGGCCAGCCGGCCTATATCCGCGTCATGGCCACTTCGCCCTACCGTCAGATTACCGATGCCGACGGTATGCCGACCGACCCGTCGACGCAGCTGGTTATCTCGCTCCAGAAGGCGGGTATGTCGGATTTCGAGGCGTTGCTGATTAATCCCGACCTGCTCTACGGCAGTGCGGACCCGCATGTATACACGATTGTCCAGAAGGAACAGTAAAGTACAAGGAATCTTTATGATACGGATATATCGATATGCGACAATACTCGCGATTGCGGGCTCTCTGGCGCTTGCAGCCTGCTCTACGGAGGAGCCTCAGTCGCAGGTGCGTCCGGCCGACGGGCGTATCTACCTGCAGTTCCCGACCGACGGTTCGGCCGAGGCTGCCAATGAGGGGCTCGGCTCCGATGTCGAGAGCCGGGTCGAAACGGCCGATGTCTTCATCTACGACGGTGAGCAGTGTCTCTACTACGAGCGGCTTTCCATCCCCGAGAATGCGGCTCCGGTACCTTTGAGCGAGGCCGTGGCGACCGACTTTGTCATGGGGCAGCAGTACGAGGTCCGCGTGGTGGCCAACTACCGCGACGGCGAGGACGGCAACGTGCCTTTCCCTGCCGACGAGGCTTCGTGGCCGAGCCGTACGGCACTCTCCGAGATGATTGCCGTGACCTCGCAGCTGGTCAACTCCACCGAGGCGACGGTGACGCCGCTGCTCATGGAGGGTGCGACCGACGCGCAGCTCAACGACGGTACGGGCAATCTGGTCGAGGTGTCGGTGCCGCTGACGCGTGCGGCGGTCAAGATTGTCGTCGAGGTCTCCATCGGCGACCCGGTGCGGACCGAGGACACCGCGGCCGACAATCCCGGCGGATACATCGAAACATCGTACTCCTTCTACGGCGGTACGCTGGGCCGTCTCCACAATGCGGCCGACCGTGTCCGTATGGTGGCTGGCAGCGAGCTGTCGCTCGCCGAGCTCGACGGCCATCTGGTGACCACCGAAAAGTGGAACAGCTACGAAGTCGTCGGTGACGACCATTCGACGCTCAGTTTCTACAGCTATCCCAACGACTGGAGCGGCGCCCATACCATCGAGCAGGAGACTTTCGTCAATGTCGATATCCCCGTGTCGGTCCGCACGCAGCGTTATACGGCGGACGGACAGCCGCTGGGCGAAGCATCCGTCGAGCAGAAGGCGCACAACTACTATAAGGTGCAGCTCAACTACGGGCAGGACGCGGCGACGAACAACAAGTTGCTGCGCAACCACCTCTACCGCATCCGTGCCAAACTGCGCACGCTGGGCTCGTCGACGCCCGAAGTACCCGTCGAACTCGACCCGCAGTGTACGTTCGAGATTCTCGACTGGCAGAAAATCACCATCGATGTCAATCCCGACGCGCCGCACTTCCTCGTGCTCAGACGCAAGGCCGTCAAGATGGCCAATACGGCGCAGGATTCGGTCTATTTCGTCTCGACCAGCCCGCTGAACATGGCATCGGGAGCCACGCGGGTCGTCGAGGCCTACTACTTCAACGACCTCGGCCAGAAGACGGCAGTCGATGCGGGCGAGTTCTACCCGACGCTGAGCCAGTCGGACGGCTCCGGATATACGGGTTATCTGAAGATTGCGAGCGCGACACCGACCAACAACGTGCCGAAGTACATCCGCATCACGGTCGAGAACCAGCAGGGTATCACGGACACGCTCTTTGTGGAGCAATATCCGCTGGAGTACATCACTTCGGAGTTGTCGTGGTACTCCTATGTCAACGATGGAACCTTGGGCCAGGACGGCAGCAGCTGTTTCAGCTGGGAGGTGAAACCGCATAGAGCTCCTGAATCAGGTGACTATGAAGGAGGTTTGGAATATCGTATCGGTTACGGCGGTTCGGAATACAAATTCTTCTCCAAGGTGGTTTTGAGCACCAATAACGGTGTTTCCGAGATGGTGCAGTATTATTACCGGGCTGATTGGAGTCTATGGGGCCCCTCTCCAACGTGGGAAGATTGGGAACTTGCTACCTACTCCAACTCGAATAGTGATGCCGTGACGAAGGATTTGAAGAATGCGCAACTCTATACGTTGCACCTGACCTCGACCAGCGGCCAATATGTGATGGGTATCCCGGCATTGGACGGCAATGGCTATACAGCTTCCGATACGGATAATGCGAATATTGTGTCGCCCCAGTTGATGACCGCTTCGCAGTTGGGCGGAACCAAGGCGTGGAGCAATGCCGACGAGGTGAGACGTCACTGCGCTCAATATGCCGAGAAGACCAGCAACGGTGTTGTTTATGACGACTGGCGTCTTCCGACCCGCGCCGAGATTGACGTGATGATTGATTTGCAGTATCGTACGGGAAGTGCCGTGAAGACCCTCTTCCCCGCCAAATACTACTGGTGTGCCGACGGAGTGTATTTCAATAGCAATCCAAATGCTTCGTGGTACGACTCGGGCGGTAGCTCTAACTGGGGTGCTTGGTATCGAGTTTCGGAGACTCAGCCCGCCGTCCGTTGCGTGCGTGACGTGAAAGCCGACAAATAAATGTAAAACTTCGAAAAGCGTATGAAACGTCTTTTTGTATTGATAACTATGGCCGCCTTTGCATTGGCGGCCTGCAGCGAGGACCCGACGATGCAGGCGGGCGGTACCGTACCCTCACCCGACGGGACGGTCACCCTGACCGGTACCGTGACGGTGCCCGACATGACGGTCGTCCAGACGCGCAGCGTCGACAACGACGGTTGGGGTATCCAGTCGCTCTACGGCTTCTGTTTCGGCGAAGGCGGCATGTTCATCAGCCGAGTGCGCGCCGACGTGAAGACGGCTCCTCCCGTGCTGGAGGGCGAATTCACGCTCCAGATTCCGTCGAGCACGCGCATCATCCACTTCGTGGCCAATGCCAACCTCGACAATTTCGACGATGCCCAGAACGTCGGCAGCTACATCACCTCGGTCATCCCGCTGCTCGAGTCCACCTCGGGCAAGATGGTCTATTGGGCCGAATACCGTCACGAGGGCGACTTTACGTCGGGTGAAAACATCCACATCCAGATGGTCCGCAACCGGGCCCGTATCGAGGTGCGCGTCGACGAGAGTCTGGCCGGTGAGTTCGAAACCGACGGCTTCTCCATCTGCAATACCTATGCGAGCGGCACGGTGGCTCCGTTCGACCCCAAGTCGCTCTCGTTCGGATGGGATGCGACGGCTGTCGACGGCGAGTATCCCAACCTCTATGTGACCCTGCCGACCAATGCCGTCAAGGCGACCGATGCCCAGGAGGTCGACCACGACCAGTACCGCTACATCTTCGAGGACCCCAATCCCGAGGATGACCAGACCTACCTTATCGTCAAGGGGCGTGCCGTCGGTGCTGCCGAGTGGTCCTACTACAAGGTGCTCTTCCTGCGCGAGGACAAGACGCCGTGGCCGATTTACCGCAACATGTGGTATGAGGTGGTCATCCGCACGTCGCTGGCCGACTCGTTTGGCTATAAGACCTTTGCCGAGGCGAAGGAGGGTGTGCCGGTGAACAACGTTTATGTTTCGGTTTCTCCCGACATCCCGACCGTGTCGGACGGCCAGCGGGTGCTCTCGGTAGGCAGTACGACCCATCTGCTCGACGGAACCGAAGGCCGCTACACGATTACCTACACCTACCGCAACCTCGACGGTTCGACCACCGGGCTTTCGGCTCCTTCGGTGAGCTGGCTTTCGAACGACCGCGTGGCGCAGACCGACATGCTGCTCAACAACTACGACCAGCTGACAGGTCAGGGAACCGTCGAAATCGTCCCCTTTGCTGCCGGTACGACGGCGCGTTATGCCGAGCTGAACCTGCGGGCCGGAGTCCTCTCGCGTACGGTCTCGCTGATGCTGGTCCGCCCCTTCGTCTTCACCCCCGTCTGGATTAGCTCGGGCATCAACGGCAGCGTGAGCAACCAGGACGTAACGCTCGTTTTCCAGATTCCCGACGATTATCCCCAGGAACTGTTGCCGCTCGAATGCCGGATTTCGGCCAACGATATCACCGGTACGGCCGAAACACCGTTGCGTCTGATTTTCCAGAAGGACTACACGGCAGAGGAGTGGGGTGAAGAGACGCAGTGGCCCTACAAATACGTCTACGAGGCCCAGACGACGGGCACGCACCGGATTTACTTCCGCACGACCCGGGCCCTGAACGACAACAACAGCACCGTGCTCCTCGAGGCGGAGCATTTTGAGCCCGTGACCAAGCGCCTGCGCGTGACCAACGACAGCCGGAAGCTCGAGTTCATCGTCGATTCGAGCTACTATTATACGGAGCGCATCCCGTATACCCTTGTGCCGAAGATTGCCGGTTCGGAGGTTGCCCTGCAGTTCCGCTTCATCGACGAGACGGGAAGCGCCGTGACGACCGACCCCGGGACTACGGTCCGATTCTATACCAACAACCTCGAACCCGCCGAGGGTCAGGCCGGACTCGAGGAGGTCGCGACCGACCCCGAGATGGAGTCCAACGGCCGCTACCTGAGCTATACGCCCCAGGCCGCGGACCGCAACGGCGAGGGTGTCTATACGGTCCGCTTCCGGACGCGTGTGGCCGTGAGCGACGAGCCGGTCCGCATAGCCGACGAGCATACGCAGTACGCTTCGGCGACGATGGAGCTGGCGACCTACGGATATTTCCCCTTCCACTTTACCGTAGAGGGCGATAACGGCACGCAGGTGATTCCCTACGGCCCCGGAACGCCCGTGACCGTGCGGTTTGATACGAGCGGCTTCACCTCGCAGACAGGCGAGTTCATCTCACCGGGCAATGTGCAGTACACCTGCTTCATCGCCACCGAGAACCTTGAGCCCGACCCGGCATACGGAAGCCAGGGCCTGACGGCCGTGAACGAGACGGGACGCGTCGGTTACGAATATCTGGTTACGGCATCGACGCAGCATACGTTCCACTTCGTGACGAAGGAGATTGTGAGCGGCGAGACGGTGAGCATCTCCTCCGACGAGACCATTTCGTTCACCTCCGAGAGCGTGACGCTGACCAACCGGCCCATCGAGGGCGTCATGAGCTACGGCGAGACCTCGAATCCCGGCGATGCGACCGTGCAGCCGGTTGAGGAGGATGCCTTCGTCACCATCGAGCGTCCCGACGGTACGCGTATCGGTTACTTCACGGTGGGTGCCGACGGCCACTATACGCTGACGTTGCGCGGCGAGTACGATTTCGAGTGGAAGACGGCCAATCTGACGATTCTCTATTCGCCGTTGAACAGTTCGGAGCGCTATGGCGCCGTCGTTTCGCTCGAGAGCCTCTTTGCTGCTCCCGACATCATCCTCGCCAAGGACTGGACAAGCCAGTAGAGCTTCAAAGACAGGTTGGCGGCCGGGCGGGTCCCGTCTGTCGGCCGCATAAAGAGAGCGGAGCGCCGTTTCCTCATAAGGGAACGGCGCTCCGCTTTGCCATGGGTCATGCGACATGGAGGCATGGGGTATGGGTGATGCGGGTGTCGGCGGGAAGAGCCGGACACCCTAAGGATGGGCGTCTCTTCCCCGCCAACCTCGCACGCCCTCGTCCTTGTCCCGGGACGAGAGCAGGGTGGCGGCCGGCCAATTATTCTCCGGACAGCCGATTAGTCTCCGGCCGGCCAATTAGTCTCCGTGCAGCCAATGGGTTTCAGTGGCAGCCGATGGATTTCTGGGGTTGCCGATTGGGCCTCCTGGGTTGCCGATTGGCTTTCGGTGTTGCCGTGCGGCTCAGAGCGCCCGGACCAGCAGGTGCCCGAGGTGGGCGGCCAGCATGCCCAGGACGAAGCTCAGCAGGGCATAGCCGGCGGCCTGGAGCAGGTTCTGTTCGCCGAGCAGGGCATAGTTCTCGTGGATGAAGGTCGAGAAGGTGGTGAAGCCGCCGCAGAAGCCCACCGTGAGAAAGAGCCTCAGGTCGTCGTTCATCAGCTGGCCGCGCTCGAAGAGTCCGTACAACAGCCCGATTGCGAGACATCCTGCGACGTTGACCGCCAGCGTTCCCCAGGGGAAGCCCGATGAGACGTTGCTCTGGATGAGTCGCGAAAGAAGGAAGCGCGCGATACCGCCGGCAAAGCTCCCGGCGCCGATGAAGAGTAGAGTTTTTACCATGATGCGAATGGGATGAATCGGGCGCGACAGCCGATGCTGTCCGCCGCAGTGGTTCGGATATGTGTTTCGCTTGCCGCCATGAGTGCTGCTGTCGGTGGTTGGGGTGCCACTTGTCCGCAGGTATCATCAGCACATCCCGGACGGGAGGCGGTTCAAGGCAGATACCATTGCCTGTTCTGGCGGCAAAGATAGGCGATGCGATTGGAAAAACGAATTTTTGCGGCGGAATTTTTTTGGGGCGGAGTCGGGGTCGGGGGTGGAGCGGAG
>UQNV01000050.1 GCA_900542505.1 uncultured Alistipes sp.
AGTACCTCTCGTCGGTGGTCAAGGAGGTGAGCGGCAAGACGGCGGCGCGGTGGATTGACGAGTCGGTGATTCTCGAGGCGAAGGCGCTGCTCAAATACTCGGGGCTGAGCATCCAGGAGATTGCCTACCAGCTCAACTTCTCGACGCAGTCCTTCTTCGGCAAGTACTTCAAGCAGCACACCGGTACCTCGCCCTCGCGCTACAAGCGCAAGGGGTGAGCGGCGTCGGACCCGGCGGTGTACGGCGGTTTGGCAGTGCGGCGGTGAGGTGTTCGGCGGTTCGACTGTGTGGTGTTCGGCGGTGCGGGATGCGCCCGGCTGGAGCCCGAAGCGCGCGGCCGGGGTGCAAGGATGCGGCCGGTTGAGGAAGATGCGTCCTGTGGAGCGATGATGCACCCGGCTGGAGCCTGAGGCGCGCGGCCGGGGTGCAAGGATGCGGCTGGTTGAGGAAGGGTGCGTCCTGTGGTTCGGTGATGCACCCGGCGTACGGCCTCTGTCCGAAGGGTTGTTGTAGCCACGCCTGTCGGTAACGATTAAGCCCGGAGCGGAAAACCGCTCCGGGCTTTTTCTGTTCCGGCCTGTTCCGGCCTGCTTGGCTCGTTTCGGTATTTCCGGCCCAGCCGGCCCGACCTGTTCCGGTTCCTCCGGCCCGTCCGGTTCCTCCGACCTGCCCGACCTGCCCGACCTGCCCGACCTGTCCCGGTTCCTCCGGCCCGTCCGGCCCGACCTGTTCCGGTTCCTCCGGCCCGTCCGGTTCGCCCCGGCTGCCCCGATGTCGCATCCGGGTTCACGCCCGGGTCTGCGTCAGATGGACTCCTGGTAGGTATAGATGAGCCAGAGCAGCAGCGCGGCGGCGATGAGCCCCGCCATCAGCGTGAAGAAGAGGAAAATCCACAGCGTCTTGAAAAGGGTCCGCCACCACCCCTGCCGGTAGACCGTCCGCGAGGAGACCAGCATGTAGAGGAAGACCAGCGTAAAGAAGCCCAGCACCACGTTGCCCGAAAACGACAGGTCGCTCTCGGGGTCGAACGAGAAAATCAGCAGGAAGGCCGGCACCGAGACCACAATGAGGAAGAAACAGTTGATGTGGATGGCGTGGACGAAGTGCTGCATGTAGTTCATCCGGCAGCGGCGGTAGCTCCAGGCCAGCAGCAGCGCGAAGAGCGGCAGCAGGAACATCATGTAGAGGGGCGTCCACTTCGAGAGCTGCGCCAGCACGTTGTTGACCATCGTCTGCTGGTTCATCCGCTCCAGACGCTCGCTCTGGCTCTGCGCCTTGCGCCAGTCGTAGACGGGTGTCCGCCCGGGGTCGAAGCCGCGCAGCGCCTCGATGGCGGAGGGCTCCGCCCAGTCGTACGGGTCTTCCTGGGTCTCCGTTCCGAGCTCCAGCTTCAGCTCCGGTCCGAACTCCGCCTCCTGCGTGTCGCTCCCCTCGTCGGGAGCCTCCGCCCCGGCTTCGCCTTCGGCGGCCAGCTGCTCGGGCTGCTCCGCGTCGGAGGTCTGCTCCGCGTCGGCGAGCGCCTGGCGGGCAATCGCGAAGTTGAGGCTGTCCTTCTCGCTGAGCTTCGTGACATAGAGACACGAGTCGAGCAGCATGCGCGGCAGCTCGACGCGGGCGAGCCCGTGGCGCGATTCGAGCGGCGTGATGCGGAGCAGCGTATCGCTGCCGATGCCGTGCACCTCGAGCATCTCGGCCAGCCCGACACCGTCGTGGATGTAGATGCAGGTGTCGGCTCCTACCCGTCCCGAACGCAGCGCGTCGAACATCTGCTCCGAGAACCGGTATGACCCATACCGCTCCTTGTGCATCTGGGCCTCGGCGCTGCCCGATGCCGCCATGAAGAAGAGGGTGAAGAAAATCACCGAGATGAACATGTAGAGCCGGAAGGGATGGACGTAGGAGTTGATTTTCCCGGCGTTGAACTCCGAGGTCAGGAAGCCCGGGCGGCGGAAGAGTAGCCAGAGCGTCCGCCACACCTTGCTGTCGAACTGGTAGACGTTTTCGAAATACTGCTTGATATACTTCCAGAAGGGTTGCTCGATGTCGAGCGCATACTGTCCGCAGCGGTGGCAGTACATGCCCTGCAGCCGCTCGCCGCAGTTCTTGCAGTGGGTATAGGCCGGGACGGTGTGCTTGCGCAGACGGCGCAGGCGCTGGTATTCGAGCCGGCGGCGGAGCGCGCGGCGACGGCGGCGGTAGCGTTCGCGCATCCGTTCGCGCAGACTCAACGGCCTTTGGGCCGGGGTGTCGGGGGTGTCGGCGCCGTCACTCGCTGCGGAGGCTTCGTCCGCTTCTTCTGCTTCGTCCGGTGCGGGGGCTTCGTCCGGTGCGGCCCCGCAGTCGGGTACGCCGAGGTCGGCATCGGCCTCTTTCGCCTCGTTTGTGCCGTTTGCCCAGTCGGGCTGTTGCGGCTGTTGCGGTATCTCCGGTGCGGCTTCCGGAGCCGCGCCGGCAGGGGTATTTTCGGTGAGGGACTCGTCGTTGGGCGTGCGGTCGGCCGCGGCCGACGGTGTGGGCTTGTTGCTCTTCATGAGGCGAGGAGGTTCTGATGCTGTTTTGGTCGATTTTCCCACAAAGATAGCATTTTTTCGGCTGCGCGCGCTGCCCGCGTGGCCCGAATCGGTCACCGGGGTGGAAATTTCCGGCCGGCGGAGGTTTTCCGGCTCCGGCCTACGGAGGTTTCGAATTAAATTCCTATTTTTGTAACGGTTCCGTGCCCGACGGTGCGGGGCCGATATGGTACGAAGTGTTTCGTTACATTTTCTTTCACACTCAAACTTCGCAACTTTGAACAACTGAAAGAGATGTAGCCGGATGCTCCGTGAATGCTTGTATTGTACCTGTGCCTTTTTGGCGCGCCGTGTGCAATACACATTTCGCGTGGGCTGTCCGTGTTGCTTGTTTCAGTTGTGGGCAGCGAAGGCCTGAGTGTGGGATAAGTCAATGCGGCAACCCACGTTTTTTATGGTCTTCGATTACGACTATACGGGGAATCGTTCCCTGCTCGACCGTCCGACGGTCGCCTTTTTCGCCTCGCGCGAGGTATCTCCATCCCTTCGTGAACGGGCCCTCCGCTGGGCCGAGGCCTGCTGCCGCAGCGACCGTGTGGTGTTGAGCGGCTTTCAGTCGCCGCTCGAAAAGGAGCTCTTCCGGCTGCTGCTTCGTGCGCGCCACCCGCTTGTCTGGGGGCTGGGCCGGAGGCTTTACAGCCGCTACGAGCCTGAGGTCGAGGCGGCGCTTGCCGAGGGGCGCATGTTGATTTTCGCCGTGCGCAACGCCTCCCGGACGGGGTGGCAGACGGCGCAGACGCGCAACTGCGTGCTGGCCTCGCTGGCCGACGAGGAGGTCTACGTCATCAACGAGCAGGGGCGCCGCAGCTCGCTCGGGGTGCTCAGCCGCCTTGCCGCCCCGACGAAGCGGGTCGAGGTGCTGGAGTGAGCGGCAGAGGGGGGAACGGCAAAGGGAGAACGGCCGGGTGAGCGGTCGCTCTCCGTGCGGTATCGGGGCGCGGGGAACGGACCTCTGTCGGTGCGGTGCACGCGGCTCGGCCGGATGGGGCGGAGCGGTTGCCGAAGGCGGCGTGCGGCCGTGCAGCGCAGAGCGTACAAACAAAGGCGGGACATTCCCAATGGAATGTCCCGCCTTTGTTTCATCTGTTGCAGAGATTGGCCCCGGCGATTTCCGCCCCGGAAGGCGTTTTTTCGGTTTCCGAACCCGGTTTTCCCGGGTCGGCCCTGAATGTTGCTTCGGTTGCTCCCGGCTTTTCCGGTTTCCCCGGTTCAGCCTTGAACGTTCGGTTGCTCCCGGCTTCCCCGGTTTTCCCGGGTCGGCCCCCCGGTTCCTCTCCCCGCCCCGGCGTTAGGCGCGCTTGCGGGCGGCCTTGGCGGCTACGGCCTTGTCCAACTCGATGATGAAGTCCGAGAGGACGTTCATGTAGTTGATGAAGGCATCGTAGGCAGAGTCGTAGGGGTTGAAGTAGGAGTGAACGTCGCCGTCCGACAGCCACTTCGTCGCCATGTAGTAGAAGTGGTCCGAGGTCTGCATGAAGCTCCAGACATAGTCGAAGTCGGGATTCTTCAGCGCAGCGACCTTCTCCTTCTGGGCATAGAGCTTCGAGAAGGCCTCGTTCTGCAGCTCGTTGCCGAGCCATGCCGTCACGTCACGCTCCTCGTCGGCCCACGACATCACGTGCGGGCAGTGGAGCACCGAAACGGGCTGGTACTTCTTGGCCGTCTCGCTCACGGTGGCGAACTCCAGCTCGCCCTTCTTCGCGAGGATGGCCTTGGGCAGCGCCTTCATGAATTCGAAGATGCCCGTATCGGCATTCTGGTGCTCGCCGAAGGTCTCGTAGTCCATGAAGAGGTTGATGACCTCGCCCGGCGTGTTCTCCGACGTGAGCCAGCCGACATACTTGTCGACCGTCAGCGGGTACTGGTCCCAGTTGCGGTCCGAGAAGCGGAAGGCGATGTCGTCCGAGAGCTTGTAGTTGCGCAGCAGCAGACGCAGCTTCTGGTCGATGGCGTTGGCATAGACGTAGTTGGGCGATTTCCAGCCCAGTACGTGCTTGGCACCCTCGGCCAGCATCGTCTTGAAGCCCATCTCGGCAACCATCGCGCCGATGTCGTCCGAGTAGATGAGCTCCGTGTTGCGGAAGGCCGTGGGCTTCACGCCGAACTCCTTCTTGAGCATGGCGGTGTGGAGCTTGACCTGCTCGCGGAAGTCCTCCTTCGAGGCCAGCGAGGCGAGCGAATGCGAGTAGGTCTCGGCGAGGAACTCGACGCATCCCGTCTCGGCCAGCGCCTTGAACGAGTCGAGCACCTCGGGGGCGAAGGCGCGGAACTGCTCGACGGCCGTGCCGGTGATGGAGAACGAGCAGCGGAACTTGCCCTTGTTCTCCTTGATGAGCTTCAGCAGCAGGGCGTTCATCGGCAGATAGCACTGGCGGGCCACCTTTTGCATGATGGAGCGGTTGAGCAGGTCGTCCAGATAGTTGTGGTCCTTACCCATGTTGAAGAAGCGGTATTTCTTCAAGCGCCACGGCTGGTGCACCTGGAAGTATAAGCAAACGGTTTTCATAGAGGTTGTTTTTGGTTATTTCTTGTCGTTGATTGCGGCCTCGTAGACAGCCTTGATTTTGGCTGCTGCGTCGTTCCACTTGAGGTTGGTAACCTCCTCGAGGCCCTTCGAGGCGAACATGTTCGCCAGTGCCGGGTACTTGATGAGGGCGTAGATGGCGTCGGCCATGGCGTCGACATCCCAGTAGTCCACCTTGATGGCGTAGTCGAGCACCTCGGCCACACCGCTCTGCTTGGAGATGATGACCGGGACGTTCGAACGCATCGCCTCCAGGGGCGAGATGCCGAAGGGCTCCGATACCGAAGGCATGATGTAGACGTCCGAGAGCTGGAACATCTTGTGCACGTCCTCGCCGCGGAGGAAGCCCGTGAAGTGGAAGCGGTCGGCGATGCCGAGCCGTGCCACGCGGCGGATGACGTGGTTCATCATGTCGCCCGAGCCCGCCATCACGAAGCGTATGTCGGGAACCCGCTTGAGCACCTTGGCGGCAGCCTCGACGAAGTAGTCGGGGCCCTTCTGGTAGGTGATGCGGCCCAGGAAGGTGACAATCTTGTCCTTCACGCCGCGCTCGGGCACCTCGGTGCTGTTCTCGGCGAAGCGCACGGCGTTGTGTACCGTGACCACGCGGTCGGCCGGGATGCCGTAGCGGTTGATGACGATGTTGCGCGTGAGGTTCGAGACGGCAATCACGCGGTCGGCGGCCTGCATGCCGGCACGCTCGATGGCGTAGACCTGCGTGTTGATGTTCTCGCCGCTGCGGTCGAACTCCGTGGCGTGCATGTGTACCACCAGCGGTTTGCCCGATACGCGCTTGGCGGCGATACCGGCGTAGTAGGTCAGCCAGTCGTGGGCGTGGATGACGTCGAACTGACCCTCGAGGTCGCGGGCCACCTGCGCCGCAACCACGGCATAGCGGGCAACCTCCTCCATGAGGTTGGCGCCGTACTTGCCCGAGAAGGTGTAGCGCTGCTTCCAGGCGTCGGTGCACTCCCACACCTTCTTGCCGCTCTTGACGTACTCCTCGTGGTATTCGTCGTACTCCTCGGGCGAGATGTAGGGGACCATGTTCGAGTCGATGTGGATGAACGACATGCGGCTCAGGATGTCGTCCTCGCCGCTTGCGGCCGAGCCGTAGAGGGCATCCACGTCGCTTGCGTTGACAATGTGGAGGAAGCGCTGGTCCTCATCGCCGTAGGCGTGCGGCACCACGAAGGTGACGTCTACGCCGTTGCGCGCCAGACCGCGCGTCATGCCGTAGCACGCTGTTCCGAGACCACCGGCGATATGGGGCGGGAACTCCCAGCCGAACATTAAAACTCTCATAGCTTATTCTTTTTTTGTTTTCTTCGTAGCTTGGGCCGCGGGTCTCTTCGCGGCGGCTTTCGCCGTCTTCGCCGTGGTCTTGGTCGCCTTCACCGCGGTGTCGGACTTCGCGGCGTCGGCCTTGGCTGTGGTTTTCGTTTTGCGGGTTGCGGGTTTCGTCTCCTCGGCGGCCTTGGCTGCCGTCTTGCTGCTCCGCTTCTTGGGTGCGGGCTCCGCGGGGCGGTGCGCCTCAATCATGCGGTAGATGTCCAGCACGGCCGCAACGCTCGTAGCCTGCGATACGGCACCGCGGGGTGCATACGGGGGGTCGGCGTCGAACATCTCGTTGATGGAGCCGATGCAGTAGCTCTGAATCTCCTCGTTGAACGAGGCGAGCATCTCCTCGGCCTCGTGCAGGAAGCGGCCGCCGTCGATGTCGAAGCAGGCCTTGACGTAGAAGGCCAGGGGCCATACCCACACCGTGCCGTTCATTGCGGCCAGGTTGCGCTCGGCGGGCGTGCCGTCGAGCATGCCCTTGTAGAGCGGGTTGCGCGGCGAGAGGGTGCGCAGGCCGCGCGGG
Source organism: uncultured Alistipes sp. (assembly GCA_900542505.1). GTDB lineage: Bacteria > Bacteroidota > Bacteroidia > Bacteroidales > Rikenellaceae > Alistipes > Alistipes stercorigallinarum. Next base: position 6,959 of record UQNV01000050.1, read on the forward strand.
GTGAGCAGGTGCTGGCGCACGACGCGCAGCACGCCGAGCTGCTGCTCCTCGTCGAGCATCTTGTAGTCCAGACTGCAGGCGATGACCATGTTCGGACGGATGAACTTGTTGCACTCCATCTGGTTCACATAGTCGGCCAGGTAGCCTTCGGGCAGTATGAAGTGCTCGAGGAACGAGACCTTCGTGCGGGCGGGAAGCTCCTCCCACTCCTTGACGAAGGGCACGTCGCCGTTCTGGCGGGCAAGCGTCAGTGCGTAGCATACGGCGTTGTACCACAGAGCGTTAACCTCCACCTGGTAGCCGTTGCGCGGGGTCACGGCGCGGCCGTCGACCTTCGCGTCCATCCAGGTGAGGGGCTCTGCGTCGGACCAGGCCCAGATGAGGCCGTTGTCGTGGAGCCGTACGCGGCCGTCGATGCCGCGGCGGTAGGATTCGAGCAGCTGCTTCATCACCTCGCCGTAGCGCTTCCAGATTTCCGCGGCACCCAGCTGCTTTTCGAGCTGCTGCAGCGTCCAGAAGAACCAGAGCGGGGCGTCGACCTCGGCCGAAGCGGAGTAGGAGCCGGTGAACATGCCGTCGCGCATCTCGCGCACGAGCGTGTCGAGCACGTCGATGCAGTCCTCCTTGTGGTCCTGTTCGAGCGTGATGCCCGGCAGGGAGAGGAAGGTCTCGCGGCCGATGACGCCGTGCCACGGATAGCCGGCCAGCACCTCGGTGCGGCCGCCCGGACGGCGGATGACGAACTGACGCGCCGAGTGGCGCAGGCAGCTAATGAAGTCAATCTTGTGGGTGCGGCGGGCAATCGAGGCCTCGAACACCTCCTCGATGGTCTTTGTCGAGCCCATCTCGTCGAGCGAGGCCGAGAAGATGACGCTTTCGCCCTTCTTGAGCTCCATCTCGAAGTAACCGGTGGTGAGCAGGTCCTCGTGACCCTCGTAGCCGCGGGCCAGCTCCTGCTGGTACTCGAAGTTGTAGTACCAGTCGGGCGCGGGGACGAACTCCGCCTCGGGCTTGCTCGTCTGCAGATAGAGCCAGGGGAACGAGCCGTAGAGGCGGCACTTCACGCCGTTGACGGCCGGATAGGAGTGCCCGTCGGCCTCCATGTTGGCCTTCGAGAGTGCGTGCTTGTCGCGGAAGGCGAGGAACGGGCGCAGGCGCAGACGCGTCTGCGAGTGTGCGTCGACGAGCGTGTAGCGTATCATGAGCTGGGTGCGCTTGTGAATCCAGAGCATCTCCTTCTTGAGAATCACGCCGCCCACACGATAGGTAATCGTGGGGGTCGGAGTGTACTCGAAGTCGGTGATGTACTTGTGACCGCGCGGCTCATAGACGCCGGGGTAGCGGTGCAGGGCCAGGTTGAAGGACTGGTCATGCTGGATAACGGTCTCGTCAAGGGAGGATAGCAGCACGTAGGTACGGTCGCTGTCGTCGATGGGCGAGACCATCAGACCGTGGTACTTGCGGGTATTGCAGCAGACAATCGTCGTGCCCATGTAACCGCCCAACCGGTCTGTCGAAAGCATTTCGCGCTGGAGCGAATACTCCAGGTTGCCTAATTCGCTTTTGTCGAAGGTTAATGCTGACATATAATATAATTAAGTATATTCGGTCTCTAAATATAATCAAAAAAGTTCAAACGGACAACGGGTTCGTCGAAAAAACCGTTCCAGCGACCGTTTTACGCTTCCTGCCTCAGGCCCACTTCACCAGTGCAAAGTCCATGCGGTGCGGCAGGTGCGGGTTCTGCGGGAATACGCGCAGCGCAAAGTCGAACGTACCGGTCTCGTTGGGGGTGTAGTCGAGCGTGTAGGTGGCCAGCTCGCCCTCGACGGTCGATTGCGCGAAGGGAATCGTACGCAGCACGTTGACGTTCTGTCCGCCCACAATCTGCTGGGCGATGACCAGCTCGGCGCCGATGTCGCCCGGGTTGAGTCCCGCCAGGTCAATCTTCAGCTCGAAGTGGTACTTTTCGCCCACGAAGACGGCCTCCTTGTCAATCTTCACGCGCTGCGACTCCACGATGCGCACGCGGTCCCAGGCGGCCGAAACCTTGCGCTTCCAGGCTGCGATTTCACGCGCCAGGCGGTATCCGCCGGCCGTAATCTCGTGCTTGCGGGCAGCCAGCTTGTTGTAGAAGCGCTCCTCGTAATCCTTGAGCATGCGGTTGGTGGTGAAGTTCGAGGCGATGTCGGCCACGCACTTCTTGATGGAGTTCACCCACTCGTAGGGGATGCCCTCGCTGTTGCGCTTGTAGTACTTCGGGGCAATCTGCTCCTCGATGGTGTTGTAAATCATCTCGGCGTCGAGCTCGTCCTGATAGTGCTGGTCGGCGAAGGTGCGCTCCATGGGCAGGGCCCAGCCGGCGTCTTCGCGGTAGCCCTCGACCCACCAGCCGTCGAGCACCGAGAACTGCATCACGCCGTTCATCACGCACTTCTCGCCCGACGTACCCGAAGCCTCGAGCGGACGGGTCGGGGTGTTGAGCCATACGTCGACGCCCTGGACCATGCGGCGGGCGAGCTCCATGTCGTAGTTCTGCAGGAAGATGATTTTGCCTACGAACTGCGGCATGGCGGCCACCTCGACGATGCGCTTGATGAGGTCCTGACCCGGCTTGTCGTTGGGGTGAGCCTTGCCGGCGAAGATGAACTGCACGGGGCGCTCCTTGTTGTTGACGATGGCCGACAGACGGTCGAGGTTCGTGAAGAGCAGGTAGGCGCGCTTGTAGGTGGCGAAGCGGCGGGCGAAGCCGATGGTCAGCACCTCGGGCTTGATGCCCTCGATGACCTGAAGCATCTGGCGGGGCGACTCGAGACGTACCTGCGAGGGGTCGCTGTAACGCTTGCGGATATGCTTGATGAGCTTGTTCTTGAGGAACATGCGCTCGTTCCACAACTCGGCGTCGGGAATCTCATGCACCTTCTGCCATGCGGGGATGTCGTAGTCGTGGCCCTCGAAGCCCTCGGGGAAATAGCGGGCGTAGAGGCGGCGCAGGCTCGAGGCAATCCACGTCGGGAAGTGCACGCCGTTGGTGACGTAGCCGATGTGGAGCTCGTTCTTGAAGTAGCCCGGCCACATGTTGCCCAGAATCTCCTTCGAGACCTCGCCGTGGAGCCACGATACGCCGTTGACCTCCTGCGAGAGGTTGCAGGCCAGCACCGACATCGAGAACTTTTCGTTGGGGTCGTTGGGGTTGGTCTTGCCCAGGTTGATGTACTGCTCCCACGTGATGCCCAGCACGTCGGGGTAGTGCGACATGTACTGGCGAATCATCGACTCGGGGAAGGCGTCGTGACCGGCCGGCACGGGCGTATGGGTCGTAAAGAGCGACGAGGAGCGGATGACCTCCAGCGCCTCCGAGAAGCTGAGCTTCTTGTGGTTGACCAGTTCGCGGATACGCTCGATGCCGATGAAGGCGGCGTGGCCCTCGTTGCAGTGGTAGACATCGTTCTTGATGCCCAGCTTGCGCAGGGCGCGGATACCGCCGATGCCGAGCAGAATCTCCTGCTTGAGGCGGTTCTCCCAGTCGCCGCCGTAGAGGTAGTGGGTAATCTGGCGGTCCTCCTCGAGGTTGGCCTCGTAGTCCGTATCGAGCAGGTAGAGGTCCGTGCGGCCCACCTGGCACTTCCAGACGCGTGCCGAGAGCGTGCGGCCCGGGAAGGCGATGGTCACGATGACCCAGCCGCCGTTTTCGTCACGCACGGGCGAGATGGGCAGCTTGTAGAAGTTCTGAGCCTCGTAGGTGGCCTCCTGCGCACCCTGGGCCGAGAGACGCTGCGTGAAGTATCCGTAGCGGTAGAGCAGACCTACGGCCGTCATCGGGACGTTCTTGTCCGAGGCCTCCTTCAGGTAGTCGCCGGCCAGGATGCCCAGACCGCCCGAGTAGATTTTCAGCGACGAGTGCAGACCGTACTCCATCGAGAAGTAGGAGATGCTCGTGGCGCCTGCGGCCGGCTTCTCGGCCATGTAGGCCTGGAACTGGGCGTATACCGAGTCGAGGTGGGCGAGGAATTCGGAATCCTTCTCCAGCTTGTTGAGCCGCTCGACGCTCAGCTTGTCGAGGAAGGCGATGGGGTTGCGCTGGCACTCGTTCCAGAGCACGGGGTCAATCTCCTCGAAGAGGTCGCGTGCGCCGGGGTTCCAGCACCACCAGAGGTTGCGCGAGAGCTCCTCGAGGGCGCGCAGCCGCTTCGGGAGGGTCTTGTCGACCATCATGCGGTTCCAGTTGGGCTTCTCGACGAAGAGCTGCTGGCGGACGAAGTTGATTTGCTCGTTCTTGCTGCCGCCGTCGGTGGGCACGGTGCGGTTGGTGCGCTCCACGGAGCTCTCGACCGCCTCGGTATAAGCGCGCTCGTAGGCCGTGTAGAGGTGCTCCCAGAGCGCCGTCTTCGAGATTTCATAGGCCGACGTACGCACCTGCTTGACCCGCTCCTCGGAGAGCTGGCTGAAGCGCACGAGCGCATCGGCGATTTTGCCCTCGACCTCGCGGGCGTTGAAGTCGTCGCGGCGGATGACCTCCACGCCGTCGTGCTCCTTGTGCGAGGCGACCCAGAGTCCGAAGCCGGCCAGCGTCGTGGTGATGGTCGGTACGGAGAAGGCCACCGACTCGAGCGGCGTATAGCCCCACGGCTCGTAGTAGGAGGGGAATACCGTGACGTCCATGCCCACGAGCAGCTCGTAGTAGTTCTTGTTGAAGATGCCGTCGTTCTGGTTGAGGTACGTGGGGACGAAGATGACCTTCACCTTCGAGCCTGCGGTGGTCAGCACGCTGCCGTTGATGGCGTTGACGATGGGGTCCCACGTCTGGTTCTCGAGGTAGTGGGTCGAATACTTGTACTGGCTGCCGTCGATGGGCTTCGATGCGTCGGCGAGGTGTGCCTGCAGGTCGCGGCGCGGACCGCGGTTGCCGGCCGGTACGGTGATGTAGACCAGCACCTCGCGCTGGAGCTGGTCCGATGCGGCGAGCTGCTTGAGCGACTCGATGAAGACGTCGAGTCCCTTGTTGCGGAACTCGTAGCGGCCGCTGGTGCCGATGATGAGCGGCTCCGACGAGAACTTCTCGCCCAGGCAGGCCTCCGCAACCTCAATCATCGCCTTGCGGGCCTCGGCGCGCTTGGTGTCGTACTCGGCGCCGCTCCATACGAAGTCGTTCTCGAAGCCGTTGGGCGTCACGCCGTCGACTTCGCGGCCCAGCAGGTACTTGCACTCGTTGGCCGTTATGTCGCTCACGGTCAGGAAGACGTCGTGGTAGGTGGCCGCCATCTTCTCGATGGAGTGCTTGGCCACGACGTTGAACTGGCGGGCCAGGCTGTCGGCGTTGAACTTCGTCAGCTCGCTGTAGAGCGAGAGTCCGTTGCCGGCGATGCAGCGGCCCGTGACGGTGGCATGGGTGGTGAAGACGGTGGCGATGTAGGGGGTTGCCTGGCGCAGGTAGAGTCCGCCGGCGGCGGTCATCCATTCGTGGAAGTGGGCGACGACCTTCTCGGTGGCCGTGCAGAAGTGCTCGGTGTAGGAGGCGATGACGATGCCTGCGGCGTAGCCGAAGAGCACCGGCTCGATGTAGTCCCACTGGCCCGAGATGGAGTCGACGTGGTAGGTCTCCCACAGTTTCTTGAGGATGTCGTCCTTCTTGGGGATGAGCGAGGTGAAGTCGACGAGGATGACCATCGGGCTGCCCTGCACCTTCCAGCGGCCGACGCGGATGCGCAGGCCCTCGGTGTAGACGCTCTGGCGCCACGACTTCAGCATCTCGAGGTCCTCTTCGAACTCGGGGTTCGTGCCCTCGTGCTGGAAGTCGGGACCGATAAGGATATAGTGGTCCCCGAATTTGCGGGTTGCGGTCAATGCTTTGGTCGAGATGACGGTGTGGATGCCGCCAACCTTGTTGCATACCTCCCAGCTTACCTCAAACAGGTAGTCGGGAGTCGTTTTGGCGTTGCTCATGATATGATTCGTTTGACTGAATTTTATTTTTCGATACGGATTTGAAAATCCGCGTCGCAAAGGTAACACTTATATTTATATAAACCAACTAAAATAACAACATAATACGCAAGGCGCCGCAGCGCCTTACGCTTTAAGTTACATTTTGTTGCGTTGGAAAGTTACGTTTCGAAAAAGGCCTCGATGACGGCGTCCGAAACGAGGAACCGTTCGGGCGGAACGGCCACGTTTTTGCCCCGTATGACGAGCTCTCCGGCCTCGACGAACCGTTCGGCCGTGCGCAGGGCGTTTTCGCGCCGTTGCGGACCGAAACGTGCGGCGAGCCGGTCGAGGTTGATGCCTTCGGCCGTGCGCAGTGCCGTCATCACGTACTCGTTGTAGCGGTCGCGTTCCGTGAGGCGCTCGCCCCCGCCCTTCCCGCCGGCCAGGTAGTCCGTCACCGACGAGGGGTTCCAGCGCCTCGTCTGCCCGTCGAAGGAGTGGGCCGCCGGCCCGATTCCGAGGTAGGGGACGCCGCTCCAGTAGGCGCTGTTGTGGCGGGCGCGGAAGCCCGGGAGGGCGTAGTTCGAGACCTCGTAGTGCTCGTAGCCGGCGCGGGTGAGGGTGTCGTGGACGAGCAGGAACTCGCGTTCGCTCTGCTCCTCGTCGACGGCGCGCAGTTCGCCGCGCGAGGCCCTGCGGCCGAAGGCCGTGTCGGGCTCGATGGTGAGGTGGTAGGCCGAGACGTGCTCCACGCCCGCCTCGAGCAGCTGTGCGAGGCTGCGGAGGAGCGACTCGCTGCCGAAGCCCGGGATGCCGAAGATGAGGTCGGCCGTCAGGTTGCGGAATCCCTGCCGGCGCGCCTCGCGCAGCGCCTCGGCAGCCTGACGGGCCGTGTGGCGGCGGTTCATCATCCGCAGGCAGTCGTCGTCGAAGGACTGGATGCCGATGGAGAGACGGTCGACGCGCGTGTCGCTCAGCCGTGCGAGGTATTCGGGGGTCAGGTCGTCGGGGTTGGCCTCGACGGTCACCTCGTCGAACGAGGCGTCGGGGCGCCGTTCGACGACGCGGTCGATGAGCCGCTGCAGCGCCTCGGGCGGGCAGAGCGAGGGGGTTCCGCCGCCGAAGTAGAGCGTGCGGAGCGGTTCGCCGTCGAGCTCCGCGAGCCGTTCGTCGAGTTCGCGGTGCATCGCCTCGATGAGCGGCGGGAGCAGTTCGAGGCGTGCGCTCTTGTAGAAGTCGCAGTAGGCGCAGAAACGCTTGCAGAAGGGGATGTGGAAATAGATGCCCGCCATGACGTCGCAAAGGTACGAATTTTCGGACGAAACCGGCTCGCCGCCGGCCGTTTTTCGTCCGGTTGCGCAGCGGCGGGGCGGTCGGACGTGCGGCGGGCGTGGGGCCGGCGGCGTGCGGCATGCCGTGCGCGGGCCGTCGGCACGCGGCGGAGCGCTTTCGGGCGAAGCTGCATGGCTGCGGGCGGCGACAACGTTTGCCGGGTGGAAAATTGTGTCGCCGGGGTGAAAAAAATGCAAAAAAAGCGAAGGCGCATTTTGACACGATTTTTGATTGTTATTTTTTTCACATTCCTAAAAGTTTTTATACCTTTGTGCCGTCGAACTCTGCGCGGAGCCTTCGTGCCTGCTGCAGGGCGGCTCCGGGTCCTGCGGCCGGTATCCGTGCGGGTGCAAGGCTCGGCAAATCAATGGATTTGAGGTTTTATTAAATAAGTTTAGTTATGGACAAAATGGATTTGAAGAAGTACGGGATTACGGGTGTGACCGAAATCGTGTACAATCCCTCCTACGACGAGCTGTTCCGTGAGGAGACGAAGAAGGGCCTTCGCGGCTTCGAGAAGGGTCAGCTGACCGACATGGGTGCCGTGAACGTGATGACGGGTGTCTACACCGGCCGTTCGCCCAAGGACAAGTTCTTCGTAATGGACGAGACCACCAAGGATACCATCTGGTGGACTTCCGACGAGTATAAGAACGACAACAAGCCCGTGACGAAGGCTGCCTGGAAGGAGCTCAAGAAGATTGCCTCGAAGGAGCTCTCGGGCAAGAAGCTCTACGTGGTTGATACCTTCTGCGGTGCCAACGAGAACACGCGCCTGAAGATTCGCTTCATCATGGAGGTTGCATGGCAGGCTCACTTCGTGAAGAACATGTTCATCCGCCCGACCGACGCCGAGCTGGAGAACTACGGCGAGCCCGACTTCGTGGTGCTCAACGCTTCGAAGGCCAAGGTGAAGAACTACAAGAAGCTGGGTCTGAACTCGGAGACGGCCGTTGTCTTCAACCTCACCGAGAAGATGCAGGTGATTATCAACACCT
>UQNV01000051.1 GCA_900542505.1 uncultured Alistipes sp.
CAAATCGAGCAATTTTTCCCTCATCTCCTTAATTTTTTACAAATATAAATAATTTTCATCTGTAAAACAAGGACTTTTGCTATTTGTAAAATGTCAATAAGTGTTGATAATGTTTACAATTGTAAACGCTCGGATTCTGTTAAAATTCACCCCTTGGAAATAGTTCTTCCTTTGCTATAGATACATATATCTAATAAGTTGGTGTATTGGTGTTTATTATGTATAAATAGTCGAATATGGCTGTAGGGCGGCATCTGGGCTCTGTCGTGGACTAATGGTTGATTTAATAGTTTAATAAGATTTTGTAAATTGCTGGTTTCTAGGGATAATAACATGCGTAAGTTTAAGATTTTAACTTGTAAAGCATGTGTATTTTTGGGCAATGATTGGCCGCAATAGGATTTTTACAAATGTATAGAATTAACAGGCTGAATGCCGTTGTTGATAATTACAAGTGTAACAAAATAAACTGAATCATACCTTTCTTGGCTTTTACATTTGTAAAACACGCCCTTCCCTACCCTACTTTTCAGTCATTTTTCTTGTTTTTCGGAACTCCTTAGGGTTGTTTTTGTTGACAATTCTTTTTATCGGGGATATTATGTTAAATAACAGATAAGCGGAATGGGGTAATGCTACCCTATTCCGCTTATTTACAGTTTGCTGAAGAGTTGTTAACAGCCTATTCGTGCGCGAGTTTTTCGGCTATTTCCCGGAACTCATCCGGAGTCAGCTGCAGCTTTTCACGGCGAAAATCGACGTCGTTTTCGCTGTTCATCGGTATCAGATGGATGTGTGCATGGGGCACTTCGAGGCCCAGAACCACCGTTGCAACCTTCTTGCAGGCGGTTTCCCGCTTGATTCGTGCAGCGACCTTCTTGGCGAAAAGCATCATCCCGGCAAGGGTTTCGTCATCGAGGTCGAAGATGTAGTCAACCTCTTTCTTCGGAACGACGAGCGTGTGCCCTTTGACTAGCGGGTTGATGTCGAGGAATGCGTAGTAGTTGTCGTCTTCGGCGACCTTGTAGGAGGGAATCTCCCCCGCAATGATGCGTGAAAAGATGGATGCCATGGTTTGTGATATTGTTGATAGTTGTTCGTTTCGTTGTTGCTGCCGCTCTTGGCTACTTTCGGAGTCGCGGCGTCGGCTGGCTGCTTGTTGTGTTATGGCTGTTTGCAGTGCAGTATCGTTGCCACTGTCGCTTGCGGCCATTTTTGGAGCCAGGCCGCCTCGGCTGCCGGTTGTGTGGCGGCAGGTTGTGCAGTGTGGTTCGTTGTCGCTTGGGGCAGTGCCGCCTTAAAACGGTTTCTTGCCTTGGGCGATTCTCCGCAGGTTTATCAGGTTCAGGACTGGCGACACGGTGCTGCACAAGAGTACAATGGGAACCTCCCATCCGAACTCGATGGTCCCTGTCAGCCGCAGGATGCAGGCGCCGAGCATCAGCAGGCATCCTGTGCCTGCGAGCCATTGGTTTGCGTGTTTCATCCTTGCCATTCGGCGCATTTCGTTGCCAACTGCGCTGTTCAGGGGCTGTCGATGGGGCGTTTTGTTCGTCTGGCCGTTGTTCGTTGTCATCTTACTCCTCGAATTTGGGCTTCAGGATTTCGGCGTAAATAACCGCTTTGCGCAGGTCGAATTCCGCAGCGATTTCGCTGGCCGGTTCTCCCGTTTTCGACGGTTCTACGGGCCTCTTTTCGTGCATGGCCGCCGTTACCTGCGGCTGGGTCGCCGATACGGTGCTGTGTCTGCGTTGCAGGCCTTCGCTGGCATGTTCGGGACCGCGTCCTCTCGTCGGGTATGTCTCCGTGCCGCCTAAGGCCTGTTTCGGGGCTGTTTCGTGCGTCGGAATCCGTTTGCCGGAGTTCTGCCCGTTCCGGTATGTGGGTGGCTGAGACGGGCTGCCATCCCTGCTGGCGGGGCTTGTCGCAGAGGCTGGCTGGCTGGAGCGGCGCTGTGGCAGAGGAAATCCCTCCGGCAGGCCGCTGCCCGGAGTCGGGAAGCGGGGCACGGTCGGACGGGGGCCTTTGCCCTCCCTGGGTTGTGCTCCGTCGGGCTCCTCGGCGTCGCGTGCAGCCCGTTTCCGGGCTTTGGAGATAGCCGAGAAAATCATCGATGCAACGACGAAAAGCAACCAGAGTATGGGAGCGTAGTCTTCCATGCGGCTCAGTTCATGGCTCGTTTGACGGTTTCGATACCCTTGATTTGGCGGATGCGGTCCATGACGGCGTTCAGACCCTCGGCATCCTTCACGTAGAGGCTGACGCTCCCCTCGAAGATGCCGTCGTGGCTGTGGATGTTCACCTCGCGGATGTTGATGTTGAAGTCGCCGCTGACCACCTTGGCCAGGTCGAGCAGGATGCCCATCCGGTCGATGCCGCGGATTTCGGCCGTCACCAGGTAGGACATCGCCTTGTGCTGCGACCACTTGATTTCCTCCTTGACGATGTTGTTGCCGAACTGGCTGGCCAGCCGGTTCAACTCGTCGCAGGTGGCCTTGTGGACGATGATGTTGCCACTCGCCGGGTCGCGGTATCCCACGACCTTGTCGCCCGGGATGGGCTTGCAGCATTCGGCGATGCGGAACTGCGGCTCGGCTTCGGCCTCGGGCGAAGGCTGTATGTCGCCTGCCGCCGTCGGCCCGTCGCTCTCCTCCTGCTCCTCCTTTTTGGGGATGAAGAGCGTCCAGAATTTGAGTATCTTGCTCTTCGAGTCGACCTTCAGGGTCTTTTCGAGGGTGTCGAGGCTGACAATCCCTGCGCCGATTTTGCTGTAGAGCTCCTCCTTGTTGCGGCAGCCGTAGGCCGGGACAATCTTGCGCAGCACGCGGCCGCTCAGTTTGATGTTGAGCTCCTTCATCTTGTCGTCGAGCATCTGCATGCCGTGCTCGATGTTGTGCTGCCGCTCGCGCTTGAGGAAACTCTTGATGGCCTGCTTGGCCTTGGTCGTCGTGACGATGTCGAGCCATTCGGGCTTTGGCCGCGCGTTGTCGGCCGTGATGATTTCAATCTGGTCACCGCTGTTGAGCGTCGTGGTGATGGGCTCGAGCTTGTGGTTGATTTTGGCGCTGATGGCGTTGTTGCCTATTTTCGAGTGGATGTCGTAGGCAAAGTCGAGCGCCGTGGCGCCGAAGGGCAACTTGCGCGATTCGCCTTTCGGTGTAAACACCACTATTTCACTGGTATACAGCGATAATTTGAAGTTGTCCAGGAAGTCGACCGCATTCTCCGTCGGGCTGTTCAGCGCCGCGCGAATCTGCTTGAGCCACTTGTCGAACTCGTCCTCGTCCTGCGAGATGGTCGCATGCTTGTACTTCCAGTGGGCGGCGAATCCCCGTTCGGCGATATCCTCCATGCGCTGCGTGCGGATTTGCACCTCGACCCATACGCCGTCGGGGCCCATGACCGTCGAGTGCAGCGCCTCGTAGCCGTTGGCCTTGGGCATCGAAATCCAGTCGCGCAGGCGGTCGGGTTTCGGGGTGTAGTTGTCGGTGATGGAGGAGTAAATCTGCCAGCATTGCGTCTTCTCGGAGGGGAACGGAAGCGGCTTGAAGACAATCCGGATGGCGAAAAGGTCGTAGACCTCTTCGAAGGGTATCTGCTTGCGCTGCATCTTGTTCCAGATGGAGTAGACGCTCTTGACGCGGGCCGAGATTTCGTAGTTGATTTTGTCGCGGTTGAGCGCGGCGATAATCGGGGCGTTGAACTTGTCGACGAACTCCTGCCGCGAAGCCTCCGATTCGCTCAGCTTGCGGGTGATTTCGGCGTACTCCTGCGGGAAGCGGTACTTCATGCAGAGGTCCTCCAGCTCGCTCTTGATGGAGTAGAGCCCGAGTCTGTAGGCCAGCGGAGCGAAGAGGTAGATGGTTTCGCCCGTGATTTTGATTTGCTTGTTGAGCGGCATCGAGCCGAGCGTGCGCATGTTGTGCAGGCGGTCGGCTATCTTGATGAGGATGACCCGCACGTCGTCCGACAGGGTCAGCAGCACCTTGCGGAAGTATTCGGCCTGTTTCGAGGTGTCGGCGTTGAAGACCCCCGACATCTTGGTCAGGCCGTCGACCATCGAGGCGATTTTCGGGCCGAAGATGCGTTCCATGTCCTCGACCGTGTACTCCGTATCCTCCACCACGTCGTGCAGCAGCGATGCGACGACCGACTTGACGCCCAGGCCAATCTCCTCGATGACGATTTTGGCTACTGCAATAGGATGCAGGAGATAAGGCTCGCCGGAGCGGCGCCTTATCCCCTGATGGGCCTCTTTGGCCAGGAAAAATGCCCGTTTAATCAGATTCCAGTCTTCGTCGTTCTTGCAGATTTTGGTGCACGAGAAGAGCAGGTCGTCCCATTTCTCCTTGATTATTCGTTCATCCTCGGCAGTATAGTCCATAAGCAATCTCTTGAGTCGCTACTCTTTTTTCTCCTTCATGGCCTCGCGGACCTTTGCTTCGATTTCGGCGCTGAGCGTTTCGTCCTTCTTGAGCAGCTCCTTCACCGCATCGCGGCCCTGGCCGATTTTGCGCTCTCCGTACGAGAACCACGAGCCGGCCTTCTTGATGATGCCGTAATCGACGCCCAGGTCGATGATTTCGCCGATTTTCGAGATGCCCTCGCCGAACATGATGTCGAACTCGGCACGCTTGAACGGGGGTGCCACCTTGTTCTTCACCACCTTGACCTTGGTGCGCGTTCCGAGCTGGTCTTCGCCGTCCTTGATGACCGACATGCGGCGGATGTCGATACGCACCGAAGCGTAGAATTTCAGCGCGTTACCGCCGGTCGTGGTCTCGGGGTTGCCGTATACGACGCCGATTTTGTCGCGCAGCTGGTTGATGAAGATGCAGACGGTCTTGGTCTTCGAGATGCTCGACGTAAGCTTGCGCAGCGCCTGCGACATGAGGCGGGCCTGGAGTCCCATCTTGGCGTCGCCCATCTCGCCTTCGATTTCGGCCTTGGGGGTCAGAGCCGCCACCGAGTCGATGACGATGATGTCGATGGCGCTCGAACGAATCAGCGAATCGGCGATTTCGAGCGCCTGTTCGCCGTTGTCGGGCTGCGAGATGAGCAGGTTGTCGACATCGACACCCAGTTTCTGGGCGTAGAAACTGTCGAAGGCATGCTCGGCGTCGATGAATGCCGCGATGCCGCCCGCCTTCTGTGCCTCGGCGATGGCGTGGATGGCCAGCGTCGTCTTACCCGACGATTCAGGACCGAAAATTTCGATGACGCGCCCCTTGGGGTATCCGCCTACGCCCAGCGCCATGTCGAGCGTGATGGAGCCCGTCGGGATGACGGGGATGTCGGCAATCTCGGTGCTGTTCATCCGCATGATGGAGCCCTTGCCGAAGTCCTTCTCTATCTTTTCCATTACCGCGTTGAGCACTTTGAGCTTGTCCGCGTTCACCTGAGCTTTTTCTGCCATTGTGTGTAGTTCGTTATCTGAGTAAATTGTTTTTTGTCTTTTTTAGTTTGCTCGGCCTCCGTCCGTAGCTTCGCTGCGTCTCCGCTGCTTCGCTTCGTCCCTGTAGCCGCGCTCCGCTGCTCGGCCGCTCACCTCGGCCCTTGTTCTGTGCGGACGTTTTTCCGTCTGCCGTTCTGTTCGGGCGGGTATCTCCTCTTCCGGAGCTATCGCCTCGATTTGCGCAGGGCGTCGCGCCGCTGTTCGGCTATCGGCCGCTTGTCGGGGCGCATGTCGCGCGGCAGAGGCATGCGGATGATGCGCGCATCGAGCCATCGGTCTTCGTAGGGGCTCCAGTTGTTCATCGGGAGATACCCTACCGTCATCCTCCATCGGAAGCCGTTCTTGTTCACCAGGTCGTTCGACAGGCGCGGTATGGCGAGTACCGATGTCCGGGCCCGTTCGCGCATCTGCTGCATCTGCTGACGTTCGCGCTCCTTCTGCCGTGCAAACGGATTGTCGCCCTGGTCGAGCCAGTCGCCCGGAAGCGTTGCCGGTTCGGCATAAAGGAACTCCATGCGCGCCAGCGAGTCGGCCAGCGGCTGCAGCCCGCTTCCGTCGTTGCGTTCGGAGCTTTGGGGAGCCTCCTGACGGAACCTCCCCTCGGGCTGCATGCTCCCCTGCTGCGGCTCCTGGGCGTGAAGCGCAACGGTGCCGCAGAGCAGAGTCGTCCAAAGGGTCAGAAGGTTCGCTTTCATGGTCGTTGTCCGTGTTGCCGTCGGGGCGTCTCCCCGCCGATGCGTCGTGTTGCGGCCTATTGTTCGTAGGCCTCGAGAATCTGCTGGTAATGGTCCTTGGTCCGCACCTTCTCGAAGATTTTTTCGATGCGGCCCTCGGCATCGATGACGAAGGTCGTGCGCAGCACACCCATGTACTTGCGTCCGTACATCGACTTTTCGGCCCATACGCCGTAGGCTTCGCAGACCGAGTGGTCGGTGTCGGCCAGCAGCGTGAAGTTCAGCTCGTGCTTCGCGCAGAAATTGCGGTGCGACTGTTCGCTGTCGGGACTCACGCCGATGATGCGGAATCCGCGGCGGGCCAGCTCATCGCGACCGTCGCGCAGACTTTTGGCTTCGAGCGTACATCCCGAGGTGTTGTCCTTGGGATAGAAATAGAGGATGACGCGCTGCCCCCGAAGGTCCGCAAGCGACAGAGGTTCACCCTCCTGCGTGGTCGATTTGAAGTCGGGGGCCATATCCCCGGGCCGTAATGCAATCATAGCTTCGTCAACAGATGAAATTACCTCTCAAAATTAATATAAATCCGCGGATTTCCATGCATGTCGCCTCATTTTTTTGCGCCTCAATCCCACGAGTAGGTCACCTCCACCTGCTCGTTGAACTCTTCGGGCGAGGTGTTCAGCCGACGGCGGCAGGCCGGGCAGCGGATGGCCGTTTCGGTTTCGACGTAGCCTCCGTCGCCGCAGCCGACGCAGGCGGGCAGCATGCCGAAAAAGGGTTGTGTCGAGTGTTCGAACTGCGCGCCGCAATGTTTGCAGCGGATTTTGTAAGCTGTTCCCATGGTTGTTGTTTTTTACAGGTTCACGATGCAAAGGAACAGCCTTTGGGTGACAACTTGTGACACAAAATCCGATGCCTGCACTTTTTTTGTCCGCAGGCTTCGTCCCTACTGGATTGGCTGCAGCTCGCCGGTGGTTGAGTCCATGATGTACCCCTTGACCACCACGTCGCCGGGGACGAGCGGATGGTTGCGGACCAGGTCGACGGTCTCCAGTACGGCCGCCTCGGTGTCGTCGAAGCCGTGGAGCCAGGCGTCGAGGTCGATGCCGCAGTGCTTCATCAGCGTGATGTGCTGCTCGGAAATCCCCCGCTGCTTCATCAGGTGCTGCATCTCGGCGCTGTCCATTCCCTGCACGCCGCAGTTGGTGTGGCCGATAATCATCACCTCGTTGACGCCCAGCTCGTAGATGGCTACCAGCAGGCTGCGCACCGTGCTGTCGAAGGGGTTGGTGATGGTGCCTCCGGCGTTCTTGATGATTTTCACGTCGCCGTTGCGCAGCCCGAGGGCCGCCGGGAGCAGTTCCACAAGCCGCGTGTCCATGCAGGTGACAATTGCGATGCGTTTGTTGGGGTATTTGTCCGTGATGAACCGTTCGTAGCCCTTTTCGGCCACGAAACGGCGGTTGTAGGCAAGAATCTCGTCAATCATCTTTGTCGTATGTCTTTATTTCAGGTTTTCGGCAATGTATCTTCGTATGTGCTCCTCGAGTTCCGGAGTGTCGACGATGCGTATGTCGTCGAGCAGCCCCACCACGAAACGGCCTACGCCGGCATAGTTCGCCACTTCGGTGTCGAGCAGCCAGCGCCCCTCGCCGGCGGGCCGCAGGTCGCGCTCGGCGAGCGGATACTCCTCGCAGAGAAGGTTGTAGGCCAGCATCCCCAGCTCGAGCCGTACGCGGTGGCGCACCTCGCCGTGCATGCGGAAGGGGTCGATGAAGCCCTCGGTGTGGGCCTCGGCGTGCTGCCAGGGGGTATCGGTCGGCTCCACGGAACCGATGCGCGCCGTCTTGAAGAGCTTGCACCGTCCGTCTTCGGGGTCGTAGCACCACACCTGCACGTAGTTGGTCGTGAAGGCGAAGGGCTCTACCCTTCGGTCGCGGACGCCTCCTCCGTGGGCCGACTGGTAGCCGCGCAGCGTCACCTGCCGCCGCTCCTCGATGGCTTCGACCAGCCGGCGGATGTTGGGGGCGTTCTTGCCGCGTACGACCGTGTCGGCCAGCGTGCGGTTGTCGTAGACCGAGTAGAGCTTGCGCTTGAGGTTCTGCTTCAGCAGGTTCGTGTCGTCGATGTTCTCGATGGCGCTCTTCAGGATGACGGCCTCCTCCTCGGTGAAGTGGACCAGCTGCGAGATGTCGCGGAAATGGGGCGACGCCTTGTCGAGCCGGATGCAGTCGCCCGTCTTCTTGATGACGAATCCCGCCTCGCGGAAGGTGTCGATGTAGCGGTAGACGGTGCGGCGCGACATCTGGAGCCGTTCGGCCAGCTGGTCGACGTTGTAGGTGGTGTTGGCCGTGAGCAGTTTCATGAGGCGCAGCAGCCGTTCGAGCTTGGGTTGGTCCATGCCGGGGTGATTTTTTGCAAAGATACGAAAAAGCCGTGACATCTCATGTCACGGCCATGTTTTGTCTCTGCCGGCGGACGACGGTCGGCGCAGGTCTATTTCTGCCGAGCCTCTCCCCTCGCTGCGAGGTACTCTTCGAGCACGTGTTCCAGCTGTCCGGGTCCCGCATCAAGCAGGCGGTCGTTGATAGCATACGGCGTGTCGCAGATGCGCAGCGATAGTGCGATGTTGGCCTTCTCCAGCATTCCGGAGCTGTCGTATCGCTGTGTGAAATCGCGGACATGGATGGCGAGGAGTTCATTCCCGGCAATCCGTTCCCGGCTGAACCCCTCAATCGACTTCCAGGGAAAGAAATGACCCTTTGCCGGTTTGAAAATCGTGTTGACCCGGAGTCCTTCGGGCGATACGACCACCAGCGGGCAGCGCCTGCGGAGTAGAAGCAGAATCAACAGCCCGACGAAGCAGGTACCGAAAAAGAGGATTGACAGCCACCCTACGGCTGGGATGACGTAACGGACAGTCCACGACGGGTCACCCTGGGCATGGAGAATCATCCACGCCCCCGCGCCGACAAAGGCGGCGCTTCCTGCCAGCAGGGGCAGGATTTTGCGGAGACTGAGGTGGAAAGGGCGGGTTTCGAGTTTCGGATTCACGGCGTATGGAGTTAGGTATGTACAAAGATATAAAAAAACGCGATGTGGGGCTTTGCGCCTTTTCATGTAAAAACCGAAGGGAGAATCGCATTCTCCCTTCGGTCTCTCTTTCGTTTCTGCCTTCCGGCTCGCTTCTTGTTCCTTCTTTTGCCGCCTCGCTCCTTCTTTCGCCGCCTTCCGCGGCTCCCGGCCTACTGGGCCAGCACCAGCTTCTCGATTTCCTCGACCTGGCGGCGGAAACTCTTGTCCGTCTCCATGAGGTTCGACACCGCCTTGCACGAGTGGAGCACCGTGGCGTGGTTACGGCCGCCGATTGCCGAGCCGATGGTCGTCAGCGGGGCCTTGGTGTGCTGCTTCGAGAGGTACATGGCAATCTGCCGCGCCTGGGCGATTTCGCGCGTCCGCTCCGTGGAGTTGAAGCGCTCGAAGTCGAGGTTCAGGTACTTGCAGACCACCTCGATGATGTGCTCGATGGTCACCTCCTTCTGGTAGAGCTTCACGTAGGCCTTCAGAATCTCCTTGGCCAGCGCCACGGTCATCTTGCGCCCCAGGAAGGTGGTGTTGGCCGCAAGCGACGAGAGCGCACCCTCGATTTCGCGGACATTGGCCGAGATGTTGTCGGCCAGGTAGGCAATCACCTCTTCCGAGACCTCCGTGCCGAGCTTCTGGGCCTTGGCGCGGATGATTTTCACCTTCGTCTCGCGGTCGGGCGTATCGATTTGGGCCGAAAGTCCCCACTTGAAGCGGGTCAGCAGCCGCTGCTCGATGTCCTTCAGCTCGACGGGCGGCTTGTCCGACGTGAGGACCAGCTGCTTGCCTGCCAGCTGCAGGTGGTTGAAGATGTTGAAGAAGGCATTCTGCGTGCCGGCCTTTCCCGTCAGCTCCTGGATGTCGTCGATGAGCAGCACGTCTATCATCTGGTAGAAGTGGATGAAATCGGGGATTTCACCGTTCTTGTAGGCCGTCTGGAACTGGGCCTGGAACTTGTTCATCGAGACGTAGAGCACCTGCAGTTCGGGGTGGCGCTGGCGCACCTCGTGGCCGATGGCCTGTACGATGTGGGTCTTGCCCAGTCCCGAGTTGCCGTAGATGTAGAGCGGGTTGAAGGGGTTGTTGCCCGGGTTGAGCGCCACGGACATGCCGGCCGAGCGCGCCAGGCGGTTGCATTCGCCCTCGATGAAGGTCGAAAAGGTGAGCGCCGGGCTGAGCTGCGGGTCGATGATTATCTTCTTGAGTCCCGGAATTACGAAGGGATTCTTTATATTTGCGGTGTCGGTCTGCGTGCTGAAGCGTGAAATGGCGGTCGTGTCGGCTTCGTGGGGAAGCGGCATCGAGGGCTTGTTGGATTTCGGCACGGCGTAGTGCAGACGGGTCTGCTGCCCGTAGAACTGCGAGATGATGGGACGCAGGAAGGGGATGTAGTTCTTCTCAATCTGGTCCACGTAGCTCGCATTGGGTACGCGCAGCCGCAACGTCGTTCCGTCGAACTCGAGCGGGACGATGGGCAGGAACCACTTGACAAACTCCTCCTCGGTAGTCTGCTTTTTGATGCGGTCAAGACAATTCTGCCATATATCGCTATATGCCTGCGCGTTGTTTAACATGGTACGGGTTTGTATCGCTTTTTGACGAGACAAAGTTGTGAATAATTTTTTAAAAAGATTTCCGAAATTCGGTTGCATATTTCCTTTTTTTATATATGAGAAAAATACCCTTCGGCAGGTGTTAATTTTAACTCGCTGATATTGAATTGTCGAATTATTTTTCCTATATTTGCGTATAAATTTTTTGGAGGTTCCGCAGACTGAACTATAAATAAAACAGATAAAAACCTATGGCAAACGAACTGGAACAGATGGTACTGCGCAAGGCGCAGTCGTGGCTCGACGGTCATTATGACGAAGAGACCAAAAAGCAGGTCAAGTACCTGATGGAGAACGATATGAAAGAACTTGTGGAGAGCTTCTACAAGGACCTGGAATTCGGTACGGGCGGTCTGCGCGGCATTATGGGCGTGGGCTCGAACCGCATGAATGTCTACACGGTGGGTGCCGCCACGCAGGGCCTGGCCAACTACCTGAAGAAGAATTTCGCGGGCGAGCAGATTCGCGTGGCCGTGGGCCACGACAGCCGCAACAATTCGCGCATGTTCGCCGAGCGTGTGGCCGACATCTTCGCCTCGAACGGCTTCACCGTATTCCTCTTCGACGCACTGCGTCCGACGCCCGAGCTGAGCTTCGCCATCCGCGAGCTGAAATGCCATTCGGGCGTGGTCGTGACGGCGTCGCACAACCCCAAGGAGTACAACGGTTACAAGGCCTACTGGACCGACGGCGCGCAGGTGACGCCTCCGCATGACAAGAACATCATCGATGAGGTTGCCAAGATTACCGACATCGACATGATTCTGACGGGTGCCCATCCCGAGAACATCACTATTCTGGGTGAGGAGTTCGACGAAATCTATCTTAATAAGGTGCATGAGCTCTCGCTCTCGCCCGAGTGCATCGAGCGTCATCGCGACATGAAGATTATCTATACGCCGCTCCACGGTTCGGGCGTGCGTCTGGTTCCCGCCTCGTTGCGCAAGTTCGGTTTCACGAACGTGAAGCTCGTGCCCGAGCAGGCTGTTGTCGACGGCAACTTCCCGACGGTCGAATCGCCCAATCCCGAGGAGCGCAAGACGATGTCGATGGCCATCGACCTGGCTGCCAAGGAGGGTGCCGACCTGGTGCTGGCTACCGACCCCGACTCGGACCGCATCGGCGTGGCGCTGCGCAACAAGAAGGGCGAATACGTGCTGCTGAACGGCAACCAGACGCTTGTGCTGCTGCTCAGCTACCAGCTCACGCGCTGGGCCGAACTGGGCAAGCTCGACGGCAAGCAGTATGTGGTGAAGACCATCGTGACGTCGCAGATGGCCAACGCCGTGGCCGACTTCTTCAAGGTGAAGTGCTACGACTGCCTCACGGGCTTCAAGTACATCGCCAAGATTATCCGCGAGAACGAGGGCAAGACGCAGTATATCGGCGGCGGCGAGGAGTCGTTCGGTTATCTGGCCGGAGACTACGTACGCGACAAGGATGCCGTTTCGGCCTGCTCGCTGGCAGCCGAGGCCGCTGCTTGGGCCATGGATACGATGGGGCTGACGCTCTTCGAGTGGCTGCAGCAGCTCTATGTGAAGTACGGATTCTACCGCGAGGGACTCGTGTCGGTTGTCCGCAAGGGCAAGGAGGGTGCCGAACTGATTCAGAAGATGATGGTCGACTTCCGCGAAAACCCGCCCAAGACGATTCTCGGTTCGCCCGTAGTGCGCATCAACGACTTCAAGTCGCTTGAGACGCTCGACGTGAAGAGCGGCGTGAAGAGCCCCATCGAGCAGGACAGCAGCAACGTGCTGCAGTGGTTCACCGAGGACGGCACCATCGTTTCGGTACGTCCTTCGGGTACGGAGCCCAAAATCAAGTTCTACTTCGGGGTGAAGGCTCCGCTGCACTCGGTCGAGGAGTACGACGCGGTGCTCGCCGAGCTCGATGCCAAAATCGAGGGCATCAAGAAGGGCCTCAAGCTGGAGTAATCCGGGGGGGGCACCCTTCCGAACATCCGAAAACAGGGGGCTGACCGTTGCGGTCGGCCCCCTGTTGTTTCAGCGGCGGAAGCTCTGCACGGAGCGGTTATTGCGCCGTGTTGGCCGCAAGGTATATCTTCTGGACAATCTGCGCGACCTGAGCCGGGGAGACCGTTCCCGTGTCGAAGGTCGCCGTATAGTTGCGCGAGTCGCCCCACTCCTCGCCCGTATAGTGGTAGAAGTGTTCGCGGCGGGCCTTGTCGATGTCCGCAATCACGCTCTCGGCCTGCTTGGGGTCGATGCCGTATTCGGCCACGGCCCGTTGGGTCTTGTGGGCCATGTCGGCAAACAGGAAGAGGTGGATTGTGTTGGGGCGTCCCTTGAGGATGTAGTTGGCGCAGCGGCCGACAATCACGCACGGCTTTTCCGATGCGATGCGGCGGATGACCCGGCTTTGGGCTACGAACAGCGCGTCGTCATACGAGAGGCTCTTGTCGAGCGGAGCCTCGTAATCCTGGAGTATCATCTGATAGAGCAGCGAGCCGGGAAGCCGCTGTTCGTTCTGCGAGATGAACTCCTTGCTGAAGTTGCTTTCGCGGGCAACCAGCGTGATGAGCTCCTTGTCGTAGAAGTCGATACCCAGTTGGCGGGCTATGGCCTCACCCGCCAGATGTCCGCCGCTGCCGTATTCGCGCGATATGGTGATGACGGTCGGCAACGTCTGGACGTGCGCCGGATGCTCCCCTTCTCCCGGGTGGGCGTCGGGCAGCCAGCGACGTACGAATGCCAGCCTGGGCATCAGTATCCGGACAAAGGGGCCGGTGATGAGCGCTGCGATGACGGTGCCTTCGCGCACCCCGTCGATGCGGCCGGCAAGTGCCCACGAGCAGAGAATCGCCATGATGACGAGTGACACGTCGAAACATACCTTGATGGTGCCGAAATCGCGTTTGAAACGCAGGGTTGCGAACTGAATGGTGTATTCTGCGCTAATCATCGTTACGTCGGCCATAACCTCGAGGCAGATGCCCAGGGCCAGGATGACGCATCCGATAATCAGCGACGCGATTTTCAGGGCATACGCCTCGGGGGCGTAGCTGTGCAGCATCCACATGGTCGCGTCGGTGAATACCGACAGGACGAATGCCACCGGGAACTGCATCAGCAGTTCGACCTTGCGTTCGATAACCCCCCGTTTGCCCAGCAGCAGCATCTGCATGCAGATGAGCACGATGGTGAAGATAAAGAAGTAGGTTCCCATGGTCAGCGGCGTGTTGAGGCTCGCTACGTAGGGGACGCTCGAGATGGGCGATGTGCCCAGGTCGGAGCGGGTGATGATGCTGATTCCGAATGCGATGATGAAGAGCGAGATGCCGAAGAGCAGAAAGCGGCGAAGCAGTTCGCGCCTGCTCCATGTGCGACTTTTTTCCATTTATTTTTCGGGTCTTGATTTGGTGGTGCAAAGATGTTCAATTACATTTGTTCTTGAATTACACTTTAAGACGGAAACCATGCAATTTACGCCAACACCCTCCGAAGTCGAACGCAGCGTGCCCCGGATAATCGAACAGCTCCCGCCGGACGAAATTCTGGTTCGCATTACGGGGCTCGAGGAGTTTAATTTCCGGTCCCATGCGCACAGCCGCCACCAGCTGGTCTACATCCTTTCGGGGACACTCCACATAGAGGTGGAGGGAATCAGCCATTTTGTGACCGACCGCCATCTGGTGTGGATTCCCCGGGGCATTGCGCACCGCCTTTCGAGCAACAACCGTCGGATATCGCTGCTCACCTCCTATTTTTGCATGGATGGCATCGAGGGGGATGCCTTTGCCGTATACCGTACCGATGAACTTGTCGCCGGCAATCTGCGTTACATCAGCTCCTGTACCGCCATCAGCCGCGGGCGGAACCCCGAACTCCATGCTTTTGCCGTGAGTTTTTTTCGATTGCTTCCGCAATTGTGCCCCAAGGCGTCTTTCCCGACTCAGCCTTTCATCGTTCCGCGCGACAGCCGGTTGCGCCCCGTGCTGGAGTATGTGCGGGCGAATCTCGGTCGCGATTTGAGCATTGGGCAGGTTGCGGCGCATTTCGGCTTCTCGGTCCGGAATCTGACCCGCATGTTCACCGATTCGGGCATCCGTTTCGTCCACTATCTCAATTATCACCGGGTGGTTCGGGCCATCGAATTGCTTGCCGACGGAGCGATGAACATCGAGCAGACGGCCTATGAGGTGGGATTCAATTCGCCCGGCAGTTTCAGCCGTGTCTTCAAGCAGGTGACGGGCGAATCCCCTTCCGCCTATCTCCGCCATGGATAGGCGTGTGCGTGCACGGCCTTGCCCTTTATTCCGGAGGC
>UQNV01000052.1 GCA_900542505.1 uncultured Alistipes sp.
ATCGTCGGCAGCGTCAGAGGTGTATAAGAGACAGGGCATTGCCGGAGCCGGGGCCGCACAAGGGGCTTTGCGTGTGGCGTGTGGTGGGGGCCGGGTGTCAGGTGTCAGGTGTCGGGTGTCGGGTGTCGGGTGCCGATGGCTGGGGAGCCGGAGGCCGTGTGCGCAACCATCGGGTTCCGGAGAATGGACGCCCGGGCGGAATTGGGTGTGCGCCTCTGCCGCGGGAAAGCGGGGGCTTCCGGAGTAGCGAGGGCTGAATGCGCAGGAATCCTGTTCCGATGCGGGTGGAAGGTTTTCGGAACTCGGACGCCCGGGCCGAATCCGGGGTGCGCCTCTGCTGCGGGAAAGCGGGGACTTTAGGATGCGGGCCGTAACGCCCCCCCCAGGGGCATACGGAAACCGGCCGGACAGAAACTCCGAGGAGTCCCATGTCGGCCGGTTTGTCACACTGCCGCTCCGATGCGGCCTGCCGCTTCGGGGCTACTCGCCCAGAAGCCGTTCGCGCCACAATTCGGGCACGGGGAAGCTCTCCTGACGGTCGAAGTCGAAGGCGACCATCACCGAGCGGCTCTCGCTGCGCACCTCTTCGCCGCAGAGCAGCTGCTGGAAGAGGACGATGCTCTTGTTGCCGATGCGTTCGCAGGTGGTCGTCACCCGGATGTCGTCGCCCATGCGGACCTGCCCCATGTAGGAGGTCGAGGTCGAGACCGTGATGATGCGGCGCCCGCCCAGCAGCACCTCCTCGCCGAGCACCTTCTGGTAATAGTCCACCTTGCCCACGTCGAAGTACATCTGCTGGGCGACGTTGTTCACGTGGTGGAACGAGTCGATGTCCGAGAAACGCTGCTGGACCGGTGTTGTCAGTATGCGTGCCATCTTATTCGCGGATGATTTTAACCTCGCCCCCTTCGGTGAAGGCGATAATCGACGATGCCTTGCGCGTGGGTTTTCCCTCGAAGCGGGGGTTGACCACGAAGTCGACGCCGTCGATGATTTCGCGCGCCACCTCGTCGAGTCCCGCGGGGGTCTTCTCGCCCGAGATGTTGGCCGAAGTCGAGACAATCGGCCGGCCGAAGGCGCGCAGCAGCCGACGGCAGAACTCGTGGTCGGGAACCCGCACGCCGAGCGTCCCCTCCTCGGGGATGAGGTTCTCGGCAAGCCCCGAGGCTCCCGGCAGGATGAGCGTGAGGGGGCTGGTGGCCAGCTCCATCACCTCGAAGGCGATGCCCGGCGCCTTGTTCACATAGCGCACGACCATGTCGGCCGAGGCGCAGAGCACCAGCATCGATTTCTTGTTCTCGCTCCGTTTGAGCGCATAGATGCGTGCTACGGCGTCGGCGTTGGTGGCGTCGCAGCCTATGCCCCAGACCGTGTCGGTGGGGTAGAGGAGCAGTCCGCCCTCGCGCAGCGTGCGGACCGCCTCGTCGACTTCGTGTTGCAGTTCGGTTTCGTTTTTCATGATTCGTCTTTTTGCTTCGCAGCTCCGGGGCTGGCTGTGTGGGCCGCACTGCCGGATGGTGCCGGGGCACACGCTTTGAGCCTTGCGGGAGCTGCCGTCGGAGGACTTACCGCTTGAGCGGCAGCACCTCAATCCAGTAATCGTCGGGGTCGTTGATGAAGTAGAGCCCCATCTCGTGGTTCTCGAAGCATACCCAGCCGTTGGCGCGGTGGTATTCGCGCACGGCGTCGTAGTCGCCTGCCACGCGGATGCAGAGGTGGCTCTCGTTGTCGCCCAGCTCGTAGGCTCCCTCCTTGTCGCGCAGCCAGGTGAGCTCGAGGTGGAAGTTGCTCTCGCCGTCGCCCAGGAAGACCAGCTCGAAGGAGCCGTCCTCGGCTTTCTGGCGTCCTTTTTCATGCAGGCCGAGCGCACGGCCGTAGAAGTCGATGCTGCGCTCGAGGTCGGTTACGTTGATGTTGAAATGGTCGAATTTGCCTTTGATTTCCATGGTTTCGGATTTTGATGCAAAGATAGTGAAAGGCGAGGGCAGAAAAACAAACTTGTTTGATTTTTTTGCCGAGCCGCATCCTCTCTTCTCCAAAGATACGAAAAGGCGAGGGCCGAGGCAAATGAAAACGGAGTTTTCACGATTTGACGTTGCCGGGCTGCCCGCTGTCCTTCCCTTGCCGGGGGGGGCTCCCGCCTCAGCCTCTGCCGGGAAACCCTCTGCGGCGCCCCGCCCGTTGTCCGTCGCTGCGGGTTGCCGCATCTGCATGGTGCTGTCCGGATTGCGTGCCGGCCGTCGCCGCGTCGGCCGGCACGACGCCCCGTGTGCGGACATCGGCCCGTTGCGCCTGCAAGGCGACCGACCGAATCTTTCGCCGATATTTCATTATTTTGTGAGAATTTTATACTTTTGCGAAACGGAAAAAACAATAAAAATAAAAAAGACATATACCTATGGGAAGAGCCTTTGAATACCGCAAAGCACGCAAGCTGAAGCGCTGGGGTCACATGGCCCGCACGTTCACCAAAATCGGCAAGGAGATTGAAATCGCCGTGAAGGCCGGCGGTCCCGACCCGTCGGGCAATACGCGTCTGCGCATCCTGATGCAGAACGCCAAGGCCGAGAACATGCCCAAGGAGAACGTCGAGCGCGCCATCAAGCGTGCCACCGAGAAGGACGCCGCCGACTACAAGCAGGTCATTTACGAAGGCTACGGCCCTCACGGAATCGCCTTCCTGGTGGAGACGGCGACCGACAATACGAACCGTACGGTGGCCAACGTGCGCATGCACTTCAACAAGTGCGGCGGTACGCTGGGCAACAGCGGCTCGGTAGCCTTCATGTTCGAGCACAAGTGCGTCTTCAAGTTCCACGCCCCGGCGGGCACCGACCTCGAGGAGCTCGAGCTCGAGATGATTGACCTGGGAGTCGACGAGTTCTATCCCGAGGAGGATGCCGTGACGGTCTATGCCCCCTACGAGTCGTTCGGCGCCATCCAGAAGTGGCTCGACGACAAGGGTTGGGAGATTGTCTCGGGTGAGTCGGTCTACCTGCCTGCGGATACCAAGGAGCTCGACGCCGAAGGCCGCGAGTCGGTCGAGAAGCTGGTGGAGCGCCTCGAGGAGGACGACGACGTGACGAACGTCTACCACAACATGAAGGAGCCCGAGGAGGAGTAGTTCATCGGGCGGAGCATCGGACCCGATGCGGCCGTGGGGCTGCAGCGGACGATGCCGGGAGAAGACAGGCGGGGCATTCGGAGTACCGGACGCCCCGCCTTCCTTGTTCCCTTCCCCGCGGCATGTTGTCTGGCGCCGTTCCCCGGTTCTGTTTCCCGGAGGCTGTTCCCCGGCTCCGTTCCGCGGCCTTGTCGTGCGGACGCTCCCGGAAGGAGGGCACAAAAAAACGGGACGTTCCCAGACTGGGGAACGTCCCGTTTTTCGTCCATGGTACGAGCGGAGGTTATTTCTCGCTCTTGACAACCATGCGCTTCTCCTTGATGCGGGCCTTCTTGCCGGTCAGGTTGCGCAGGTAGTAGATACGTGCGCGACGAACGACACCGACCTTGTTCACCTCAATCTTGTCGATGTGGGGCGAGTAGAGCGGGAAGATACGCTCAACACCCACGCCGTTCGAAATCTTGCGGATGGTGAACATCTTGGTCTTGCCCGAGCCCTTAATCTGGATTACCACACCGCGGAAGCTCTGCAGGCGCTCCTTGTTACCCTCGATGATGCGATACGTTACGGTGATGGTGTCACCGGCCTTGAACGACGGCACGTCCGCGTCCGTCTTGGGCCACATCTGCTCGTTGACGAGCTTGATGATTGCGTCTTTGTTCATTGTTGCAACTGTTTTTTTAATTTCGCATTCAACGTTCCCGCTGTCCTCCGGCTACCATGCCCGGACCCTGCCGTGCAATCCCGCGGTCGTGCCGCCTCTGCCGTCGAACCCAATGAAAGAGGTTGATATACGTCCCCGAAGGGGCGACAAAGTTAGGAATAATTTTCGGATTTTCATGCATCTGCGTGAAAATATCGCTTCGCGACCCGGATTTATGTGTTATCTTTGTTCCGCAAAAAAACGGAAACGATGAACGAACGATTAATCCTGGTGACCAACGACGACGGCTACGACTCGCGCGGCATTGCCGCCGCCATCGAGGTGGCGCGCCGCTTCGGCCGGGTGGTGGTTGTGGCTCCCGAGACGACGCAGAGCGGTATGAGCCAGGCCATTACGATGTATTCGCCCCTCTTCCTGCGGAAGGTCCGCTCGGAGGAGGGTCTCGACGTCTACGCCTTCACGGGGACGCCGGTCGACTGTGTGAAGATGGCCTTCGACTACCTGCTGCGCGACCGGCGGGTCGACCTGGTGCTTTCGGGCATCAACCACGGCTCCAATTCGGCGGTCAACGTCCTCTATTCGGGAACGATGGGCGCCGCCATCGAGGGGAGCTTCTACGGCTGTCCCTCGGTCGGGCTCTCGCTGACGGACCACAGTGCCGATGCCGATTTCGACGGTGCGGTGCTCTACGGCGAGCGGATTCTGAACCGCATGCTGGAGGGCGGCGTGCAGCTGCCCCTCTGTCTGAATGTCAACGTCCCGGTGGGGCGTCCCGAGGAGCTGCGGGGCATCCGCCTCTGCCGTCAGAACCGGGGTTTCTGGCGCGAGGAGTTCTTCCGTCACGAAGACCCCCGCGGCCGTGAATACTTCTGGCTGACGGGCGACTTCGTCAACCAGGAGCCCGAGGCCGAGGATACCGACGAGTGGGCGCTTGCCCACGGCTACGTCTCGGTCGTCCCCGTCCAGACCGACCTGACCGACTACGCGCAGCTGCGTGCACTCCGTTCGGTGCTCGGATAGCGGGTCACTCCCGGGTGCGGCTGCGGGAGGGTAGGTGTGGAAAATCCATGGATTTTGCTATATTTGCATCATGACAAATTCCGAAAACCCATGTTGATAAAAGTCCTGCTCATCATCGCCATCGTGATTCAGACCCTGGCTACGGTCTATGCCCTGCGTCTGGTGCGTACCACGAAGTACAACTCGGTGTGGATACTCTTCATCGTGGGCTTCTCGCTGCTCTCGGTCGAGCGTCTGGTTCAGTTCCTTGTGGCCAGCGGGCAGTATGTCCCGCGCGGGTGGTTCGCCTATCTGGGCATTGTCATCTCGGTCTGCCTCTCCATCGGCGTCATGTATGCCCACAAGCTCTTTAAGTATATCGGGCGGCTCAACCGCCAGCGGCAGCTGCTCAATCGCCGCATCCTGACGGCCGTGCTGCGTACCGAGGAGAAGACCCGTTCGCGCTTCTCGAAGGAGCTGCACGACGGTCTGGGCCCGTTGCTCTCGTCGGCCAAGATGTCGCTCTCGGCCCTTGCGCGCGAGGAGCGCGACCCCGAGCAGCGCGAAATCATCGCCAACACGACCTACGTCATCGACGAGGCCATCCGCTCGCTGCGTGAAATCTCGAACAACCTCTCGCCCCACGTGCTCATCGACTTCGGCCTGGCGCGCGGCGTGCAGAACTTCATCGACCGGAGCGCCGCGATGCACGACGTGAAGATTCGTTTCACGACCAACCTGCGCGCCGAGCGCTACGACACCGATACGGAGGTGATTCTCTACCGGGTCATCTGCGAGCTCATCAACAATTCGCTCAAGCATTCGGGCTGCAAGTCCATCAATCTGTCGCTCTCGCAGGGAGGCGGTGCGCTCTCGCTGGAGTATACCGACGACGGCCGCGGCTTCAACCCCCAGGCGATGATGGATTGCGGCATGGGGCTCTCGAACATCGCCTCGCGCATCAATTCGCTGGGCGGGACCTTCCAGATAACGAGCAGCCGGGGCAAGGGCATGCGTGCCTCGATTCACGTGGGTGTGGCGCAGAGCGCTCCGGCGCGTAAAAACAGGAACAGGGAGTGACGATGAAGGAGTGTCGGATTGTACTGGTCGACGACCATTCGCTCTTCCGCAACGGACTGCGTGGGCTGCTTGACCGTTGCGAGGGGTACCGCGTGGTGGCCGAGGCGGCCAGCGGCGAAGAGTTCCTTGCGCTGCTGCCCGGGCTGGAGGCCGACGTGGTCTTCATGGATTTCTCGATGCCGGGCATCGACGGCGCCCGGACCACCGAACGGGCTCTGGCGCAGCGTCCCGAATTGAAAATCATCACCCTCTCGATGTTCGGCGACGAAAGCTACTACCAGCGTATGGTCCAGGCCGGTGCGCGGGGTTTTCTGCTCAAGGACTCCGACATTGCGGATGTGCTGCAGGCCATCGATACGATCGAGGCGGGCGGCAGCTACTTCAGCCCGCAGCTGCTCACGTCGCTTACGGGGCGGATGCATGCGCGCGAGGATGCGCCCGACGAGCAGCTCTCGGAGCGCGAGCGCGAGATTCTGGTGGCCGTCTGTCGCGGACTGTCGAATCAGGAGATTGCCGACGAGCTCTTCATCTCGAAGCGTACGGTCGACAAGCACCGCGCCAACATCCTCGAGAAGACGGGGTGCAAGAACACGGCTTCGCTGGTCGTCTATGCCATCCGCTACGGCATTGTCGACATCTGACAGCTGTCGGGACGGTGGGGCGCCGGGAGGCGAGCCCGCCGGGAAATGGATGCAATGTGGAAAATCCGGCCTTCGGGGCCGGATTTTTTCGTGCGAAGGTTTCCGGCGGCAGGCCGGTGCCGCCGACTGTTGCGGAATCGGGGAGCGGGCCGTTGCGGAATCGGGTCGGGCCGTGAGCGGGCCGCGCGCGGACAGAGCGGTGAGGTGAAGTGAAGTGAGGCGAGGGGCCCGCCATCGGGCGATGCTCAAAGCCCCTTGCGGGCCAGCCGCCAGGCCAGCCGGTTGTACCAGTCGAGCACCGCAGGACGCCACGCCGCGGGCAGCGCGTTGAGGATGCGCACCTTGCGCAACAGACGGCGGTTCAGCCGTGTCCAGCCGAAGAACCGCGCCGTGCGGGCCGCTTCGTCGGTGCCTCCCTTGGCGCTGATGACCAGCGCCTTGCCCAGCGCTACGCGGGCGACGTACTCGTTGCTGGCCTCGGAGGCCGCAGGGTCGTAGAGCTCCTCGAGCGTGTGGAGGCTTCGCTCGGGGGTGTAGACCGCGTTGGAGCGGTTCGAGGCGACGCGCGAGTAGAGCACCAGCCGCTCGGGCGAGAAGCAGACCGTGCGGCAGCGGGCGATGCGGGTCCAGAGGTACTGGTCCTCGCCCAGCTTCATCCCCACTGGGAAGAGCCCCACCTCCGCAAAGAGGGCGCGCGGGATGACGCTGGCCGAGGGGATGGCCACATAGCAGCTCATCGAGCGGGTGAAGAAGTCGTCGACGGGCCCCCGCTCATCGGGTGTGCGGCCGGGGACAAGCCCCTCGCCGCTCACGATGTCGAAGGCCGTTGCGTAGAGTCCGCAGCCGGGCCAGCGCTCAATCATCGCGGCAATCTCGGCCAGAAAGCCCGTGCGCCACCGGTCGTCGGCATCGAGCAGGGCGACATACTCGCCCCGCGCCTCGGCGATGGCCCGGTTGCGGGCGGCGCTCACGCCGGCGTTCGGCTGGCGGATGAGGCGCACGAGCGGTGAACGGAACGCGGCGACGATATCGGCCGAGCCGTCCGTCGAGCCGTCGTCGACGACGATGACCTCCAGCGGGCGGAGGCTCTGTTCGAGGGCCGAACGGAGGGTTGCGGCGACCTCGGCCTCCTTGTTGTAGAGGGGTATGATGACCGAAAAGGTGGGAGTGCTCACGGCTTGGGGCTCTTTCTTGCAAAGGTATCGTTATTTTGCTACATTTGCAAGCGGCATCGGGCGGCTCCGATGCGGCGCTCTGCCCGCCTTCACGGCCGCCCTTGTGCCGAACCGAACCAAGTTTGCCATGACCCTTTCGCTCAGAATCGTCGGACTGCTCCGCAATACGTTCAACACGCTCTTCTACTTTGCGGCGATGGCCGTGAAGGAGAACTTCCGCAACTACATCGGCCGCGCCGGGGCGGTCGGCCGCCGCTCGGAGGAGCTTGTGCTGCTGGCCAACGGCCCCTCGCTGGGGCGTGAGCTGCCGCGGCTGCTTGCACGCGGCGACCACCGCACGAAGGACTTCCTGGTGGTCAACTTCTTCGCCGAGGACGACCGCTTCGAGGAAATCCGTCCCAAATACTACGTCCTTTCGGACCCGATGTTCTTCCGCGACAGTGTGAACCGCGAGCGGGTCGAGGCGCTCTACCGGACGCTCAACGCCAAGGTTGAGTGGGAGATGAACCTCTACGTGCAGTACT
This sequence comes from uncultured Alistipes sp., assembly GCA_900542505.1. Lineage (GTDB taxonomy): Bacteria > Bacteroidota > Bacteroidia > Bacteroidales > Rikenellaceae > Alistipes > Alistipes stercorigallinarum. Next base: position 8,208 of record UQNV01000052.1, read on the forward strand.
ACAACCCCGAGCGGTTCGACTACCGCCGCCGGCTGCCCAACCCCCGCATCCGGATTGTCCCCTTCCATACCATCGTCTACCGCGGCTTCCGCAGCGTCGAGTTCTGGCTCTTCCGCCACGGGCTGGGCAGTGCCAACTTCGGCACGGTCATCCAGAACGGCGAGTACATCGGCCTGCTGCTCGGCTACCGCCACCTCTCGCTCTACGGCGTCGACCATACGCTGCTCGAGGGGTTGTGCGTCGACGCCTCGAACCGCCTGTGCCGTGCCGACCGCCACTACTACGACCACGGTGCGGCCGTGGCTCCGCGACCCATCTACTTCAACGCCACGCTCCCTCCCGTGCCCTATACGATGGCCTCCTATCTGGCCGAGGTGGCCGAACTCTTCCGCGGCCATGAGGTGCTGCGCGACTACGCCGCCTCGCTCGGCGCGCGGATTGTCAACCACACGGCCGGCTCGATGATTGACGCCTACGAGCGTGCCGGCGAGGAGGAGCTGCAGGAGGCGGAATGTCCGGCGGCCGGGCATCCGGCAGCGGAGCCGAAGTAGCGGCCGCTGCCCGACCGGCTCGGTTTGGGCGGCAGGCGACTCAGCCCGGGCGGCGATGCCCGGCAGTGAAACAAAGGAGGCCTCCGGGGATAATGCACATCCCCGGAGGCCTCCTTCCTTTGTCCGTACAACGGCCCGGCTGCTCAGAGTCCGCGGCTGGCGGCGATGATTTCTGCCATGGCGAAATCCTCCGGATAATCGATGTCGAGCCCCTCGACCCGCTCGACCACAGCCATGTAGGGTCGGTCGCCGATGCGGCGGTGATGCGCGCACCACAGCTCCCGCGGGAAGATGAAGAAGGCGCTGGTCTCGATGTAGACCGGTTCGATGGTCTGCGTGCGGGGGATGTTGTCGAGCGCATAGTTGAGCGGGCGCCCCTCGTACCAGGCGAAGGTCTGGATTTTCTCGGCGCTGAAGGCCGAGTCATACTCGCCCGAGCGCACCTTGTCCAAAGCTCCGGCGATGGTCTCGGGCCGGATGAAGGGCGAGGTGGCATGGGCCAGCACGTAGAGGTCGGCCTCGACACGGGCGGTGAAGGCGTCGTAGATTTCGCGCCCGAGGGTCGTGTCGCGGTCGAGCTCGGCGCTGCGCTTCAGAAAGCGCACCCCCTCGGGCAGCAGCTCGACGATGCGCTCGTCGCTGCAGAAGACATAGACCTCGTCGATGCCCTCGACGCGGGTCAGCGTCCGCAGGATGTGGCACATGAGGGGTTCGCCGCCCAGCAGGCGGAGGTTCTTGCCGCTCACGCGCTGGCTGTTGAGGCGTATGGGAACGAATGCTACGGTTTTCATCTGGTTCGTCGTTTTTTTCGGTTTGTCGTTCGCGCCCGGAGTTGCGTCCGGAGATGCGCCCGGAGTTGCATCCGGAGATGCGCCCGGAGTCGCATCCGGAGTTGCGTCCGGAGTCGCCGGCGGCCGGTTCCGTCCGTGGAGCTTCGATGGGCCGGCCGCTACTGTATCAGCAGGTTGCAGCCCCGGATGTCGCTGCGGTCAATGCGCCCCTCGATGTCGAACGAGCCGTCGGCAAAGGTCTTGCCGACATCCTCGGTCTGGATGAAGGCGCACGACCAGCGGTTGGCCAGGTCGGTGATGTTGATGCCGCCGCGCGAGCCTGCGGGCAGCAGTTCGAAGGGGTCGTTGATGTCGCGCACCTCCACCCGCATCCATCCCGGGCAGCGGAAACGGTTGCCGCCGCAGGAGTAGGCCTGCGAGGTGAGCTCCGCCATGCCGTACTCCGAATGGATAGCCTCCACGCCGAAGGCGTCGCAGAGGATGCGGTGGAACTCCTCCTTGGGCAGCTCTTCGCGGTAGCCCTTCATGCCGCCCGTCTCCATCACCACCGTGCGGTCGAGCTTCGGGGCGTAGCGTTCGGCCAGGTCCCACAGCGCATAGCTCACTCCCAGCAGGATTTTGGGCTTCGGGTCGGCGGCCATGTCGTCGAGCAGCCGCTCGTAGTCGTCGAGGTAGAATCCGCCCGAGCCGCAGTCGCCGATGAGCCGGTCGGCCATGTAGACGAGCGACGACCCCTTGCGGCGCAGGTAGTTGGGCAGCAGCGCATAGAGGCTCCAGCGCGCCGGCTCGCCGTAGAAGGTGCGGAACGAGGCGCGGAACGCCTGCTCGTAGAGCGCAAGCGACCGCATCGGGTGGCGCGAGGGGGTCATGCCCGTGGTGCTGCTCGAGGTGAAGACCGCCTCTGGCGCCGCATCGCCGCAGTAGATGTCGTGCGTCTTGAAGAGCCCGATGGGCAGGTGCGGAATCTCGCACGAGCGGCGAATCTCCTCGGGGCGGATGCCGACAAGGTCGAGGTAGCGGCGGTAGGGGGCGCACCGTTCGGCCTGGAAGCGGAAGGTCTCCAGCGCAGCCGCGTCGAATGCCTCGTCGTCCGCAATGCGGAACAGGTCGTCGTTGGTGAACATGCAGGGTGAAGTCATTTGCTGCAAAGGTAACGATTTATTTCGGAAACCCTCCGGCGTGAACAAGCAACAACCGCCGTGTGCGGATGCGCTCCGTACGGCGGTTGTCTCTTGTTTGCAGGTCGGACCGCAGGGTCCGGTGCCGGATTATTTCTTGCTCTTGGGAGCAAGCATCATGTTCATCTTCTTGCCGTCGAGCTTGGGCATCATCTCCACTTTGGCGACTTCCTCCAGGTCGGTGGCAAAACGCAACAGCAGAATTTCACCCTGCTCCTTGAAGACAATCGAACGGCCGCGGAAGAAGACGTAGGCCTTCACCTTGGCACCCTCCTTCAGGAAGTTTTCGGCGTGCTTGAGCTTGAAGTTGTAGTCGTGGTCGTCGGTCTGCGGACCGAAGCGAATCTCCTTGACCACCACCTTCGTCTGATTGGCTTTCAGCTCCTTGGCCTTCTTCTTCTGCTGGTAGAGGAACTTCTGGTAGTCGGCGATGCGGCATACCGGGGGGTCGGCCTTGGGCGAAATCTCAATCAGGTCGAGTTCCATCTCGTCCGCCAGGCGCAGAGCGTCGCGGAGCGACATGACCTGCGGTTGTTCGATGTTGTCGCCTACCACGCGCACTTCGGGTGCGGTGATTTCTTCGTTGATGCGGTGCGGATTCTCCTTCTCGGGCTTGCGTCCGGTCCGGGGAGCGCCACCGGCAGGTTTCGGTCTGTTATTCCCGGGGTTGAACGGCCTCGGCGGGAATGGTTTCGGTGCTGCGATAGTTGTTGTGAATTAAATGGTTAAAATGTTCTGTCCTCTTCTTCGCGCGCGGTTCGGGACGCGGGCCCCGAATCCGGGCGGCGGGGAAAACGCGGTCTGCGGTGCGGGCCGCAGACCGCGCGGTTTGTGTTATGCCTTCTTGAGTTTGTTCGACTCGATTTCCTCGCGGACCAGTCCGGTGATGAAATCGCGGAATCCCTCGAGCGTCATCTGGCCCTTGTCGCCTTCGCCCTGGGCACGTACCGAGACGAGTCGCTCGGCCTGCTCCTTCTCGCCGACAATCAGCAGATAGGGGATACGCTTGAGCTCGTTGTCGCGGATTTTGCGGCCGATTTTCTCGTTGCGGTCGTCGACCTGTGCGCGGACGTCGTTGCGGTTGAGATACTCCGACACCTCGGCGGCATAGTCGTTGAACTTCTCCGAGATGGGCAGTACGACCACCTGGTCGGGAGCCAGCCAGAGGGGGAACTTGCCGGCCGTGTGCTCGAGCAGCACGGCGACGAAGCGCTCCATCGAGCCGAACGGCGCGCGGTGAATCATGATGGGGCGGTGCAGCTTGTCGTCGGCGCCCTTGTAGGTCAGGTCGAAGCGCTCGGGCAGGTTGTAGTCCACCTGGATGGTGCCCAGCTGCCACTTGCGGCCGATGGCGTCCTTGACCATGAAGTCGAGCTTCGGGCCGTAGAAGGCCGCCTCGCCGTACTCGACCACCGTCTTGAGGCCCTTGTCGCTGGCCGCCTTGATGATGGCGCTTTCGGCCTTCTCCCAGTTCTCGTCCGAGCCGATGTACTTCTCGCGGTTGTTGGGGTCGCGCAGCGAAATTTGTGCCGTATAGTTGTCGAACTTCAGCGTCTTGAAGATGTAGAGCACGATGTCGATGACCTTCTCGAACTCCTCGAGCAGCTGGTCGGGGCGTACGAACATGTGGGCGTCGTCCTGCGTGAAGCCGCGCACACGCGTCAGTCCGTGGAGCTCACCCGACTGCTCGTAGCGGTATACGGTGCCGAACTCGGCCAGACGCAGCGGCAGGTCCTTGTACGAACGGGGCTTCGAACGGTAGATTTCGCAGTGGTGCGGGCAGTTCATCGGCTTGAGCAGATACTCCTCGCCCTCAATCGGGGTGTGGATGGGCTGGAAGGAGTCCTTGCCGTACTTGGCGTAGTGGCCCGAGGTGACGTAGAGCTCCTTGTTGCCGATGTGGGGCGTGATGACCTGCTGGTAGCCGTACTCCTTCTGCACGGCACGCAGGAACTGCTCCAGACGGTCGCGCAGTGCGGCGCCCTTGGGCAGCCACAGCGGCAGACCCTGGCCCACGCGCTGCGAGAAGGTGAACAGTTCGAGCTCCTTGCCCAGCTTGCGGTGGTCGCGCTTCTTGGCCTCCTCCATCATGGCGAGGTACTCGTCGAGCATCGACTTCTTGGGGAACGAGATGCCGTAGATACGCGTCAGCATCTTGTTCTTCTCGTTGCCGCGCCAGTATGCGCCGGCGACCGAGGTCAGCTTGATGGCCTTGATGTAGCCCGTGTTGGGAATATGCGGACCGCGGCACAGGTCGGTGAATGCGCCGTTGGTGTAGAACGAAATCGTGCCGTCCTCGAGGTCGGTGATGAGCTCGACCTTGTACTGGTCGCCCTTCTCGGTGAAGGTCTTGAGGGCCTCGGCCTTGGGGACCTCGCGCCGTACGAGCGGCTCCTTGTTGCGGGCGAGCTCCTGCATCTTCTGCTCGATGCGCGGCAGGTCGGCCTCGGTGATGGGGGTCGGCGAGTCTACGTCGTAGTAGAAGCCGTTTTCGATGGCGGGGCCGATACCGAACTTGATGCCCGGATAGAGCGCCTCGAGCGCTTCGGCCAGCAGGTGCGACGAGGTGTGCCAGAAGGTGTGCTTGCCCTCTTCGTCGTCCCATTTGTAGAATTTGATGGAGGCATCCTCCTCAATCGGGCGCATCATGTCCACCGTTGCGCCGTTCACTGCGGCAGCGAGCGAGTCGGCAGCTAAACGAGGGCTGATACTCTCCGCAATCTGGTACGCAGTCGTCCCTTCGGCATATTCTCTGACGGAACCGTCGGGAAAAGTGATTTTTACCATTGTGTTGTTTATTTAAGTTTTCGGGTCCTTCGGCGCTTCCACAATTACGAGACGGAATACGCCTGGGGATTGTCCGGGTGTTGCGGCAAAATTAAAAATAAAAGTACGAATTGCATACGGAGAAGCGAAAAAAATCATCCGATTTTCCGCGCTTCGCCCGAATGTGCGCTCCTGTGGGCGGCCGGGCCTCTTGCTCAACGCTTTCCGGAGGCTTCTGCCCCTCCCGTGCGGAGGCTACTCCCGCTCGCTCTGGGGCAACTCCTTGACCGAAACGTCGCGCGAGCTCTTCTCGCGTTCGGCGCGCGGCAGCGGGTTGCTCGTCCACTCCTCCCAGGCGCGGCGCCGCTGCGTGATGTCGATGGCCGCGTAGATGGCGTTGCGCATCGACTGGGCGTCGGCGCGTCCCTCTCCGGCGATGTCGAACGCCGTGCCGTGGTCGGGCGAGGTGCGCACGGCCGAAAGGTTGGCCGTGAAGTTCACGCCGTCGGGCGAGAGGGTCTTGAAGGGGGTGAGTCCCTGGTCGTGGTACATGGCCAGAATGCCGTCGTAGCGTGCGAAGCCGCCCCCGGCGAAGAGTCCGTCGGCGGCAAAGGGTCCGAAGGCCAGCACTCCCTGGCGGAATGCCTCGACGATGGCCGGGCGGATAATCTCCTCCTCCTCGCGGCCCAGCAGCCCGCCGTCGCCGGCGTGGGGGTTGAGCGCCATGACGGCGATGCGCGGCTCGACGATGCCGAAGTCGCGGATGAGCGAACGGCGCAGCGTATGGAGGTCGCCCAGGATTTTCTCCTTCGATATGTTGCGGCTCACCTCGGCCACGGGGATGTGTTTGGTGACCAGTCCCACGCGCAGCACTTCGCTGCACATAATCATCATCGGCTCGCCTTCGAACTCGGCGCCGAAGAACTCCGTGTGGCCCGTATAGCGGAACTCCTCCGACTGGACGGCCTCCTTGTTGATGGGGGCGGTGACCAGCGCGTCGAGCAGCCCCTCCTTCAGGTCGCGGGTGGCGCGCACGAGCGCCTCGACGGCGGCGTGTCCCGCTTCGGCCGACTCCTTGCCCGGTTCGGGCTTCATGTCGCCGCATGCGACCAGGTTGACGCGGCCGCGGCGGGCCTCATGGGCCGATACGACGGGATGGAGGGTGAGCTCCTCCTCTTCCTCGAGTGTGGAGCGGTAGAAGGCGGCCGCCTGCGGCGAGCCGTAGATGACCGGCGTGCAGAGCTCCGTCATGCGCGGGTCGGCGAATGTCTTGAGAATCACCTCCCAGCCGATGCCGTTGGGGTCGCCCTGCGTGATGCCTATTCTGAGTTTCTGTTCCGACATAGTCAAATTCGTTTCAAATCACAAAGGTAGCGAAAAAATCGGAACCCCGTGCGCCGGGGCCTCAAAAACCGCCGATGGCCGCTTGCGGGCTCCGTGCGTCGGGTGCCGTGCGCCGGCGGCGTGGCCGATGGCGGGGTTGGCGATGATGGCGGTTGTCGGCGTTGGCGGTCGGGGTGCCGGCTGCGAGGCGGGAGCGGCGGGGAC
>UQNV01000053.1 GCA_900542505.1 uncultured Alistipes sp.
GAGGCTTGAACTCGTGACCTCTTCCTTACCAAGGAAGTGCTCTACCACTGAGCTACAACAGCATTTCTTTACAGAAGTGGTGCAAAAGTATATAAGAATTTTGAAACGGCCAAATAAAAATGCCTTTTTTCGCGATAAAATTTTTCCTGACCCCCTTGTCGGCCCCGTTTGACGGACATCGCAGGTGCTGCGACCCTGCGCATGAGGCCCGGCATCTCGGGCAAACAACACGGGGTGTCTATACCTTATGTATCGCATGATGTGTAACATGTGCACCCGCCCTCCCCATTCAGCTCCTTTATCCTGCTGCCGCGCTGTCGGCGGCTGCCGCCGGCGGGGTGCCCGATTGTCGGCAGAGGCCCGGTTGCAGGGCGGTGGACGTCGCTTCTGCGGGACGATTTCGTGCGGAGGTTCGCCCGGCATTCGTTTGGCTGTGGCTGCCTGGCGATGCATTAGCTGCGTAACATCTGTATTATCAGTGTGTTTGCACTGTTATGCCCTGCGCGCCGCCGGCCTTGTCGGATGGGGTGCTGGCCGTGCGCGATGAAAAAGTTGCGAAAAAAGTGTCGATTTTCACTTTCTTTCGCTAACTTTACTTCCAAACCATAATCACAAACAGATGAAACGAATCCTGATAGTAGGCGCCGGCGGCCAAATTGGTTCCGAACTGACGGTCTACCTGCGTAACATTTACGGCGGCTCCAACGTGGTCGCAACCGACATGCGGGAGTGCAAGGCTTTGGGCGAAACCGGCCCGTTCGAGGTGCTCAACGCCCTCGATGCGACGGCCATGGCTTCGGTGGTTGCCCGTTATCATGTCGATACGATTTTCAACCTCGTGGCGCTGCTTTCGGCCGTGGGCGAGCGGAATCCCCAGATGGCGTGGAACGTCAACATGGGGGCGCTGAACAATTCGCTCGAGGTGGCGCGCCAGCACCACTGCGCCCTCTTCACTCCGAGCTCCATCGGCGCCTTCGGCCCCACGTCGCCCAAGGACGGAACGCCGCAGGACACCATCATGCAGCCGACGACCATCTACGGCGTCTGCAAGGTGACGGGCGAGCTGCTGAGCAACTACTACCACCACAAGTTCGGTGTCGATACCCGTTCGGTGCGCTTCCCGGGTATCATCTCCAACGTGACGCTGCCGGGCGGCGGCACGACCGACTATGCCGTGGAGATTTACTACGAGGCCATCCGCTCGGGCCGTTTCACCTGTCCCGTTCCGGGCGACGTCTATATGGACATGATTTACATGCCCGACGCGCTGCGCGCCTGCGTCGAGCTGATGGAGGCCGACCCCTCGAAGCTCGTCCACCGCAACAGCTTCAACCTCGCCTCGATGAGCTTCACGCCCGAAATCATCTATGCCGAAATCCGCAAGCGTCTGCCCGACTTCACGATGGACTACGACGTGGACCCCGTGAAGAAGGAGATTGCCGAGAGTTGGCCCAATTCGCTCGACGACACCTGCGCCCGCGAGGAGTGGGGCTGGAAGCCCGAGTGGGACCTTTCGCGCATGACCGACGACATGCTGGAGCACATCCGGCGCAAGCTGGCGATGTAGCATGTCCGAAAAGCAGCAGGGTGTCCGTGCGACCTGTGTGGCCGACTCCTCTTCGAGTTGGGACGGTGCGCCGCTGCCGCCCTATCCGTCGGGAGCGCCTCGCGTGAAGGTCGTCCGCTACGAGGTTGCGCCGCATGCGCGGCTGGCGCTGCACCGCCATCCGGTCATCAACGCCGGCATGGTGCTGCGCGGCGAGCTGACCGTTGTGGCCGACGACGGCAGTGCGCGTACCTTCCGTGCCGGCGAAGGGGTCATCGAGATGGTGGGCCGCGCCCACTACGGTGAAAACCGCGGTGCGGAGCCCGTGGAGCTGGTCATGGTCTATGCCGGGAGTGACGGCATGCCGCTTTCGGAACCCGTCGAATGAACTGCGGGCTTTCTTCGGCCGAAGGTCGTCGAAAGCCCGTTTTTCATGAGCATTCCCGGTGCTTCGCGCGTTTCGGTGCGGAAGTTGAACGGGGACTCGGCGGCTGTGCCGTGAGTGTCGGCCCGATGGCGGGGTAGTGGACAGGCCGGCGTTGGCCCGCACCGGCAGAATGGTTGGCTAATATGATTATAACAGGATATAACACCGATTGTCATGAAACGTTTCTGGAAATACCTGCTCGGCGTGCTGTTGCTGCTTGTGGCGGCCGTCGTGGGCGGGAGTCTCTACCTGCTCTCCTATTCGTTGCGCCCCGATGAGGTGATGGCCGACAAGGATGCCTCGGCCCGTGAGTACATCCGCGAGGAGTATCCCGCCGTGCGTCCCTGGCTCGACAGCCTCGAGCGTACGGGCGCGCTGCGCGACACGACCATCCGCGGCCGTGAGGGCGAGCGGCTCCATGCGCTCTATGCCGCTGCGCCCCGACCGACCGACCGTACGGCCGTCATCGTCCACGGGTATACCGACTGCGCCGACCGGATGCTGATGGTCGGTTACCTCTACAACCACGACCTGGGGTTCAATATCCTGCTGCCCGACCTCCACTACCACGGCCGGAGCGAGGGCCGGGCCATCCGCATGGGGTGGCTCGACCGGCTGGACGTGCTGCGGTGGATGGAGGTGGCCGATTCGCTCTTCGGCGGCCATACGCAGATGGTCGTCCACGGCATCTCGATGGGCGCCGCCACGACGATGATGGTCTCGGGCGAGGAGCAGCAGCCCTACGTGAAGTGCTTTGTCGAGGATTGCGGCTATACGAGCGTCTGGGAGCAGTTCGCCAAGGAGCTGGGCGAGCGCTTCTCGCTGCCGGCCTTCCCGTTGCTCCATGTTGCCGACCTCTTGTGCGGCGTGAAGTACGGATGGACCTTCCGCGAGGCTTCGGCACTCGAGCAGGTGAAGCGCTGCCGGCTGCCGATGCTCTTCATCCACGGCGATGCCGACGACTTCGTCCCCACGCGGATGGTCTATCCGCTCTTCGAGGCCAAGCCGGGCGAGAAGGAGCTGTGGGTCGTTCCCGGAGCCGCCCACGCGCTCTCCTACCGTGACAATCCCGAAGAGTATACGCGCCATGTGGCCGAGTTCGTCGGCCGCTACATCGACGGCGTGCCTCGTGTCGGAGCATCGGCCGGGGCCGGGACGGCGCAGACGGCCTGTCCGGCTGCGGTTGCGCCCTGTCCGGCCCGGTAATCCCTCCGTGCGCCTGACGGCCTTGCACTCTCCGCTGCACGGCGTCCGTATCCCCGGCCTTCCCTCCTGCGATGTGCCCCGCGGTCCGATTTGCGTTCCGCGGGGATTTTGTTTGCGCCCTGCCCGGGCGTGCGTCGCGAAGCCGACGCCGCAAGAGGGTTGTGCGTTTGCCGGTTGAGGTGTTCCGTTCGGTCGCTGCCGGTCGTGACGGCTTTGCCGTGCGGCGGCTGCCCGGCATCTTTGGGACGGTTGTTGGAGCCGCTCCCGGCAGGCGGTGCCCCGGAGCGTCGCTTCGCCGTACGAACGGCGTGCCGCCGGGGCCCTTTCCGACTTTTTTCTTGCCCGCCCGCATAATAAGCGGCCGTCGGGCTGCGTTTGTCCAGCAAAAACAGAAAGGTTGCCTATGATGCAAAAGGACTTCGAATAGAACGAAACCAAATTTTTTGCATGTTATGAAAAAGGTATTTTTTTATCTGGGAATCGTCGCCGTGGCTGCCCTTGCGGGCGGTGTAACGGCCTGGACGCTCGGCCGCAACATGGAGCCGCGCGTCGCATATATCGACCGCGAGGTGGAGCGCACGCCGGCGCTCGGCACCCATTTCACGTCGTACCAGTCGGACCGCTATCCCGACCTGACCTATGCGGCCGAGAATGCCGTCAAGGCGGTGGTCAACATCGAGGCGGTGCAGGAGGTCGAGGTGCAGGGCCGCAGCTTCGGCTATGACCCCTTCCTCGAATTCTTCGGCATCCCGCAGCGCGGTTACGACCGAGGCGGCCGTCCGCAGAAGCAGGAGCGCCGTGCCGGCGGCTCGGGCGTCATCATCTCGCCCGACGGCTACATCGTGACCAACAACCACGTCATCGAGGATGCCACCCGCCTGCGCGTGAAGCTCAACGACGGCCGCGTGTTCGACGCCGAGGTCATCGGTACGGACCCGACTACCGACGTGGCCCTCATCAAGGTCGAGGGCAAGGAGCTCCCGACGCTCCCCTTCGGCAGCTCCGATGCGCTGCGTCTGGGCGAATGGGTGCTGGCCATCGGCTCGCCCTACAACCTGCAGTCGACCATCACGGCCGGTATCGTGAGCGCCAAGGCGCGCCAGTTGGGCGTCATTCCGAGCGAATTCAGCATCGAATCCTTCATCCAGACCGATGCGGCGGTCAACCCGGGCAACTCGGGCGGTGCGCTGGTCAACACGCACGGTGAGCTGGTGGGCATCAATACGCTCATCCAGTCGCAGACGGGCAGCTACGTCGGCTATTCGTTCGCCGTGCCCGAATCGATTGTCCGCAAGGTGGTCATGGACCTCAAGGAGTACGGCGTGGTGCAGCGCGCCATGCTGGGCATTACCTTCCGTCTGGTCGACCAGTCGTTCCTCGACAGCGAGGGCAAGGATTTGGGCATCGACGAGCTGGGCGGCGTCTATGTGGCCAGCGTGCTCGACGGCGGTGCGGCCTCGGAGGCGGGCATCCGCAAGGGCGACATCATCCTCGATATCGACGGCGTGAAACTCGAGCAGGCTTCGACCCTGCAGGAGCAGGTTGCCAAGCATCGTCCCAACGATAAGGTCAATTTATCGGTAAAAAGAGACGGCAAGGTGAAACAAATGGAGGTCACTCTGCGTAATAAGGCTGGTAAAACGGAATTATTGACCCGGGAAGATGTCGATGTGGTCGAGCTTCTGGGCGGCAAGTTCGCCGATGCCGGTACGAAACTGTGCCGTGAGCTCGATATCCGCGGCGGTGTTCAGGTCGTGAGCATCAAGGCGGACGGAATCCTGGCCCGCGCCCGAGTACGCGAAGGATTCGTCATCACCCACATCAACGACCGTCAGGTGCTGTCGCTCTCCGACATGCAGCGCATGACCGAGAAGGTGCGTTCCATCGACGGCATCTATCCCAACGGCCGCGCAGCCAGCTACGTCCTGGTGGAGTAGCACCCTGATGCGGGCGGGTAAGGAAACTTAATTTGAGGAGAAATATAGAACATGCGTCAGTTAAAAATCACGAAATCCATCACCAACCGTGAGAGTGCCTCGCTGGACAAGTACCTTCAGGAAATCGGCAAGGAGGAGCTCATCACGGTGGAGGAAGAGGTGGAACTCGCCCAGCGAATCAAGAAGGGAGACCAGGAAGCGCTCGAAAAGTTGACGAAGGCCAATCTGCGATTCGTCGTTTCGGTCGCCAAGCAATATCAGAATCAGGGACTCAGCCTGCCGGACCTCATCAACGAGGGTAACCTCGGACTCATCAAGGCGGCCGAGAAGTTCGATGAAACGCGCGGTTTCAAGTTCATCTCGTATGCCGTGTGGTGGATTCGCCAGTCGATTCTCCAGGCTCTGGCCGAGCAGTCGCGCATCGTGCGCCTGCCGCTCAACCAGGTGGGGTCGCTCAACAAAATCAACAAGGCCTTCGCCCGTTTCGAGCAGGAGCACGAACGTACGCCGTCGCCCGAAGAGCTGGCCTCGGAGCTGGAGCTCCCGAAGGAGAAGGTGACCGACACGCTGCGTGTGGCCGGCCGCCACGTCTCGGTCGACGCCCCGTTCGCCGACGGCGAGGACAACTCGCTGCTCGACGTGCTGGTGAACCCCGATTCGCCCAACGCCGACCGCGGGCTCATCAATGAGTCGCTCGCAACGGAGGTGGACCGCGCGCTGGAGACGCTCACCGAGCGCGAGCGCGACATCATCAAGTACTTCTTCGGCATCGGCTGCTCGGAGATGACGCTCGAGGAGATTGGCGAGAAGTTCGACCTCACGCGTGAGCGTGTGCGCCAAATCAAGGAGAAGGCCATCCGCCGCCTGCGCCACTCGTCGCGTTCGAAGCTGCTGAAGTCCTATCTGGGATAACACAGGGGGCAGGTTTGGCCTGCCGCCGCACATAAGAGAAGGACCGCTCTCCCTGTCGGGGGGAGCGGCCTTTTTGTGTTTTGCGTCGGGGGGCGTGTATTGCGTCGGAGTATGTCCCGGTCAGGGGCGTGTTGCGCCTCGGGATGTGGTTCGGTCAGGGGTGCGTTGCGCCCCTTTCTGTGCCTCGGGGCGGAAGCGCCGGGGGCTGCCCGGACCGTAACCTGTGCGCTCCGGCCGGCTACCAGACGATGGGCTCCTTGCCCTGGCTGACGAGGTATTCGTTGGCGCGCGAGAAGTGGTGGCAGCCGAAGAAGCCGCGGTAGACCGAGAGCGGCGAGGGGTGCACGGCCTTCAGAATGCAGTTGCGCGTCGGGTCGGCAATGGCCCCCTTGCGCTGTGCATAGCTGCCCCAGAGCATATAGACGATGCCCTCCCGGCGTTCGTTGATGGCCTTCACCACGGCATCGGTGAAGGTCTCCCAGCCGCGGCCCGCATGCGAGGCGGCCTCGTGCTCGCGGACGGTGAGCACCGCGTTGAGCAGCAGCACCCCCTGCTCGGCCCATCGGTCGAGGTTGCCGCTCGTGGGGTAGGGTGCCCCCGTGTCGTCGCTCACCTCCTTGAAGATGTTCTGCAGCGAGGGAGGGAAGGGTACGCCGTCGCCCACCGAGAAGCAGAGCCCGTTGGCCTGTCCCGGACCGTGGTAGGGGTCCTGCCCGATGATGACCACCTTCAACCGCTCGAAGGGGCACTTGTCGAAGGCGCGGAAGATGTTGCTGCCCCGCGGATAGATGCGCCGTGAGGCGTACTCCTCGCGCACGAAGCGGGTCAGTTCGGCAAAATAGGGCTTCTCGAACTCGGGTTCGAGGATGGCTTTCCAGTCGGGGGCTATCTTCACATCCATGGTTGTCTCGCGTTTTGCGGAGTAAAAGTAGTAAAATCTCCGCACTTTTCCGCCCCCGGCGCCTCCAATCCGCCCCTGCGTTGTCCGAATCTCCGCCGAAAGTGGGCCGTTTGGCCGGACCCGCTTGCAGCACAAGTCCATTTGCCTATCTTTGTCTTCGCACGACGGTTTCCCGGCTCCGTTGCGGCTGCCGGGAATGAAAAGGGAATACCGTGCGAATCGGTAACAATTCCCGTTGCTGTGTGCTTCGGCCTTCACCCTGCGGGGTGGGGCATCGGCCGGCATCCTGTGCCACTGGCTCTGCGGAGCCGGGAAGGCGTCGGCCGTGGAGCGAGTCAGAAGACCTGCCGTCTGTGCGTGTGCGAATTCCGCTTCTACGGTGAATGGAAGGATTCTGCGGCTGCCGACTTACCCCCCCCCTGCCCAAGTCTCGAAGGTCAGCCCGTTTGCAGGTTCGTCGCCTCTGCCGTTCCGCTCGGTCGGAGCGTCGGGAGGTGCTGTTCCATGCCCCGTGCGGAGCGTGGTGACGGACCATTTCGTTCAACCTAAATTGAATACGTATGAAGAAAACGGGTTTCATGGTGTCGTGCCTGCTGCTCCTGTGCAGCTGCCACGACCGAAAGGAGGGGGGCGCCGAGCCTCCCGTACGTCAGCTGGAGGTTGCCTTTGCCGATGCCTCCGATGTCGAATTTGCGCCGGGTGAGCAGCGCAGCATCCCCTTCACGGTCCGCAGCACGGAGTTCGCGGGGCTGGAGTTTGCAGCGACGGCCGAGGGCGAGGAAGCCTCCCGGTGGAGCCTCTCCGTCGAGCAGGGGAGGGTCGAGGATGCCTCCATGCCCTGCCTGCTGAAGGCGCAGGCCCCCGCGGAGGAGGGGCAGACGCGCCTTACGGTGACGGTGACCGCTCCCGAGGGGCTGCGCCGCGAGGCCTCGATTGCGGTGCGTGTGGTCAGTCCGACTGCACCCGACCCGGAGCCCGACCCCGGTCCCGAGGCCGTGGAGCTCAGCGTCGCAGGACGGGCCAACTGCTACATCATCCCGGCGGCTGGCTGCTACATGTTCGACGCTACGGTGCGCGGCAACGGTGTGGGCGACGGGGCCTCCATCGCCCTCTCCGACGACATGAGTGCCGACTGGCTCTGGGCCACGACGGGCGTCGGGGAGACGCTCGGCGAGGTGCGGTTCGATGCGGCCCGCGGGCGGATTTACGTGACCGTCGAACCCTTTGTGGCGGGCAATGCGCTGGTGGTGCTGACCGACGCGCAGGGGGCGGTCGTCTGGAGCTGGCACCTCTGGTTTACGGAGCAGCCCTCGACGGTCACCTACGCCAATGGCCGCGTAATGCAGGACCGCAACCTCGGCGCCACGTCGGCCACGCCCGGCGAGCCGACCGCCTATGGCCTCTACTATCAGTGGGGGCGCAAGGAGCCCTTCTGCGGGGGCGTGACGACCGAAAGCTCGGCCGAGAGCATGGCCCAGGCCCGCGCGGGCACCACGGTCAACCCCGCCTTTGCCGAGGCGCACGCCTGGCAGCAGGCCTCCGGTGCCGAACTTTCGACGCTCGGGTATGCCGCGGCGCATCCCATGACCTTCCTCTCCAACAAGGGTACGACGGGCTATTACGACTGGCTCGCCAGTCCGCGCGACGACCTGTGGGCGCCGCAGAAGAGCTGCTACGACCCCTGCCCTCCGGGTTACCGCGTGCCCGACCGCGACACGTGGGACGACTTTGCCGACGCCGGGAACCGCTACATCGACGGGGTCAGCGAGTGGGACGGCACGCTCTACGGCATGACCTACATCCACGGCGACCTTCGCGACTGGTATCCGGCCCAGGGTTACCGCAACCGCGACCGGGGCAATCTCGTGGGGCTCGGAACGACGCGTACGGGCCACTACTGGTCCAACTACCGTTCGGGACAGACCATCTCGCACTTCTACGTCTCGAAGCGCCTGAGCACGGGCAAACTGCTTCAGCCCCAATCGACCGACAAGTCCGATGCGGCCTACGGCTACAACGTGCGCTGCCAGCGAGAGTAGCAGGCGGGTAGCAGGCGGGTTGTGGGCTCGAAGCAGGCTCGTAACAGGCGGGTAGTGGGCGTGTAGCCGGCTCGCGGCGGGCTGCCGTACCCCGGGCAGTTCCGGGCAGCCGTTTCGGTTCTGTTCCGCAGCGATGACATTCTTGTGAAACCGCTCCCGTGCAGGCACATGTTGTCGGAAAAAGGAGTATCTTTGTTCTCGTTATGAAAAAGATGACTATTCTGCTTGCCTGGACGTTGAGCCTCCTTGCCTGGGGCGTAATCCGGGCCGCGAACCCCGAAGGCGAGGTCCGTAACCTGATTTTCATGGTGGGCGACGGCATGGGACTGGCCCATGTCTCGATGCTGATGGTCGAGAACGGCTATGCTCCGACCTCCTTCGACCGTGCGCAGGGCGTGGGGCTTCTCTGCACCCGCTCGGCCAACAACCGCGTGACCGACTCGGCCGCCGCGGCGACGGCCCTGGCTACGGGACACAAGACCGGCAACGGAACCATCGGCCAGTCGCTCGACGGCAAGCGTTACGAGTCGCTCATGAAACGGGCCTCCGGGTGCGGCATGCGGAGCGGTATCGTGGTGAGCTGTCATCTTCAGCATGCTACTCCCGCGGCATTCTATGCCCATGCGGCGTCGCGCGAGGATATGCAGACCATTACCCGTGACCTGTTGGCGAGTGGCGTCGACGTGCTTTTCGGGGGCGGCCGCAAGTGGCTTGCGGAGGAGTGCCCCGACGGAGGCACCTATTTCGACGCCTTCCGCCGACGCGGGTATACGGTTGTCGACCGCCTCGAGCAGACCGATACGCTCCGCCGCGGCCGGGTGCTGGGCGCCTTTGCCGAGAGGCACCTCGCGGCAGCGCCCGAGCGGGGCGACTACCTCCCGCGGGCGACGCGCAAGGCGCTCGAGCTGCTCACGGCCGACGATTCGCTGCAGCGAGGCTGGATGCTGCTGGTCGAGGGGTCGCTCATCGACCAGGCGGCCCACGACAACGATGCCGAACGCCTTCTGGCCGAACTGCGCGACTTCGATGCCGCCGTCGGCGAGGCGATGGACTATGCCGATGCACATCCCGGTACGCTGGTGGTCGTGGTTGCCGACCACGAGACGGGCGGCCTTTCGATTCCGGCCAACGACGAGGACTTCACACAGGCCGAGAACGGGCTCTACTATAACTTCGGCTCGGAGAGCCACACCGGGACGCTCGTCCCGGCCTATTTCTACGGCACGGGCGCAGACCGCCTGGGCGGCGTGATGGACAATACGCAGCTCTCGCGGCGTCTGGCCCGTCTGCTCGGCCTGCCGCAGGACTGACGCTGCGAAGTCCCGTCGGGCTGACGCTTCGGCCTGCCGCCGGGATGTTCGGCAGCGTTGAGGCCGTGGACCGCACCAGCCGCACCGGATACACCGGCCGCACCTCCGCCGCATTCTCCGGCCTGATATGCACCTTCTCCCTCCCTGCCCGGGAACTGACGCAAAGACAAAGAGGGCGCCCGCTGAACCAGGTCGGGCGCCCTCTTCCGCTTGATGGCTGAATCTTGGTATGAACGTGTCGGACTACTGCTCCGGGGCGAAGCCGACGACCTGAAGCGTTTCGACCGAGCCTTCGGGAGCCGGAGTTTTTGCCTGGCTGGGCTCCTTGCTGCCCATTATGGCGAACTTGACGGGGAGCACCAGCTTTACACGGACCGCCTTCCCCTTGTCGCGTCCCGGTTGCCAGTGTGAGGACGATGCCTTGATGATGCGCTCTACCTCGGTGCTTAACTGCCGGCTGGGTGATTGCAGGGTCTCGGCGTTCGAGATTGAGCCGTCTCGCTCGACCACGAACGAGCAGACAACGAGCCCTCCTGCCTTCTCCTTGAGTGCGTCGGCCGGGTAGCGAACCTGCGTCTGGAGCCACTGCCGGAACGTCGTTAGGTCGCCGCCCTGGAACGAGGGCATCGTCTCGGCCAGCGTTACCGGGGCATCCTCCTCCGCAGCCGGGCCGTCGGTTTGGCCAACTGCCGGGGTACCGGCACCTGTGGCGGCCTCGCTCTGCCTGGGAAGGCTGAAGTCCACCGGAACGACATACTTCACGCGGACCGTTTCGCCCTTCTGCATGCCGGGGGTCCAGCGGGGCGAGTTCGCAAGCACGCGCCGCACCTCATTGGTGAGCAGCCGGTCGGGCGACTGCAGCGCCGTGATGTTCGAGACCGAACCGTCGCGCTCGACGACGAACGAGCAGACGACACGCCCCTCGATTCGCTGCTTGAGCGCTTCGGCCGGGTAACGCACCTCGGTCTGGAGCCACTCGCGGAACTTGAGCAGGTCACCGCCCTCGAACGAGGGCATCGTTTCGGCCACGATGAAGGGGGGCTCCTCCGTCTCCCGGGCCATCTCCTGGAGGGTGAGGGTTGTAATCTCCAACGCGCCGAAGCGTCCCCGCTCCTCGCCGTAGCGCTTCACGGCATCCTCGGCATGAATGAATGTCACGCTGCCGATGTTGGTCGGTATTTCGTTGATTTCGGTTTCGACGCCGTCGACCATGTAGAGCGGCGTCCCAGCCACGCCGTTCTTGTCGCGGAACGTGATGACCAGGGGCTTCCCCTCCTGTTGGGGCTGCCGGGCCTCGTCGCGCGTGTCGTCGGCGCTGTTGTCGAGCAAGATGACCTGTGAGAAGTTCTCTTCGCGGGGAACATCGACCAGTCGGGTTTCGTAGCCGATGCAGGAGACCTCGAGCAGGCTTCCCTGCGGTACGGTCAGTTCGGCCACCCCCTTTTCGTCGGTGACCGCTCCCAGCGTGGAGTCCTTGACGCGGACGATTACACCCGAGGCGGCCCGTTTCATCGTGAACTGCTTTCCGTCCTCGGTAAAGTTCCTCAGGGCGACCGTAAGGTGTACGCGGCAGCTCTTCTCCGCGGGTTCGGCTTTCGGTGCGGCAGCGGTGGGCTGCTGCAGGGTGTTTTCTGCCGCATGCCCGGCTGCGTCGGCCGGGATGTTTTCGGGGGTGGCAGTCGTGGAGTGTGTCTCGGCCGTAGCGGCAGGGGTCGACGCGGGTGCGGCGGTCTTCTCGGCGGTTTCGGCCGGCAGGATGACCGCGGCGCGCGAAGTGAAGGCAAAGGCGCAGAACAGGCCGATGATGAAGGGCAGTGTGGCTGCGAGCCGGAGCCGTGGATGGCGGTTCGGGGGTTGTGAAGTCATCATTTTGAGTCGTTTTTTGGTCAGTGAACTGCGCAGCCCGTTGGCTATTTCCGGACTATAACCGAAAAGCTGCATGAAAAGCGTATCTACGTAGCGGTTGATTGCATATCCCGATGCGAGGACGTCGCTGTCGGCCTCGTACTCCTCGACCTCGACCAGCCGCCGCGCGGCGAGCCAGACGAAGGGGTTCCACCACAGCGCGGCCTTGAGAAGCTCCATGGCGAGCCGCTCCAGCGAGTGGCGCCGGCGGATGTGGCTCGCCTCGTGAAGCAGCACGGCCTCCAGCTCGCGGTCGGGAAGCTGTTCCCAGACATATACCCGTCCGAAGAAGGAGAACGAGGCGCACTGCTGCCGCGTGCGGACGAGCGTGATGCGTCCCGTGCGGGTGACGGAGGCACCGCGACCGAGCTGCCGGATGTGCCACAGCTGGGCGATGCAGGCTCCGAGCGTTACGACCACCCCCGCGGCGTAGAGCCATAGGGCGATATCCGCGGTCGTGAGGGGTTCGGCCTCGGTCATCGTCACCGTCGCCGTTTCGGTTGCGGCGGGTTCCCACGTCGGAAGCGCGGGCCCGGCCGTGAGGCGGATGACCTCGCCCGGGTAGAGCGGTATGCGCAACAGCGGGATGACGGCGGCAAGCAGCGGCAGCGCGAGCAGCCAGCCGCGGCACCATCCGAAGGCGACGCGGCGGTCGAGCAGCAGGCGGTAGCAGGCGTAGAGCACGCCGCCGCAGACGAGCGATTCGACGAGGTATGTGGTCAGTTCTTTCATGGGCGGGAGGGGCGGTGAGCGTGGAACATGGTTGCCGGGTAGTGCAGTGCTCCGTGGGCGGCCGGCGGATTATTTGCGAAGGGTCTGCATGATTCCGAGTATCTCCTCCATCTCCTTCATCGAAATCTGCTCGTGCTGCGAGAAGAAGGAGACCATCTGAGCCAGCGAGCCGTTGAAGTAGGAGCCCAGCATCGACTGCATGACGTTGTGGGCGTATGCCTCACGGGCCACGAGCGGGTGGTAGCGGTGGCTCTTGCCCTCGGCCGTGTGGCCGACGAAGCCCTTGTTCTCCAGAATCTTGAGGAATGTGGCCACGGTCGTGTACTTGGGGTGCGGCTCGTCGGTGCGGGCGAGTATGTCGTTGACGGTCGCCTCGCCCAGCTGCCAGAGTATCTGCATGATTTCCTCCTCGCCGCGTGTGAGCGACGGGGCGGGGGTGTTGTTTTTCGTCCTTGTATCCATGGTCGTATCTGCGGTTCTGCGTTTTTGAGCGGCTGTCGGTCGGCGAGGGCGCGTGCCGCGGTTTCTCACCCTCCGATACAAATGTCCTACTAATTTTTTAGAAATGCAAATTTTTCTTCTAATTTTTTAGTAGTTTGTCTCTTTTTTATCCGCAGCGGGTTTTCCCGTGCCGGGCGGTCGAGCGGGTCTCCGGGGCAAAACGGGGCGCGAAACGGGGCGCGAAGGGCGAATGGAGGAGCAGGGGAGGGAGGTGGAGGCAGGTTCTCGGACCGGGGTTGCGGCGAGAGGTTGGCCGGCCGGCGGTTGGCCTGCGATGGTCGGCTGCTTCGGGGTGGTGTTCGGCCGGTTCCCGGTTGGCCTGCGATGGTCGGCTGCTTCGGGGTGGTGTTCGGCCGGTTCCCGGTT
>UQNV01000054.1 GCA_900542505.1 uncultured Alistipes sp.
GAGATCCTGAGATGTCTCGTGGGCTCGGAGATGTGTATAAGAGACAGGGTTTGGCTGCTCCCGCCGCAGGCGCCGCCTTGGGGGCCTTGGGCAGCGGCTCCATGCCGACCAGACGGATGGCGCCCGTCGGGCACTCGTTCACGCACTTGCGGCAGAGCTTGCACTTCTGCGGGTCGATGTAGGCCAGGTTGTTCTCGACGGTGATGGCTCCGAAGGCGCAGACCTTCTCGCACTTTCCGCAGCCGATGCAACCCGCCTTGCAGGCCTTCATCACCACGGCACCCTTGTCCTTCGAGACGCACGACACGTATACCGCACGGTTCTTGGGCCACTTCTTGCGCAGCTCGATGACCAGCTTGGGGCAGGCCTTCACGCAGGCGCCGCAGGCCGTACACTTCTCGGCGTCGATCTCGGGCAGTCCCGTCGAGGGGTTGATGTGGATGGCATCGAAGGCGCAGGCCGTCACGCAGTCGCCGAATCCGAGGCAGCCGAACGAGCAGCCCGTCTCGCCGACGTAGAGCGATGCGGCCACGGCGCACGAACGTGCTCCGTTGAACTGGTTGGTGCGGGGGCGCTTCTCGCACGTACCGCCGCAGCGGACGGTTGCCACCTGGGGCTCCTTCTCGGCGGCAGCCTTGCCCAGGAACCCGGCCGCGGCCTTCATGCAGTCGCTGCCTCCGACGGGGCAGAAGAGCGCCGAAATGTCGTCGCGCTTGACCAGCGCCTCGGCCATACCGCGGCAGCCGGCAAAGCCGCAACCGCCGCAATTGGCACCCGGCAGCATCTTCTCGACCTGGTCAATCCGCGGGTCCTCCTCGACCTTGAACTTCTGGGCCACCACGTAGAGAATGACTGCGGCAAGCACTCCCAACACGCAGAGCGTCAGGATTGTGTAAAGTAATACTTCCATCAGTGTTTTGTTATTGTAAAATGAATTGTATGTTCGATTCTGCGGCGGAAGAGCCCCAGCACCCCGTAATAAAGCGCCACGCCGGCCAGCGCGGCCAGGGCGCTCGCCCCGTCGCTCCAGCCCAGCGCAAGGTTGGCCGTCAGCAGCACCGCCAGCAGCACCGCCAACGCACCCACATAGGCATATACGACCGCGACGGCACCCGCGCGCCGCCGCACTCCCACCGTCACCGCCTCACCGGGACAATACTCCCCGGCCTGCGGCGTACGCACCTCGATGATTTTGTCCTGCGTCTCCGCCAGCCCGCACGCCGCACGCGCCTTGCAGCTGCCGCACGCCGAACGTGAGGTGATTCGAACCCGGACCGCATCCGCTTCGACGCGCTCGACCACCCCGCTATGTTCGATGAGTTCCGCCACTGCCCTAATCGCCGTACTTGTTGGTCAGCGGCATCAACCGCTCGTGACCGAACGAACACATCGAAAGACGCAGCACGGGCGGGAACTGGTAGCGCTTCTTCTCGTTGCGCATAATCATCGAGTGAATCTTCTCCACCACCTCCGAGTCGAAACCCGCGTTGACAATCTCCTCGCGGTGCTGCCCCTCCTCAATCATGCGGTAGAGGATGGCATCGACCACCTCGTAGGGAGGCAGGATATCGCTGTCCTTCTGGTTGGGATGGAGCTCCGACGAAGGCTCCTTGTCGAGTATGTTCTCGGGAATGGGGTTGCCGAAGGTGCGGTTGATGTAGCGCGCCACATCGTACATCTCGCTCTTGTAGAGGTCGCCCGTAGGGCTGAAGGCGCCGGCCGTATCGCCGTAGAGCGTGCAGAGACCCAGCGCGTTTTCGCTCTTGTTCGACGAGTTGAGCAGCACGTAGTCCGTCTTGTTCTGCACGGCCATGAGCAGAATCGTGCGGATGCGCGTCTGGATGTTCTCCTCGGTGGAGTCGAAGTCGCGTCCGCCGATAACCGGCGTGAGCGTGTCGACCACCGACTTGTAGATTTCCGTGATGGGGATGACGTTGTATTCGATGCCCAGATTCTCGGCCAGCTCCTTGGCATCCTCGACCGAGAGGTCCGACGAGAACTGCGAGGGCATGAGCAGCGCGCGGACATTCTCGTGCCCGAGCGCATCGGCCGCCAGGCAGGCGACCACCGCCGAGTCGATACCGCCCGAGAGGCCAATGCAGGCCTTGCGGTAGCCGTTCTTGAGGAAGAAGTCGCGCAGTCCGCAGCGTGCCGCCTCGTAGACCAGCCGCGTACGTTCGCCGCTGGTGGGGATGACGACGGGACGGGCCTGGGCGCGGGTGTCGAAAATCTGGAAGTCCTCCTCGAAGTTCTTCATCATGAGCACCAGTTCACCGCGGTTGTTGAAGGCGCCCGACGTGCCGTCGTAGACGATATCGGTCGAACCGCCGACCTGGTTGACCATGACGATGTTCTTGCCCTCGACGAACGAGAGGTTGCGCATCACCTCGTAGCGGTAGGTCATCGTTCCCTTGCCGTACTTGCGGGCGTTGATGGAGATGACCGTCTCGACCGACTTGTCGTAGTCGCGTTCGCGGCTCAGGTCGTCGCCCACGACGATGGCGCACTTGTGGCCCTTGATGGTGGCATACTCGTAGCCCTTCGAGCCGACGAGGAAGCCCATCTCACGGCGCGCCGTGATGTATTTCTTGCCCACATAGCGCAGCACCTTGCGGTCCTGGATGAGCGCGGCTGCGCTGATGGTACCTTCGGCGGTGAGAATCGGGAGTCCCACGATGGCCGCGATGCCGTCGCAGCAGGAGGCGATTTCGACCAGCGCATCCTCGCACAACTCGAGGAAGGTCGTCTTCCGCAACAAATCGAAGGCCGGAGTGCCGCTCACGGCCTGTTCTGCAAAAATCACCAGGTCGGCCTTGCGTTCCTTGGCCTTCTGAATCGAATCGATGATTTTCGAGGTGTTGCCCTCCACATCGCCGATGGTGTAATTCAACTGGGCAATGGCTATCTTCATCTAAGGCTAATTTAATCGTCGGATAGAACTTTGCAAAAATAGCGATTATTTGCTAAAGTCCGCAAAATTTAGCCCGTAAAATGTTTATTCCCTCGCATTTATTTGACCGGGGCGGCACCGGGGCAACCGGCCGGCAATCGGCCGACAATCGGCAGGCAATCCGCCGACAATCGGCAGGCAATCGACCGGCAATCGGCCGCAAAAACCCGCTCCGCGCCCCTGCACACGCCCCGCAGGCAACGCTCCGGCGCCGCACATCGCCGGCCCGCAGACCGTCACGCGGGGACACGCGCGCCCGTATCCCGCCCGGAGCGGCCGTCCGCACCTCAGACCGTCGCAACGGAAAGCGGAGCGGCGGACCCGTTCAATGGGTCCGCCGCTCCGCTTTTCCAAACTCTTCCGGAGATGGTTCCGGAAGCCATTCCGCTACTGCTCCGCCTCGGGGTCGGCGACCAGGATGCGGCCGCAGTATTCGCAGATGATAATCTTCTTACCCGAGCGGATATCGACCTGACGCTGAGGCGGGATACGGTTGAAGCAACCGCCGCAGGCATCACGCTTGACCGTCACCACGGCCAGACCGTTGCGCACGCTGCGGCGAATGCGGTTATAGGCTGCGAGCAGACGCTCGTCCACTTTCGCACGCGCCTGTTCGGCCTGCGCCTCATACTCGGCAACCTGCGGTGCGGTTTCGGCCTCGATGCTCTCCAGTTCGCTCTTCTTGGCGGTCAAATCGACGCTGCGCTCGTTGAGCACGGCTTCGGTCTCCTCCAGCTGGGCCTTCTTGACCTTCACACCGGCAGCATACTCCTTGAGTCGTTTCTCGGCCAGTTCGATTTCGAGCTCCTGATACTCGATTTCCTTCGTGATGGCGTCGAATTCACGATTGTTGCGGACGTTGTTCTGCTGCTCTTTGTAGTTTGCGATTTGAATCTTCGCCTGGTCGATTTCGCGTCGGCGCTGCTTGGTCAGAGCGTTGAACTCCTCGATTTCGGCATTGACGTTGTCGATACGCGTTTTCAGACCGGCAAGCTCATCCTCGAGGTCCTGCACCTCGAGCGGCAGTTCACCCTTCACCTTGTTGATTTCGTCGATTTTGCTGTCGATTTTCTGAATCTCGTACAGCGCCATGATTTTCTCCTGCATCGAATAATCAACGTCGGCGGCCTTTTTCTGTGTTGCCATATATTATAATTGTTTGAACTTAAACGAAATAGTTCACTGGATTCCGAGAGCATCCACTCTTGCGGACCGCAAAGGTAATCAAATTTTTCGACAAAACCTCAAATAAAAGCTCAATTGCGCAATATTCGCTCTCGAAATGACCGATATCCGCCACGACGAACTCCCCGTCGGGGAACATGAAATCGTTATACTTCAAATCGGCCGTCACATAGAGGTCGGCTCCCGCCCGGCGGGCATCGGCCATGAGCGATGCACCGGCACCCGTACAGAGGGCGATGCGGCACACCTGCTCGGAGACCAGGTCGCTGTGGCGCACCACCTTCACCCCGAGGCGCTGCTGCATCCGGCGCAGAAACTCCACCGTGGGCAGCGGCTCGGGCAGTTCGCCCACGACGCCGAAGCCTGCCCGGGGGTCGCCCTCCGAGGGTTGCAGCACGCTGAGCTCCCCGATTCCGAGCAGCGCAGCCAGACGCCAGCTCATCCCTTCGGGGGCGCTGTCGAGATTCGTGTGGCAGGCATAGAGCGCAATGCCGCGGCGGATGGCCCGCTCGACGCAGCGCTGGACCATATCGGCCGAATTGAAGCGCTTGAGCGGATGGAAGACAATCGGGTGGTGGGTGATGACCAGGTCGCACCCCTCGCGCTCGGCCTCGTCGAGCACCTCGTCGGTAACGTCGACGGCCAACAGCGCCTGCCGCACCTCGTCGTCGGGCCGGCCCACAATCAGTCCCGCATTGTCGTAGGACTCCTGGTAGGCAAGCGGTGCGAAGCGCTCGATTACATCGGTTATATCCTTTATCTTCATTGTCTTACGGATTATTCACATTGGGTCTGCCGAAGGGACGCTTCCCGTCTGTCCCCTCACCTCTCCGCTCAGAAGAGCGACTGCTCGTAGAAGGCGAAGAGCTCCTTGTGCTCGGCCTCCTCCTTCTTGCGGCGCGGACGGCGCGCCCCCCGCTTGGGCGCTGCGGGAGTTCCGTCACCGGCTTCGGCGCCGGACTCCGGCTCCGCATTCGCTCCGTCGGCTGTCGCGCCGGCTGCCGCGTCGGAGAACTTCACCACGGCCTTGGCACGTCGGCGCGGACGGGGTGCATCGTCCCCCGATGTTTCGGATGGGGTCACGGAGCCGGTCATGTCCGCAGCCGACAGGTCGGCAGCGGCAACCTCGGCCGGAGAGTCGACCACGACCGTGCGGCCCTCGCCTGAATCGTTGCCCTTGAGCTCCTCGCGCACCTCGACCAGCAGCGCACGGATGCGCTGCAGCCGTTCGAGCAGCTCGACGTCGCGCGGCACGGCCTTTTCGCGCCGGCACTGGCGCAGCGCCTTGCGGGCCCCCTCGAGCGTCATGCCCTGCTCCTTGACCAGGTGGTAAATCAACTTCAGATTCTCGACATCGGCCGGCGTGAAGAGGCGGTTGCCCTTCTTGTTGCGCTTGGGCTTCAACACCCCGAACTGCGACTCCCAGTGGCGGAGCAGCGACGGCCTTACGTCGAACATCTCGGCCACCTCGCCCATTGAATAATAAAGCTTCTCTGCCATACGCTATTTCGATATCTCGGTTTGTTTTATATCATCTTCATCTCCCGGCTTCATCATCGGCGCCGCAGCAGCAGACGGCACTCCATCCCCGCCACGGTTCGTCCCGGCCGCCGCAGCCGCACCCGGAGGCCTCGCTCCCCCACGGCCGCCCTATGCCTCCGCGTCAGCATCGCCCGACGGCTGCTGGCGGAGAATCCGCAGCGAATTGGGATAGAGGTTGTTCACGCGGGCGCCGATGCGCTTGACGAACCCCAGCGCACGGCCGTGCGCCGTCACCAGGTTGATGCCCTCGGCAAAGGGCCCGGCCGCAAGGTCCTGCTTGCGCAGGAAGCGTAGCGCCTCCTCGGCTCCCAGCTCTGTTGCCGGCACGGCATCGCGGCGCAAACCCGCAAAGAGGGCCAGCGCCGGGTCGGGCTTCAGCCGACCCTTGAAGAGCTGCCCCATGGCCACGCCCGAATAAATCACGGGCAGCACGCCCGAGAGGCTCCGCACGGCGTCATACTGCGCCGCATACCAGCCGTAGAACGTATCGCCGACCGCACCGAAACGCATCGCCCCGGGTTCGGCAACCCACCGGGCAAGTTCTGCCGCCGACGCCTTGTCGACCGCACCGAGCGCCTCGCGGCGCAGACGGGGCACACGGCTCCGTCCGCCGGCATCGGACGCCTTGCGGGCCACGGCGGCAAAGAAACCCTCGCCCTCGGCCCGGTGCGGGAAGAAGCGGAACGTTCGGAACACCCCGACACGTCCGCAGACCACACCCCACGCCTCGTCGAGCGGCACCTCCGCCGATTCGGTCGCCTCGTCACCCGCCCAGGCGAGGAACCGCTCGAGCGACCCCTCGTCTTCGCTGCGGTTGAAGGTGCAGGTGCTGTAGAGCAGCGTCCCGCCGGGTCGCAGCGCCCGCCAGGCGGCGCGCAGAATCGCATCCTGACGCGATGCGCAGAGGCGCACGTTCGCCTCGCTCCACTCGCCGCGCGCGGCATCGTCCTTGCGGAACATACCCTCGCCCGAACAGGGGGCGTCGACCGCCACCACGTCGTACCACGACTCGAACTCCGCCATGCGCTCCGCATCGGCCGTCGTGACCACGACATTGCCCGTGCCCCAGCGGCGGATGTTGTCGGCGAGCACCTGTGCCCGCCGGCGGTCGATTTCATTGGCGACGACCAGTCCGTCGCGCCCGACCAGCGAGGCGTAGAGCGTACTCTTGCCGCCGGGGGCGGCGCAGAGGTCGAGCACCCGCGCGCCGTCGAGACCGACATCCGCAAGCAGCCGTCCGACGAACTGCGACGAGGGTTCCTGGACGTAGTAGGCGCCGGCATGGAACTCCGCGTCGAAGGTGAACTGCGGCCGCCGGGGCAGATAGCGCCCCTCGGCGCACCACCCAACCGGGCGCACCCCCTCGGCCGCAACGACCGCCGGCAGCGCCCCGGCACACTTCGCCGGATTGAGCCGCACCGAGACCGTCGGCTCGCCGTCGAGGGCCTCGCACAGCGCGCGCCCCTCCGCTTCACCCAGCTCGCGGCACACGGCCGCCTCGAATGCCTCGGGCAGCCTCATCGCTTTTCGGAGGCTTTGAGCGCATCGAGCCGTGCGCAGATTCGCTCGAGCACCTCGGGATTCTCCACGAAGTCCTCGCTGTCCTTGTCGACGACCAGCACCTCGCCTTCGTAGATGTGGTCAATCCAGTGGTCGTACTTGTCGTTCAGCCGGCGCAGGTAGGCTTCGTCGATGTTCATCTCGTACTCACGACCCCGCTTGCGAATCTGCGAGATGAGCGTCGGAACGCTCGCCTTGAGGTAAATCAGCAGGTCGGGTTTGGGAATGAGCGTGGTGACCAGACGGAATATCTTCATGTAGGTCTCGATGTCGCGCGTCGACATGAGCCCCATTTCGTGGAGGTTCGTGGCGAAGATGTGGGCATCCTCGTAGATGGTGCGGTCCTGGAAGATATCCCCGTCGCCGGCCGAAAGCATATCCATCGTCTGCTGAATCCGGCTTCCGAGGAAGCTGATTTGCAGTTGGAACGACCAGCGGTTCATATCTTCGTAGAAATCGCCGATGTAAGGATTGTCGCTCTCCTCCAGATAACATTTTGCCCGATAGCGTCGGGTCAGCATTTCGGTCAGCGTCGTCTTGCCGCTGCCGATATTTCCCGCAATGGCGATATACATGGATGGACGATTTGATTTATCGGTTTTTCAATCAATTACATAGCTGCATCAAAGGCGCGCCCCTACTCGCCGCCGAGGACCGAATCCGCCACGCGGCGGTCGTTCATCAGGCGCGGCACCTTGTTCTTCCCCTTGCGGCGCATCCACTCCAGGAAGCGGCCCCGTTCGACCACCGTGATGCGCGGCAGGTCGAGCGTCGTGAGCCGTTTGGCGTCGTAGTCGGAGTTGATGGCCCGCAGTTCGCCGTCGAGCACCCGGGCGAAGTGCGCACGGTCGTCGGGCTCACGCTCGAACTCCACAATCCACTCGTGGGCGCCCCGCTCGCGGAGGCTCATGTAGCAGGGAGCCACCGTATACTCGCCCACCACGGCGCCCGTCTCGCGGCAGGCCCGCTCCAGGGCGCGGTCGGCGTTGTCGGCAATCACCTCCTCGCCGAAGGCGTTGATGTACTGCCGCGTGCGGCCCGCAAAGCGAATCCGGTAGGGGTCCGTCGAGGTGAACTCGACCGTATCGCCGATTTCGTAGCGCCACAGGCCGTTGTTCGAGGTGATGAGGAGCGCATAGACCTCGCCGCATTTCACCCCCTCGAGCGGCACGATGCGGTCGCCCTGACGGAATTCGAAGTAGGTGCCGTAGTCGAGCATCAGCAGCATGTCGCTGCGTGCGGGGTCGTCGGCCAGGGCGAAGAAGCCCTCCGAAGCGTTATAGGTCTCCATATACTGCATCTCGGGCGAGGGGATAAGCTCCTCGAACGAACGCCGGTAGGGGGTGAACTCCACCCCGCCGTGGGCGAACATGCAGAGATTGGGCCACACTTCGAGCAGGTTGCTCTTGCCCGTATATTCGAGCACGCGGCGCATCAGCGCCAGGTTCCACGACGGCACGCCGGCAAAGGCCGTGATGTTCTCGCCCGTACACTCGCGGCAGATGGCCTCCGTCTTGCGGTCGAAATCCGGGATGACGGCCGTCTGAACCTTCGGCGCACGGAACCATCCGCTCCAGAAGGTTGTCTCGTGGATGAGCACCGCCGAGAGGTCGCCCACCAGGTTCCGGCCCTCGCAGGTGCACGAGCCGCCGAGCGTCAGCGTCTTGCCGTCGAAGACCTTCGAACGGGGGTTGTTGGCGGCAAAGACGGTGGCCACGTCGCGCATGCCCATCGTGTGGTTCCACCACAGCGACTCGCGCGTGACGGGGATGTATTTGCTCCGGTCGGAGGTCGTGCCCGACGAGCGGGCGTAGAGCGTCACGCGACCCGGCGCCGTCACGTCGGACTCGCCGGCGAGCATCCGCTCGATGTAGGGCTTGAAGGTGTCGTAGTCGAACGTCTCGACCATCGACGAGAACTGTTCGGGCGTACGCACCTGCCCCAGGTTGTAGCGCCAGCCGAACTCCGTGCGGCGGCCCCGGCGCAGAAGCTGCCGGAGCATGCGCGCCTGCGTTTCGAGCGGGTGGCGGCGGAAATTGTCGATGGACCGCTCGCGCTGCGAGAAGTAGGCCCTCAGAAGTATGCTGCGAAGTGACAAAATCGATTGGCGGTTAAAAAATTGGTAGTTATGCGGTTTCTGATATTCCTAATTGAAGAAGTAGCCCACGCGGCTGACCGACTCGGGCATCGAGAAGACCACCACGCGGTCGTAGGGCTGAATCATCGAGTTGTCGACCGCGATGAAGACCTTGTCGCCGCGGACGATGCCGCCGATGATGGTATCCTCGGGGAGCCCCATCTCCTTGATGCGGCACTTGGTGGCCGGCGAGTTGGGCTTGACGATGAACTCGAGCACCTCGGCATCGCTGCCCGTCAGGCACTTGATGGCCTGCACGTCGGTCGACATGGTGAAGCGGAAGATGTTCGACGCCGTGACCAGCTTCTTGTTGATGATGGTGTCGATGCCGATGGATTCCGCGAGGTTGATGTAGTTGAGGTTCTCGACCTCGGCGATGACCTTCTTGACGCCCATGCGCTTGGCCAGCATCGCCGCCAGGATGTTCGTCTCGCTGCGGCCCGTCACCGCCACGAAGGCGTCCATGTTCGAGAGGCCCTCCTCCACCATCGCCTCCGTATTGCGGCCGTCCTCGTTGATGATGAGCGTCTTGTCGAGCATCTCGGCCAGACGGTAGGCTTTCTCGGCGTTGTAGTCGATGAGCTTGATGTTGACCTCGTCCTGCAGTTCGGTGGCGATGCGGATGCCGATGCGCGAACCGCCGAGTATCATCATGTTCTTGATTTCGATGTTCGACTGTCCCGAAAACTCCATCACCTCGCGCACGGCGTCCTGACGGGCGATGACGTAGATGATGTCGCCCTCGAAGAAACGCTCGCCGCGGTGCGGGATGATGGTCTCGCCGCCGCGCGTGATGGCCACCGTACGGTAGTTGAGCTCGGTCTGCTCCTCGTCGAAGCCCGAGAGCTCCTGCCCCACCAGCGGCGAGGCGGGTTCGAGGCGGAAGACCGCCAGCGAGAGCTTGCCGCTCGAGAAGTCGACATACTCGGTGGTCGACGTGTGGCCCAGCAGGTTGATAACCTCGCGGGCGGCCACCTTCTCGGGATAGAACAGGTAGTCGATGCCCATCTCGATGAACATCTCCTTGTTGTTGGGCTCCAGATATTCGTTGTTGTCGATGCGCGCGATGGATTTCTTGGCGCCCAGCTGCTTGGCCAGCATCGCCGCCACGATGTTGTCGTTCTCCTCGTGGTTGACGGCGATGAACAGGTCGCACTTGCGCACCGAAGCCTTGCGCAGCACGGCAAAGGTGGTCGAGTCGCCCTCGACCGTGATGACGTCGGCCAGACTGCCCACGTCGGCCAGCAGTTTCGGGTCGGCGTCGATGATGGTGATGTCGTGGCCGTTTCCGCTCAACATCTTGGCCAGATGGCTGCCCATCTCGCCGGCTCCCGCAATGACGATTCTCATAGTTGCGATTTAGGGTCCGATGCCGCGCAGGCAACGTCCGGGCCGGATTTTTCGGGCCGGAGGTCGGAACAGGGCGGCATTTTTGCAAATTAACTTACAAATGTATACATTTGTCCCGGAAAGCCCAAAATTTCGGACCCTAAAAACACTCGGACCCATGCCATCGTGGTTGATTATCATACTGGCCGCCGTTGCGGCCGTCGCACTGTTCGTCGTCGGGATGTCGCTCACCCTGATGATTAAGGGACACCACATCGATTCGGAAATCTCGACCAACAAGGACATGCAGCGTCTGGGCATCAAGTGTGCCGTCCAGGAGTCGCGCGAGGACTCGGGCCAGGCGGACTGCACCTCGGCGGGCTGCTCGGGCAACTGCTCGGCCTGCGACATCGAGGAGCTGCAGGCCCGCCACGCCGCATCGGCCGTCCGCCCCTCGGCGGCGGGCAGCGTCTCCGAAAGCCGATAACCTCCCGCCACGGGGGGGGGAAGAAGCTGGAGACAACCCAAAAACTGGAGGCAACCAAAAAGCAGGGGTCACCCCAAAAAGCAGGGGACAACAACAAAAAAAGAGGAGCACGGACTCCTCTTTTTCTTTTTGTCGCATATTGCATTTCCAAGCTCCGAAGCGAACTTCCCCCCCCCTCCGACGGGTCGGAAACCTCGCAGGAGAGACGACCGACACATGGCATGCATCCGCAGCCGGAAAAACGGCCGGACACCGTCCTGAAGGCCGCCCCGCCACCCCGCATTCGCGGCGCCTCACCACAGCGGAACGCCCGAAAAATCGCCCCGGACCGCATCCGCGGCATTGCAGCCCGCTACAGGCGGCAGTACTTCGAACGGCAGACGAACCAGGGGTTGCGGAGGTCCTCCTCGTTGTAGCGCAATCCGCGCCCATCGGGCAGCGAACGGGTCTCACCGCCCGCCTCCGCGAGAATCAGCTCGCCGGCCGCCGTATCCCATTCGTAGGTAGACGACGTACGGACGTAGTAATCGACGGCCCCTTCGGCCAGCAGGCAGAACTTGTAGGAACTTCCCTGCTCGACCACCTCGAGGTCGGGATACCGCCGGCGCAGCTCCGCAATGTGCTCGTGCGTCTCGGGCGTCTGATGCGAGCGCGACACGGCCACGCGCTGCCGCTCGCGGCCCTCCCCGACAAGCGGCAGCCGCTGCCAGTCGGAGACAATCTGCTCGTAGCTATAGTCGGCCGCAGCGTCGGGCACGATACCCTCCTTGAGGAAGGAGCCCGCCCCGCGCCCCGCCACATACATCTTGGCGAAATAGGGGACATAAATCACCGCGCCCACGCAGACGTTGTTCTCCATGAGCGCGATGTTGACCGTAAACTCATTGTTGCCCTTCAGGAATTCGACCGTTCCGTCGAGCGGGTCCACCAGCCAGAAGAGCTCCCAGTTGCGGCGCTCCTCGTAACGCAGCTCGCG
Source organism: uncultured Alistipes sp. (assembly GCA_900542505.1). Classification (GTDB taxonomy): domain Bacteria; phylum Bacteroidota; class Bacteroidia; order Bacteroidales; family Rikenellaceae; genus Alistipes; species Alistipes stercorigallinarum. The sequence continues at coordinate 12,167 of UQNV01000054.1, forward strand.
CCCCTCCTCGCTCAGAATCGGGATACGCGTGGGGCCGAGGTACTCGCGGATGGTCTTGTGGGCCAGGCGGTCGGCCAGCGTGATGGGGGTCCGGTCGCTCTTGAGGCTCACCTCGTACGACGAGCGGTCCTTGTAGACCTCCATGATGGCCGCACCGGCCCGCACGGCCGCATTGAACAGGGGCGGGAGCAGATACATCCTCACCTTGTCGTTTATCATCGTTTCTTCGTTTTTAGGTCGGTACTCATTGTTGGCATAAAGGTAGCAACAATTTGCGACATTGTGAAATTTTTCACAATCAATTCGCCGCGGGCCGTCGCCCGCACGCCGCATGACGGCACAGGTGCTCTCTTTCATCATCATAACGGAAATTCGGGGCCGGAAATTGCATCGCCGGGGAGCCGGTTCTGTCCGGAAACTCCACCCAAAACCGTGCCGCGGGGCGCCGGGCGAAAAATTTTCACGCAGGATATTGCGTATGAACCAAATAATGCCTATCTTTGCATGCTGAATTTATGTTCAAAAACATAATTTACACATTCAATGTACGTTATAGTAGAGATTGCAGGTCAGCAATTCAAAGCTGAGAAAGGTCGGAAACTTTATGTTCACCGTCTTCAGGGCGAAGAGAATTCGTCCGTAAGTTTCGACAAGGTCCTGCTCACAGACAGCGACGGTCAGGTCAAGGTAGGCGCACCTGTAGTAGAAGGCGCCTCGGTGAAGTGCAAGATTCTGAAGCACCTGAAGGACGACAAGGTCCTCGTCTTCAAGAAGAAGCGCAGAACGGGATACCAGAAGTGCAACGGACACCGTCAGTATCTGACGCAGGTGCTCGTGGAGGAGATTGTTGCATAAACCTTTAAAAACTGAAGAGAAATGGCACACAAGAAAGGTGTAGGTAGTTCGAAGAACGGCCGTGAGTCGGAAAGCAAGCGACTCGGCGTGAAACTGTTCGGCGGTCAGTTCGCAAAGGCAGGTAACATCATCGTTCGTCAGCGCGGTACGGTACACAACCCGGGCGAGAACGTCGGCATCGGCAAGGACCACACGCTCTTCGCGCTGGTCGACGGCACGGTCGAGTTCTGCAAGAAGGCGAGCGGCAAGTCCTACGTAAGCGTTACTCCGCTGAGCGAGTAAGCGCTTTCGGAAAGCGAAACAAAGCGGATTTCCCTTTCGGGAGGTCCGCTTTTTCGTTGCATCCCCACCCCACCCGACCGTCAGCAAGGGCCGGTTCCGTTGGCCCGGTCTTCCACCGCACCCCGGCCTCGCCTTGCAGCCCGGTACATAGCCGGGCAGAGCCGTGCTGAGTCGGGCTGAATCAGGCCTGTCTCTTATACACATCTGACGCTGCCGACGATATGCAGTGTG
>UQNV01000055.1 GCA_900542505.1 uncultured Alistipes sp.
ACCTAGGACCCCATGATTAACAGTCATGTGCTCTAACCAACTGAGCTATTCAGGCATTTGAAACGTTGTTTCCTCGTTTCGGTGTGCAAATATAGAGCGAATTTTTATTCCTGCAAAATTTTTTATGATTTTTTTTACAAAAAACATATCTTTGCATACGGACCAAAACGACCCGGAATGACTTTGAAACGATTCATACCGCTCATAATCTTGACGTTATATGCCGTCACGGCTGCAGCGCAGTCCCAACTCACATTTTCCTGCCAGGAGTGGGACTTCGGGACCATCCGCGAGGCCGACGGGCCGGTGAGCCATACCTTCACGGGTGAAAACACCGGAGACCGGCCGCTGGTCATCCTCGATGTGGTGACCTCGTGCGGCTGCACGGTGCCCGATTTTTCGAAGCGCCCCATCCTCCCCGGCCAGAAGGCCGACATCGGCGTACGCTTCGACCCGGCAAACCGGCCGGGCAGTTTTTCGAAGGAGCTGACCGTCTATTCGACCGAGCGCAAAAAAATCGGCGTGCTCCGCATCAGGGGTACCGTGCTGCCGCGTGAACGCAGCGTCGAGGAGCGCTATCCGCTCGATGCCGGCGGAGGCATCCGGCTCAATACGGGGCTCTGCGCCTTTGCCTATGTACAACAGGGACGGAGGGTCGAGTCGACGGTCGGCATCGTCAACACGACTCAGAAGAGCCTGTCGCTGGAGCTCATCCCGGAGGAGCAGAGCGGCCTGCTGACCACGGAGGCCCCGCAGCAACTCGCACCCGGCCAGGAGGCCGAGATTGTCTTCTCGTACTACATCCCGCCGACGGAACCCCGCTACGGTACCCTGCGCGACGTGCTCGGCATCCGCATCGACGGCAGCACCTCGCGTATCCCGCTCGTCGTCCACGGCATCGGCGTCGACCCGATGCGCACGCCCGCCGGCGGAGGAACGGGTCCGCGCGCGCAACTCGACCGGAATACGCTCAAGTTCGACGTCGTACGGCGCGGAGGCGGTCCCGTACGGCGCACAGTGACGCTCTCGAACGAGGGCGACGCCCCGCTCAGGGTACGCTGCGTCGAATCGGAGAAGGGCTTCACGTGGCAGCTCCCGCCGGGAACGACCCTCCCGCCGGGCGAAAGCCTTGCGACCGAGGTGCACTTCGACCCCGCCCGGGCCGACTACGGCGTTCAGGTCGGCCACCTCATGCTCATAACCGACGACCCCGTGCGGCCGATGCGCAAACTGCGCGTGACGGCCATCATAGAGGAATGACACAAACTCACACTTATATAAATAATGTATCCCATTCTTGAAAAGAGCGAACTGGCGGAGCATATCTACCGCCTGAAGGTCCGGGCGCCGCGCGTGGCACATGCGGCTCAGCCGGGACAGTTCGTGATTGTCCGCGCCGACGAATTCGGCGAACGCATCCCGCTCACCATCGCCGACTACGATGCGGCCGAGGGGAGCGTCACTCTCGTCATCCAGGCCATCGGCGCCTCGACCCGCAAAATCTGCGCGCTCGAAGCAGGCGATTCGCTCGCCGACTTCGCCGGCCCGCTGGGCCATCCGTCGGAGTTCGTACGCATGTCGCCCGAGGAGCTGCGCGGACGACGCTACCTCTTCGTGGCCGGCGGCGTGGGCACGGCCCCGGTCTACCCGCAGGTAAAGTGGCTGCACGAACACGGAGTGCAGGTCGACGTCATCATCGGCGCCAAGACCGCACGGATGCTCATCTACACCGACGAGATGCGCGCCGTGGCGACGAACCTCTTCATCGCCACCGACGACGGCTCGGAGGGTTTCCGCGGCATGGTCACCCAGCAGATGGAGGAGCTCATCGAAAAACAGGGCCGCCGGTACGACGAGTGCGTGGCCATCGGCCCGATGATTATGATGAAGTTCGTCGCGCTGACCACGAAGAAATATGCGCTCAAGACCACCGTATCGCTCAACACGCTGATGGTCGACGGCACGGGCATGTGCGGCGCCTGCCGCGTGACGGTGGGCGGCCGGACGCGTTTCACCTGCGTCGACGGACCCGAGTTCGACGGCCACGAGGTGGACTTCGACGAGGCGATGCGCCGCCAGGGAATGTACCGCAGCGAGGAGGCTCGCGCCGCCGCCATCCTCGCCGAGCGCGAAGCGGGACACAAGTGCCGCATCGGACTCGACAAGTAGAGCGCCGCAACGTCTAAAGAGAGAGAAACACATGGCCAACAACCGAATACCCCGCGTACCCGTACGCGAACAGGACCCGCAGGTGCGGGCCACCAATTTCGACGAGGTCTGCTACGGCTACAACGCCGAGGAGGCGGTGCTCGAAGCATCGCGCTGCCTGCACTGCCGCAATCCGCGCTGTGTGGCGGCCTGCCCCGTCAACATCGACATCCCCGACTTCATCGCCGCACTCCACGCCGGCGAGTTCCGACGCGCGGCCGACATCATCGCCCGCGACAGCTCGCTGCCCTCCATCTGCGGCCGCGTATGCCCGCAGGAGACGCAGTGCGAAGGCTCCTGCATCCTCGGCATCAAGTCCGAGCCGGTAGCCATCGGCAAGCTCGAACGCTTCATCGGCGACTGGAAACTCGAACACGCCGACGAGGAGCCGGCCCGCACGCCCCAGCGCAACGGCCGCCGTGTGGCCGTCATCGGCAGCGGCCCGGCCGGTCTGGCCTGCGCCAGCGACCTGGCCAAGGCGGGCTACGAGGTGAAAATCTTCGAGGCGCTCCACAAGGCCGGCGGCGTGCTGGTCTACGGCATCCCGGAGTTCCGTCTGCCGAAGGAGCGCATCGTGGCGCGCGAAATCGCCGAGGTGGAGCGCCTCGGTGTGGAAATCGAGACCGACGTCATCGTGGGCCGCACGCTGACGGTCGACTCGCTGCTCGACGAGGAGGGCTACGACGCCGTCTTCATCGGTTCGGGCGCCGGTCTGCCCCGCTTCATGGGAATCCCGGGCGAGAATCTCAACGGCGTGGTCTCGGCCAACGAGTTCCTCACGCGCACCAATCTGATGAAGGCCTACAGCGAGCAGTACGACACGCCCATCTATGTCGGCAAACGCGTGGTGGTCGTAGGCGGCGGCAACGTGGCGATGGATGCCGTGCGTACGGCCAAGCGGCTGGGTGCCGAGGCGACCATCGTCTACCGCCGTTCGGAGAAGGAGCTGCCGGCCCGCAGCGAGGAGGTGCACCACGCCAAGGAGGAGGGCATCCTCTTCCGGATGCTGACCAACCCGGTCGAGGTGCTTGCCGACGAGAAGGGCTGGGTGCGCGGCATACGCTGCGTGGAGATGGAGCTGGGCGAGCCCGACGAGAGCGGACGCCGCTCGCCGGTGGTGAAGCCCGGCTCGGAGTTCGACATCGACTGCGACGTGGTCGTCATGGCGCTGGGCACCTCGCCCAACCCGCTGCTGGCCGCCACCACCGCCGGGCTGGAGACCACGCGCCGGGGCTGCATCGCGGCCGACGAGCAGGGTGCCACCAGCCGTGAAGGGGTCTTCGCCGGCGGCGACGCCGTGACGGGTGCCGCCACGGTCATTCTTGCCATGGGTGCAGGCCGCAAGGCGGCGAAGGCCATCGACGAATACATCCGGACAAAGGAGGCGAAGCGATGAACCGGCACATGAGAGACTCTCTGCTCGGGGCGGGGCTTCTGCTCCTCGCTGCGGGATGCAGCCCGGAGAGCACCACCCGTCTTTCGGGAACCGTCGCCGAGGTGAACGAGCAGACGGTCAGCATCCTCCCGGCAACGGGCGAGGGATTGCGCAGCTTCACCCTCCCCGGCGACAGCGGCACGAAGGCCCTGCTGCCCGGAGCGCCGGTCGACGTGGAGTACCGCGGCACCTACCGCGAAGGGGTCGAGGCCATCCGCATCAAGACGGACACCACCTACATGGAGGCCGTCGGCAGCTGGACGGTCCCCGACCCGATTGCCCCCGATTCGGCAATGGGCTTCGAGCTCAGGACCGAGGGGCGCGCCCGCTCAATCCGCATGGCAACGCTCTGCTACCACGGCTGGTCACTCACCGGCGAGCGGGGCAAAATCCTGCTCACGGGCGAGAGCATCGGCAACGGGCAGACCATCCCCTTCACCGAGACGGGCCTTATCGCCCGCGGTGCCGACGGACGGCTCACGCTCGTTATCGAGGGGAGCAGCCTCCGCTACGTCAAGGAGGAGTAATTCCCGGGCCTGGTCTACGAAAAAAACGCCTTCCGGCTGAGCCGGAAGGCGTTTTTCATATGTTTTCGGGGCATCGGCCACCGCATCCGGTGCATTCTGCCCACAAGGACTCCGTGCTCGGCTCTCACCACTCGGTGCCGCACTCTACCGCCCTTTGCCCCCCATCCGACGCCGCGCTCCCGTTCTCCGAACCGGGCGCAGCCGCCACGGAAGGCCGGCCGAGCGTCTACTCGCCGGAGCGGCCCAGCAGGGCGTCGACCCGACGGGCAATCATCTCAGGCGTAATGGCCCGCAGGCAGCGGTAGTCGCCCCACTTGCAGGGCTTCTTGCCGAAGACAGAACAGGGACGGCAGGAGAGGTTGGCCTGAAGCACCCCTTCGGGCGAGGTGCCGTAGCCGACGAACCCCAGCGAGGGGTGTGTGGCGCCCCAGACCGAGACCACGGGGGTTGCGACAAGCGCCGCAAGGTGCATGACCAGCGAATCCATCGAGACGACACAGTCGAGGTTGGCAATCAGGTCGCGCTCCTCGGCCAGACGCACCCGGCCCCAGAGCGCCGTGACGTTGGAGTGGGTCCGCTCCATCTCGGCGGCGAACTCCGCTTCGGCGCCACCGCCGCTGTGGATGAAGAGCCGCTCGCAGCGCGCCGCAAGCAGCGCCACCGCCTCGCGGGCCAAATCCTCGGGATAGGTCTTGCCGCGCTGGGCCGAGAAGGGGGCGAAGCCGAGCCACACGCCCCGCTTTTCGCCCATGGGATTGGGACGCGGCTGCCGCACGGCGGGCGTCGGGTCGGGAAAGTCGAAGCCCAGACGCCGAATGACGTCGCAGTAGCGCAGAACGGTATGCCGGAGCGGAGCGGCACAGCTTTCGCCGCCGCTCTTCATGCGCATCCATTTGGCCAGGCGCCCCTTGCGGATATGGGCCACGCGCACGCCGTGCAGCCACATCGAGAGGCGGAAGGCCTTCGAGCGCAGCACGCCGTGGACATCGGCCACGGCATCGACCCCCATGCTCCGCGCACGGGCGGCCAGGCGCCACATGCCACGCAGCGAATGCTCGGCCCCCTTGGTGTCGACATCCAGAAAGTCGACGTCGAGCCCCTCGAAGAAGGGACGGAAGAGCGGCCGCGTCGCCACGGTCACCTTCACGTCGGGACAGGCCGACTGAAAGGCCCGCAGCGCATGGGGCAGCATCGCCACGTCGCCCATGGCCGAGGTACGCAGCACCAGCAGGTGGCCGGGCCGCTTACTTCTTGCCATAGAGCACCGGATTGAGCGCCGGGTCGTTGTACATCTTCATCTGCTTGTAGGTCTTCATGTACTTGCGCCCCGCCTCGATGTCCTCGATAAGCTCCTCGATGGCCTTCGAGAGGTCCTGCTGCTGCGTGAGCAGCACGTCGAGCTTGCGGCGGCAGGCTTCGCGGTGCGACTCGTCGACATCCGTACGCTCGGTCTCGCGCGCCATGTGGTAAATCTTCAGCGCCAGAATCGAGAGACGGTCGATGGCCCACGCCGGAGTCTCGGTGTTGAGCCGCGCGTCGGCCTGCGGCTCGACATCGCGGTACTTGTCGAGGAAATAGGAGTCGATGTACTCCACCATGTCGGTACGCTCCTGGTTCGAGCGGTCGATGCGACGCTTGAGGGCCAGCGCCTCCACCGGGTCGATGTCCGGGTTGCGGATGATGTCCTCGAGGTGCCACTGCACCGTGTCAATCCAGTTCTTGTGATAGAGCAGATGGTCGAGCGTCGCGGGCTCGTAGGGATTCGAAATCGGATGGTCCACATCGTCGTGAAGGTGGTAGTCGGCGATGGCCCGGTTGAAAATCCGGTTGGCGTTTTCGGTAAACATAACGGTTGGTCGCGTAATGTAAGGTTTGAATTGTTAATTTCGACGGAAAGTCCTATCTTTGTCTTCAAAGTTTAACAAAGATAATGAATATTTCCAGAAAAGCAATACTTCTGGCCGGTATCCTGCTCCTGGCCGCCGCGCCGCTCGCGGCCCAGAAGCGGCAGACGCGCCAGACCCTCGAGGAGTACGTCGACCGCTACAAGTCAATCGCCGTGGAGCACATGGAGCGCTACGGCATCCCGGCCAGCATCACCATGGCCCAGGGCATCCTCGAATCCGACTCGGGCAACAGCTGGCTCTCGCTCCACTCGAACAACCACTTCGGCATCAAGTGCAAGCGCGACTGGAAGGGCGAAAAGGTCTACTACGACGACGATGCCAAGGGCGAATGTTTCCGCGCCTACCCGTCGGTCGAGGCCTCGTACCGCGACCATGCCGAGTTCCTCGACACGCAGCCCCGCTACGACTCGCTCTTCGCCTATGCGCCCGACGACTACCGCAGCTGGGCGCGGGGACTCAAGGCGGCGGGCTATGCCACGGCTCCCGACTACGCGCAGCGGCTCATCCGCATCATCGAGGAGAACGAACTCTACCTGCTCGACCGTACCGACGGACTGCGCCTCTACGCCTCGCACCACGGCGGCACGACCGACCCCGAGAGCTGGTTCTCCGAGCAGAGCAGCGTCGAACAGGTGGCGGCGGCCGTCACCGGAGGCGTCGACCCCGACAACTACCGCGTGACCATCAACGCCCACAACGGCTACAACGTCTACGCCAACAACGGCGTACACTACGTGCTGGCCAAGGAGAACGACACCTACGAGCACATCGGCCGCCAGTTCCGCATCTCGGCCCGCAACCTGCGCAAGTTCAACGACGTGAAGAAGGGCGACCAGCCCATGACGGGCGAAGTGGTCTACATCGGCCGCAAGAAGAAGCGCTGGGAGGGCAACGCCCAGACCCACATCGCCCGCGAAGGCGAGACGGTTTACGCCGTGAGCCAGTCCTACGCCATCCGCATGCGCTCCATCGAGAAGCTCAACCGCATCACGGCCGATACGCCGCTCCGGAAGGGCCAGCAAATCAGAATCCGTTAAAAACGAAATAAAACCTATGGAAACCACTCCGCTCCGGGCGAAAATCATCGAGACGTTCGTCGGGAAATCGAATCTCAAGCAGAAGGTCTTCGACAATACCTTCTCGACGTTCAACCTGCTCAAGGAGACGCTCTTCGAGCTGGCGGCCGAGATGGACGACGAACTCGACGGCAAACTGGACCGCCGCACGCGGCTCGAATACCGCGACCGCGGCAAATTCGAGGCACAGCTGCAGATTGCCAGCGACCTGTTGATTTTCCAGATGCACACCGACGTCTTCACCTTCGACGCCAACCACCTCATCTGGCAGAACGCCTACGTGCGCGAGAACCGCGAGAACGCCTACTGCGGCGTCATCAACATCTACAACTTCCTCTCGGACTCCTTCAAGTTCAACCGCAACGCCGACGAGGGATACCTCATCGGGCGCATCTTCATCAACCGCGAAAACCGCTACTTCGTCGAGGGCAAGCGCCAGTCGTCGCTGCGCGCCATGAACTTCGGCAAGGGCGAAATCAGCCGCGACGCACTGCTGGCCATCCTCGAGGAGGCCATCCACTATGCGCTCAACTTCGACCTGCTGATGCCCCCCTATGAGGACAACAAGCGGGTGACCGTCGACCAGTTCAACACCAAACTCGACAACTCGAAATTCGTCACGGGCAAGCGTCTGGGCTACGATTTCAACGTAGACGACATCTGACGCCCGCACCGCCGCACCCGACACTCCGCACAACCCGGATAAACGACCGACAGCCTTGAAGAAAAGACTCCACCTGCTCTGCGCCGCCCTGCTGCTTCTGACGGGCGCCCAGGCCCAACGTTACGACGACATCGCCCGCCTCAAATCGATGAACGAGCGGGTGAACGGCCTCCGCTCGACGGCCGACGGCGAGCACTACACCGTCATCGAGGGCGACAACATCATGCGCTACGCCTACGCCGAGGCAACCCCCGGCCAGGCACTGCTCCCCGCCTCGACCGAGAAGTTCACCATCACCGACTACGAGCTTTCGGCCGACGAGCGCAGCATCCTGATAGCCTCGGGCCGCACGCCCATCTACCGCCACTCCTACACGACCGAGTATCTGCTCTCGGCCGACGGACGCATCCGCCCGGTGCTGAGCAATGCCGTGCGGCCGCGCGACGCCTCCTTCTCGCCCGACGGGCAGTCGATTGCCTACTCGTCGGAGAACGACCTCTACGTCCATGACATCGCCAGCGGCCGCACGCGCCGCATCACCGACGACGGACGCTGGAACGAGGTCATCAACGGCACGACCGACTGGGTCTACGAGGAGGAGTTCGGCTTCACGAAGGCCTATGCCTTCTCGCCCGACAGCCGCCGCATCGCCTACCTGCGCTTCGACGAGAGCCGCGTGCCGCTCATGGAGATGATGCGTTACGACGGACGGCTCTACAACGAGGCCTACACCTTCAAGTACCCCAAGGCCGGAGAACGCAATTCGGAGGTGGAGCTGTGGCTCTGCGACCTCGAGACCGGCGCCCGCAAGCGCATCGACACGGGCGCCGAGCGCGACCAGTACATTCCGCGCATCGGCTGGACGCCGGGCGGCAAGCTCTGGTTCATGCGGCTCAACCGCATGCAGAACACCTTCGAGGTGATTCTCTGCGAAGAGAACGGCGCACAGCGCACCATCTACGAGGAGCGCTCCGAGCAGTATGTCGAGCGCGTCGACGACCGTACCATCACCTTCATCGACAAGGACCGCTTCCTGGTGCGCCAGGAGAGCCACACGGGTTACATGCACCTCTACCTCTACAGCATCCGCCGCGGCCCGCTGGCCCAGGTGACGCAGGGAGCGTGGGAGGTGACCGAACTGGTGGGCGTTGCCGACGGCCGCGTCTACTACCTCTCGAGCGAAGGATCGCCGCTGCGCCGCAACCTCTACCGCGTGGCGCTCGACGGCAGCCGCAAGGAGCGTCTGACACGGGGCGACGGGTACTACACGATTGACCCCAGCGCCGGCATGAAGTACTTCATCGCAACCTTCTCCAACGCCACGACACCCAACCGAGTCGAGGTCTGCTCGTCGGACGGCACGACGGTCCGCACGCTGGCCACGAGCGAGGAGCTCGCCCGCGAACTGCAGGCGACACGGCGTCCCGTGAAGGAGTTCTTCACCTTCGTTACCGAGCGGGGCGACACGCTCAACGCCTACATGGTCAAGCCGCGCGACTTCGACCCCGCAAAGCGCTACCCCGTGCTGCTGACCCAGTACTCGGGCCCCGGTTCGCAGCAGGTGCTCGACCGCTGGTCGCTCGATTGGGAGGATGCGCTGGTCGACGCCGGCTACATCGTCGCCTGCACCGACGGCCGCGGCACGGGCTGCCGCGGAGAGCTCTTCAAGAAGAAGACCTACGGACGGCTCGGCGCCCTCGAGGTCGAGGACCAGCTCTCCTTTGCCCGCTATCTGGGACGCCAGGCCTACATCGACCCGGCACGCATCGGCATCTACGGATGGTCCTACGGCGGATTCATGGCGCTGGGCTGCGCACTGAAGGGCCACGGACTCTTCCGGATGGCCATCGCCGTGGCGCCCGTCACCTCGTGGCGCTACTACGACACGATTTATACGGAAATCTACAACGGACTGCCCCAGTTCAATGCCCGGGGCTATGACGACAATTCGCCGCTCAACTTCGCGCGGATGCTCGACGACAAGCGGACGCGGCTGCTCATCATCCACGGTACGGCCGACGACAACGTCCACTTCCAGAACTCGATGGAGATGGCCCGGGCGCTCAACCGGGCAGGCAAGCAGTACGACATGATGGTCTATCCCGACCAGAACCACTCGATGATGCCCGACGACACGCACAACGTCCGCCAGAAGATGGTCGACTACACGCTCGAGCATCTCTGACGATGGAGACCGCCGCAGAGCTTCTTTTCGTCGCATCGCCGCTCGGGGAGCTCGGCATTGCCGCCTCGGAGCGGGCCGTGACCGGCCTCTTCTTCGGCCGCGAGCTTCCGGCCGTCCTGGCCGAGGCGCAAATCGTGGGGTACGGGGCTGCCTCGCCGCTGCTGCGCGAGGCAGCCGGTCAGATAGAGGCCTATTTTGCCGGAGTGCGCCGGGAGTTCACCCTCCCGCTCGAGCTGCAGGGCACCCCTTTTCAGCAGGAGGTGTGGGAAGCTGTCCGCAGGATTCCCTACGGCGAGGTGCGCAGCTACGCCCGCATTGCCGCCGAAATCGGACGTCCGGGGGCCAGCCGCGCCGTCGGGATGGCCAACCACCGCAACCCTGCCGTCATTCTTGTCCCCTGCCACCGCGTGGTCGGCAGCGACGGTTCGCTCACGGGTTATGCCGGCGGTCTGGAGGCCAAACGGCTGCTGCTGGAGCTGGAACGGGACAACCGATGCGATGAGGGGGCGAGGACAGCCCTGCCGAAAGAGACCCTTTTCTGAAACCTACTTCCTGTCAAACAGATTCAAGGCCGCGTGCAGCGTACGGTCGTATCCCTCCATGCAGTCGCGGGCATAGAGGGGAACGCTCAGGTCGGGCTCGACACCACGTGCGTGGTGCGGCTCGCCATCCATGCCGTGCATGCGCATACCGGTCATCGCGAAGGGGAAGAGGGGCAGGCCGAACTGCGTCATGTCGCCCGTGGTTCCGGCGGTCGTCTGACCGACAATCCTGCCCAGACGGTAGTGGCGCACCATCATGAGGATGGTCTCACCCCAACTGACCGTGGCGGCATCGCAGAGAAAAACGGCAGGCAGTGCCACATGCGGCGACCGGGCCCGAAGCAGCTCCGTGCCAACACGCCACGAGACCTCCTGCTGGAAGGGAAGGCGGTTGACAGGCACCTCCGTCGCCGGAGCCGCCGCATCGGCATCTATCAGGTGGGCCAGAATCTCCTCGAAGCGCACCGACGGAAGGCCGCGCAGGTCGGGGGTCAGGGCTGCCAGGAACTGCTTGCCGGTCAATTCGGACGAGGTGGCGTCGACGTAGAGAATCCCGTTTCCGATGTTGCGCAGAGGCGGATTGACGGATTTCCGCATCGGCATTTCGGGATAGCGGGCATACAGGGTATCGACCTGCATCTGCCCCGAGGGAGTGCAGCTCTGCAGGACAAAGGGCGTATCGCCGTACGCTGTCGCGAAGAGTTCGCGGGCCGCCATGTGGTCGCGATGCGCATCCGTCGCGGCGCATGTCACCGCACGGCAGCGCTCCATCCGCTCCATGGCAGGCCGACCGTCGATGGTGCGCAGCATGCGCCAGGGCCGTACGGAGTCGGCCCCCATGCGCACGAGCAGCGTGTCGTTCACCAGCCGCGCCTGGGCCGCCGCATAGAATTCGGGCAGATAGGTCGATTTGGACCCCGACAAAGCCATGTCCCTGCGCACGAAGAGGTGTCCGTCCTTTACCGGATTGAAAAAACGGCACAACAGGTCGTGCCATCCGAGAAGCGCCTCGAACGAATCGACCCGCTCCATGCGGAGCACCTCGCCGAGATAGGACTCCAGCCTCTGCTCCCAGCCGAGGTCATCCTCCCCGTAGTAGGGATAAAAGTGGCGGATGATGTTCCAGCGCACCGTCACATCGGCCACCCGCACAGCCCGGTCCGAGAGCAGCCCGAAGATGAAGCTGCGCCGCGGGGAGAGGCCGGGCTCTGCGCTCCGGTGTCGGTCCCAACTGCGCCGGGCATCGGAGAGCAGGCGGCGTGTCGCCGCCGCGTCGAAAGCCTCACGGGGCAATGCATGCTGGATGTGGAGGATTCGCTCGCCGGAGACCCGATAGGCATAGTACTGCCGGGCGGCAGGCGCCGCAACGGAGTCCCGGTCTTCGCGAACGAGCGTTTTATAATAAGGTATGTAGTCGGCAAGTCCCGGGATGAAGAGCCGCGCGAAGAGAGGAATACGCAGCTCCCCTGAGCCGCTGTAGGCATAATACCAGGCCGGAGCATCCGATACCGGCGCTGCCGGCTGAACGGGGGACTTCAGCCATCCCCGCTCCACACCAACCAACGCAACGGGTCCTGGAGTTGCGGCCTCCGGCGCCGAAGCGGGCGCATCCGAAAAGAAGAGGGTCGGGGCAAGCGGCCTGAATACCTGCTCCAGAGGTTGAGATTCGGACCTTGAGGCAAGCAGCGCACAAACCTTCATCCAGTCGCTTTCGGACCAGCGCTGCGTATAGGGATTGGGGGAGAAGTAGCGAACGATGCCATACGTGCGGGCAAACTCCGCATATTGCGGGAGCTCTCCGGCGCGGGCAGAACCGATGCAGACCGCCAGACAAAGCATCAGCAGAAAAAAACGTCTCTTCATATCCGCAACAATTGGTGAATGCCAATACCGAGCGGGAACCATGCGAATTCAGACTGAACAGTCCCCGCCGGGAGATACAAATATAGCATTTTTAACCGAACCGCTCAAGAAGGAGTTGACCAGCTCCGCACCTCCTATACACCTGCCACCGCCACTGCCTGCCGGCCCCCATCAACCTCCCTTCGAACAGCGGCCGGCACCAACACGCCAGTATCCATTAGCCTCTGGCCGTTATCCGTCCCCTCCGGGCACAAAAAAAGGTCAGACCCTTGTGGGCCGGCCTCGCTTGAACGTTTGCTTCACCGCCCGAAAGGCTCTCCTCTCAAAGCCCCTCCTGTCAAGGAGGGGTTTGGGGTGGTTGTCTGCATCGGTTGGC
>UQNV01000056.1 GCA_900542505.1 uncultured Alistipes sp.
AAGAGGTGGAAGACTGGGCTTCGTGCGGGGATAGCGTGGAGCATATGAAAGACCTATTGGCTCGCAATGACTACGTAGCTGCACTGAACGAACGGGACGAGATTATCGGCTTCTCGTCGATGAATGCCGAAGGCTATCTGCACTCGCTGTTTGTGCACAAGGATTATCAGCAGGTCGGCGTCGGGAGTTTGCTGCTCTCGGCCGTAGAAAAGAGAGCCCGGGAATACGGAGTCGCGGAAATCACTTCGGAGGTGAGCCTGACGGCCCGCCCTTTCTTCGAGAAAAATGGGTACGAGGTGATGAAGGTTCAGAAACGCCGGGCAAATCGGTTGGAACTGAACAATTTTGTGATGCGAAAGCGTCTCAAAGACTGACACAATCATCCCTTTCCACCCGTCCGCAAAGATCCGACTTGCCGGCATCGGCCGCAAGGCTATACAGAGCGTCCCACGGGGACGGCCTTGCATCCGACTCCGCCAAGTCCGGGGCTGGTCGCTATCGGGAGGAAGGGGATGGATTGGGAAAACTGGATAATCTCACAAAAACACCACCTTGTGTCGGCGGATGCAGGCCAAACGGTCGTTTCCTCGTTGGCTGACGGGTAGAATCACGTCGTAACGAAGCGGTTGTGCCCATCCGCCCTGTCGGTTGAGCAATCCGTAGCGGCCTCGGCGGCCGATGATATTGAATTGAGCAAAGTGGTTGGTCAGTACATCGTATCGCGGAGGAATGATGGTGCGGCCCTCGAAATCCACCAGTCCGTATTTCCCGTTGCGGCGGATGCGCAGCAGGGTGTCGCCATAGGGTGCCGCACGGTCACAATCCAAACGAATGAGTCGCCCGCTGCGGATGCGCAACAGTGCGTACCCCTCGCCGTCGCGTACCAATGCCCGGCCTGTATCGTCCAGCAGCCAGGCCTCATTCCAGCACGCTTTCGTAAGATGACATCCGCCCGAGGTCTGAAATCCCGTCTTGCCATTTTTGTAGTAGTATCTGATTCCCATATACTCTGCCTTTTCGGCAAAGTAAAAGCCCTGCTGTGCGGAATGGCGGCACAACAGGGCAGAATCTGGGAAAAAGGGAACTTACAACTCGATCGGTTCATTGTCCTGCGGACAGCGAACCGTTCGGTCGGGAAAGAGCGTGGCAAAGCGTTCCGGAACGGTGGTGTGAATCGGAATCAACAACCCGGGATCGACATGACGGACAATCGACTGCAGCGATTTCGCATCGGCATGGCCGCTGGTATGGATGTGCGGATTGGCAAAACCCCGCTCCCGGATCCAATCCATGAATTCGGGCTCGTCTTTTTCATACCCCTCCCAGATCGAGGTAACTACGACCGATGGCGTGTGGCTGTACTTCTGCATGTAGTACAGCATGGAAGGGCGGATGAGCCAGGCATATTTGCCCGGATTGCGTCCGATGTCTTTCGTGTCGACCGTCGAAAGTGCCTTCAGACGCTCCACAATCTCCGGATCTCCGGCCTCTTCGAGCCGTTTCAATTGGGCGGGCAAACAGAAATACCGGAAAACATCGTGTCCCTCGAACGGAGAGAGCGGCGACGGAATCGACGACTTGAAACGGTGGACCGCTTCCAGCACATAGGCGACGTAGGTATCCACAATCAGCTTGCGCGAGCAGACGAGCGCCGCCTTGTAGATCTGGACGATCCGGTCAATATTCTGTCCCGAGCACCAGATGTAGTGCAGCTTGTCGGCATCGGTGCGGAACTGCTCCTTGAAACGTTCGCAAATCTCCGCTTCGCTCATACACTCCTTTTCGGTGGCCAGGTTGGTCCCCTCGAGCAGCAGGCAGTCGACCTTCCGGGGCAGGTTGTGATAGAGAAAACCTTTCACCCCGTGACGGCGGATGTCTCCGCTGTAGAGGATTCGCCGGCCTTCGGCTTCGATCAGAAAGGCGCAGGCATCATAGGCCGCATGGTCGACCGTGTAGGGCGTGATACAAATATCGCCCACGGTTACCGGCTCGAACTTCCGGTCATCAGCCTCCTTGGAGAGGATTCTGATATGGCGCAGATAGCCGGCATCGCCACGTCCATGGACCACCTCGGTGACGTGCATCATGGCTGCCGTCCCGGCCGTAGCGTAGATGGTCACATCCCGGTGCGTATCGGGCAGCAGACCGTGGTGGTCGGCATGGTAGTGGCTGATGAAGATGGCATCGGCATCTTGTGCCCATTCGAGGGCCTCGCGGCGGATTTGCTCCTGCTGCTCCTGGGGCCGGGAGTCGAAATCGAGCGGCAGACCCAGATCGAGCAGGATTTTAGTCTGCCGGGTTCGTATCTCGACACAGCTGCCGCCGATTTCGTGCGTTCCGCGGTGGATGGTAACGGTCATAGCAATTTTACCGTGACATGAGGTCGATACAGTTGAATCTTTAATTTAATCCGAGGTTCCTGGTTTTCTCTGTTGATAAAGTCAATGACGTTATCATTAAGACAGGGGTGAAATTGATCGACCAAAAGGACTCCATAGAGTTTTGAAATTCCTTTTTGGGCCAAATCATATACTTGATTCAAATCCCGAAAAGGATTGGTTTTACCAGATGGTTCATAACCTATTCTTCGTGTGAAGAACAAGTCCTCCATGATCCACAGATAAAACAGAATTTCGGATAAAATTCCGACCTTGCTGTTGTTGAATTTGAGCTCGAAAATCCAAAATTCATCCTTTCTGATTCCCCACAGGTCAATAGCTCCTTTATTTCCCGGAAAGATCGAACTGCTTTTGGATACGCTGTTGTAGAAAAGACCGACAGGCAGTTGATTATTGACGGTGTCAAACTGAATTCCCTTGTATAATTGTTTTTCTTCCAAAAATACTCTTTCGAAAAAGGCCTCTGTTTTTTCCTTGAAGTCCGTTTGCTTCCCTGTGATACTGGGCTGGTTCAAAACCAATTTGACATCTTTGTATCGGTTTTGGAACGCTGTGATTTCTTGAACATTCTCCTCAGCGATTGAAAACCAGCTAAAGTGCTTTTGCATTTTTATAACCCGATAAAGGAATCGGTTGTAGTGAAGATTTGTTTCATTTGGAATATTCCATGTGAGAGTCACTTTTTTGATGATGTCCGACAGGGAAGCATATATGCAAAATATCCATCCTTCAAAAGCAGAAGAATCCTCTTGCATATTTGCACATGCTGCCTGATTATGGATGTGAATCTCCAGAATCCCTAATTCGTCATTCAGAACAGCATCCAGGTTTTTGGGGAATCAGCTTATTTTAGCCTTTTTTCTTAATTCTTTGGAATCCATATTTTTTTAGGTTAGAAGTTGCTTTTGAAAACTTTGGTTACATAAAGATACTATCCTTTTATGTATCTTCCAAATTTAAATATTTGGAACTGAATCTTCCATATTTTCAATCTGTTTGATTGCCTCTTCGAACGACAGCGCATCGCCCTTCGGCAGATCCCGATACTGGCCGGCGATACGCATGATCGGTGAAGCAAGGCGTCCGAAACTGCCTTCGTCGACGTGGCGTTGTTGATAGCCGCATGCGGTGCAGGTGGCCGAATGGCTGCTGCGGCCGCTTAACGGTGACCCCGAGAAGGAGTAGATCAGCATCTGCCCGCCACATTCCGGACATAGACGCATGTAGTTTTCTGCGTACTCGGTCCACGCCCGGAGCACCACGCCCAGCGGATAGGGTCCCGAATCCTTCATCGAGACATAGGCCATGCGAATGCGCATCGGTGTGAGAACCCCGAAAAGCTGTGGATCGGCAAGAATTCGTTCACGGTGGCGCCAAATGAGCGGCACCGCCTCCGCAAAAAATTCCCATTGGCGCTCATGTGTCTGTTTGTCTGTTTTTTCTGTCATCTTTTTGTTCGATTTTCTTTTTTAATCATTTGTCGGACGGCAGTACAAAACATGGAGCCCGTCGATGATGCGCCGCATCTCCTCCCGTACATTGCCCGGCGAGAGCACCTCGAAATTGCAGTGGCAGTTTAACATGGCCTGGTAAAACTCCGGCGTCGGTGCCACGTGAAACTCGAAGATGGCATAGTCGTCATGTGTCTCGACCTCCTGCTGTGAAGCGTGAAGGGGCAGCGTACGGAGATACTTGACGCCGTCGCCCGCAACCCGGACCCGGATCGTGCAGGGGCGTATGTCGTCGTAGACCGCCACGCCGAATGCGCCGGCCAGGTAGCCGGCCGGATCCAGCTCCTCGGGCGGCGTAAAGCGATCTTCGGTCACGCGGATCTTCACCATGCGGTCCAGCGCGTAGAGTTTGATTTTCGCATTGTCGGGCTTGTCGGCGTAGAGGTACCAGCGCCGGTCGCGGAGCTTGACGAAAAGCGGCCGAAGACGGAGATCGAAGGCCTCGTCCCCCGTGAAGGGCTGATAGGTAATGACCACCTGCCGGTTCTCGCGCATGGCGTCGAGCAGTTCGGGAAGATGCCCCCGGGCCGAGGGAACCTCCTCGACCAGCACGCGGTTATGCAGCGTGCGGGCCTCGCGCAGCGACTGCCCGACGGCAAAACTATCGAGCAACCAGTTTGTGATGTTGTGCGAGTTGAGATCCTCGCTGTTGGCAATGGAGTAACGGTTGGTGCGTTCGTCGCAGACAATCGAGATGTCGAACAGTTCTTCGACCGCGTCGCGGTGGGAGTGGAAGGTCCGCCGTGCCAGCGGACGGCCGTCATAGAGCGCGCTGTGCTGCCAGCGGGCGCGGATCTCGGCCAGCGTGATGGGGCCATAGCGATGAATCGTGTCGGCCAGCCAGATGTACCTTTTGAAGAGATTGGATGCCATGGTGTTTGTCTTTTTCTGGTGCAAAGGTAGCAAGACTATGTGCTGAAATATTGCACATAGTCGGAATTTTTCCCATTGCATGCCATTTTTTGAATAAAGAGCACATGTGCCGGATTCTGGCAGATTGGCTACTGAACTTTGCCGGAGAAAAAATACGGAAATGATGGAACATCTTGAGACGAAGAGGGGCACGAGCCCGAAAACGAAGGTTGATCAGCCCTTGGTAAACGACCCGGGAGAGTCGGCGAGGACCTTGATCGGAGCCATCGAGCAGATCGTGAATTTGGCCATAGAACTGAAACTTGAAACACCCTTTTCAGAAAAGGCCTATTCGGCGTTGACGTATGTGTCCGAATGCATGTCGCTTGATGAGGAGCAGGCATTGGCCTTTGCCCTCTTTATGGAGAAAAGCACCGATCCGCGGATTCAGATCAGCGATTTTTCCGACCTGATCGGTTGCCGTACGGTGCGGATCATTTCGTTGATGGCCGCAGCCGACCGCCTGGCACAGCGCCACCTCATCTGGCGCTTCAAAAAGGAGAACACGCTCTTCTATTCCGTCCCGATGGAGGTCGTGGAGGCCGTCAAGGAAAACCGAGCCTTCGAGCCGGCGCCCATCGACAACCTGACTGTCGAGCAGCTCTTCGACCGCATGGAGAAGATTCTTGACCGGATGAAAGAGGACCGGAATCTGCTGCTCGCCGATCTGGATGCGCTGGTGGCAGCCAATCCGGAATTGCCGTTCTGTCAGACGCTCCAAATCTATGATTTGTCCGAAGACGTGGAACGCCTGCTGTTTTACGTCTTCTGCCATCTCTATGTGAACAAGGGCAAGGCATACCTCCGGATGCGGGACTGGCAGGACTATTTTACGGGGGATGAGCAACGGTTCCTTTCCTGGATGATGAATGCCTCGGATCTCAAACTGTGCGAACGGAAAATCATCGAGCCCTATAACGCAAACGGATTGGAAGATCCGGAGTATTTCCACCTGACTCGCACGGCCCGGGAGGCTCTTTTCGTCGGTTTGCGTTATGTCGAGCACAAGAGTCGCAAGGGGAGGGATCTGCTCGACTGCACGACCTTTGCCGCCAAGGAGCTCTTCTACAACCCGTCGGTGCAGCGACAGATCGACCGGCTGGGGGAACTCCTCGCCCCCGAACACTTCACCGACATCCAGCAGCGGCTGGAGGCCGGCGGCATGCGCAAGGGCTTTGCCTGCCTTTTCTACGGAGCGCCGGGGACAGGCAAGACCGAGACGGTCTACCAACTGGCACGTCGCACGGGGCGTGACTTGATGGTTGTCGATGTTTCACAGATCAAGAGTTGCTGGGTCGGCGAAAGCGAGAAGAACATCAAGGAGGCTTTCGATCGTTACCGCTCCTATACCCGTTATTCGAAACCGGCTCCCATCCTGCTCTTCAATGAGGCAGACGCCGTGCTGGGCATCCGCCAGGAGGGAGCCAGCCAGGCCGTGGAGAAGATGGAAAACTCGATCCAGAATATCATTCTGCAAGAGATGGAGCAGTTGGACGGCATCATGATTGCCACCACGAACCTCACACAGAATCTAGACAAGGCTTTTGAGCGGCGTTTTCTCTATAAGATCGAGTTCGAGAAACCCTCGACGGAGGCGAAGAGTCGGATCTGGCGGTCGATGATTCCGACACTCGACGAGCGAACGGCAGCCATGCTGGCTGCACGGTACGATTTCAGCGGCGGGCAGATCGAGAACATCGCCCGCAAACGGACGATTGACATAATCCTGCAGGGCGCGGAACCTTCGTTCGAGCAACTCGACGGATACTGCCGCTTGGAAGTGCTTGGGCAGCCAGAGCGGTCGCGGCGCAAAATCGGATTTTGAGTTTGTATTTGGACTGAAGATTTCTTATCTTTGTCGAAAGCATTGGGATGCAAACGAGTGCATGATGACCGCATCGCGGGAGTGACCTTTGAGGAAAATGCTTTGCGTAATGCGCTGATTGTGAACGAGGAATATGCTTGGGTCGGAAATCCGTTTTCCGCTCCAAAACAGGAGGGAAGAATCCAAAAGGTTCTTCCCTCTTTCTTTTGTATGCCGGTGCATGAGGGACTCGGCACCTGCGACCTCAAAACGCCCCTTCCAGGGGCCGGGGGTGTCTGCCAGTATTCGCGAACCGCTCGCGCGCAGCGCGAGTCCGAGTCCCGTTTTCCGCTCCAAAGCAAAAGGGAGAACCTTCCGAAGGTTCTCCCTTTGCTCGTTCTGCGGTTGCAGTCCGGGTGTCTCCGCCCCCGGATATTCCGGATTCCCTGGATTTCCCGGGGAAGCTCCGGGCTGGTGGGGCGGAAGCGTCCCGATGGTGTTTCCTGCGGGCGGTTCGGTTGTCCGACCCGTCGCGCATCCGTCGGGGGATGCTGCAGCGCGCAATCATTGCTGCTCTGACGACTGTTCCGCATCCGTGCGTGTGCGGCGCCAGCGGGCGGGTGAGCACTCCTCGTGCTCCTTGAAGATGCGGGTGAAGTGGCTCGGCGAGAGAAAGCCCGACTTTTCCGATATGTCGTGGATGGTCAGCTCGGGCGAACGGAGCAGCAGCCGCTTGGCATATTCGATGCGCAGTTTCGCAATCCAGTCACGGAACGAAAGGCCGTGGATGCTCTTGATGTAGCCCGAGAGGTAGGTGCGGTTGGTGTGGAGCTCGTCGGCCAGCTCCTTGACCGTGAGCCCCGGGCTGAGGTAGCTCTCGGAGGCGACCCATGCCTCGAGCCGGGCGCCGAG
Source organism: uncultured Alistipes sp. (assembly GCA_900542505.1). Lineage (GTDB taxonomy): Bacteria > Bacteroidota > Bacteroidia > Bacteroidales > Rikenellaceae > Alistipes > Alistipes stercorigallinarum. Next base: position 7,539 of record UQNV01000056.1, read on the forward strand.
GTCGATGCCGGAACGTGCCGCATCGCCCGCGGGCTCGTCGTCGGGGATGAACCCCTCCTCGCACGAAGGCATCTCGTCCTCGAGCGCACGCTCCACCTGTTCGTAGAAGAGCAGGTAGTTGAGGTAGGAGCAGTAGAGGTAGATGTAGAAGGGTACCGACGAGAGAATCCACAGGAAGATGTAGCGGTCGGGCAGGAAGGTCAGCACGCCGCATCCGACGCCGAAAATGACGGCCCAGTAGGTGAAGATGGAGAGCCAGCGGATGTAGGCGGCGATGTCGTCGGAGTGGGTGTCGTCGAAGAGCCGCACGGCGCGGCGGTAGGCGCGGACGAGGCGGCGGGCCAGCCACAACCCGTAGCAGACCAGCCAGGCGGCCATTGCCGTCAATCCAATCTTTTGGAGCAGACCGTCGGGCAGCCACAGCAGGATGAAGCCCGAGAAGAGCGAGAAGAGCACCCATGCGGTGAGGTGGAACACCATGCGGCGGCGTGTGATGTAGAAGCGGTCGAGCAGCGTGGTGAGAGCCGAGCTGAAGAGCCAGTAGCAGAGGAAATAGGTCGAGAGGTTCATCAGGATGGCCGCATTGGTGTCGCGGAAGCGGATTCCCACGAAGAGGTGGACCGCATAGTTGGCCGCCAGGAGCAGCAGAGCCACGCCCATGATGCGCCGCGAGCGGAGGTAGTTGGCGAAGATGGCCTTGTCGGGAGTCCGGGCGAACAGGAAGTAGGCGCCGAAGAAGAGCATCAGCGGCAGGGCGATGCTGAGCGAATGTTCGTAGAGCGGCAGATTCATGGAGCGGCGGATTTAACGGGTTGCACGCTGGAGACCGTATGGCGGCGGAGCTTCCTGGTGCCGGTTCCGTTGCGGGGTGCCCTTCGGTGGGGCATCCCGTATGGCGCACGGCAGGAGTCCCGGGGCTTTCCCCTCCGAAGCCGGGGCTGGGCCGACGATGCGTCGTCGAGGCGGTTCGCGTAAGACAAAGGTAAGCAATAATTCGGTTGGGCATTCGATTTTTTTGTGTGAAAAGGTCGGCGGCGATGCTTCTCCAGTCAACGGCGATGCTTTCCCTGCCGGCGGCGATGCGAATCGCCGGGGTGGCAGACGGTCGGAAAAAAGCCCGGCACCGGTGCGGTGTCGAGCTTTTGTGCAGGAGTTCCGTGCGGAGAGCGGGCTCAGTTGACCACCACCGTCGGGAAGTACTCGCGCAGCAGCGCAGCGGCGCGGTCGAGCTCCTCGGGGGTATTCTCGCGCACGTCGCGGAGTCGGTACTCGAGCCCCATCGCCTCGTACTTGTGGACGCCGAGCGTGTGGTAGGGGAGCAGCTCGACCCGCTGCAGCGAGCCGTAGCCGCCGAGCTCCCGGCCCAGTGCGCGGATATCCTCCTCGGCGTCGCTGTAGCCCGGTACGAGCACATAGCGCAGCCAGAAGGGCTTGCCGTGCTCCTCGAGCCAGGCGGCCGTGCGCAGCGTCTGGGCATTGTCGCGCCCGGTGAGCAGGCGGTGGCGCTCCGGGTTGGCCTGCTTGACGTCGAGCAGCACCAGGTCGGCGAGCGTGAAGAGCTCCTCGACGTCGGGATTCCAGAGCGAGCCGTTGGTGTCGATGCAGGTGTGGATGCCCTCCTCGCGGAGCATGCGCAGCAGCGGCACGAGCGCCCGGGCCTGGAAGGTGGGCTCGCCTCCCGAGAAGGTCACGCCGCCCCGCCGGCCGAAGAAGGGGCGCTGGTCGACGGCCATGCGGAGAATCTCTTCGGGCGGCGTCGGCTGCCCGCCGCAGGCCTCAATCGTGTCGGGGTTGGCGCAGTAGAGGCAGCGGAAGTTGCAGCCCTGGAGAAAGACGACCAGCCGCAGCCCGGGGCCGTCGAAGGTTCCCATCGATTCGTAGGAGTGTACGCGAAGCATCGTCGTGTGGTGTTGTGTGCGGGTGCACGGTTCGGAACAAAGCCGGGAGCCTCCGCAGCGGAAGCTCCCGGTCGTAGCAGGTGCCGGATGGCTACATCCGCTCGTGGAAGCTGCGGCTGATGACCTCCAGCTGGTGCTCGCGGCTCAGCTTGGTGAAGTTCACCGCGTAGCCCGAGACGCGAATCGTCAGCTGCGGATACTTCTCGGGGTGTTCCATCGCATCCTCGAGCATCTCGCGGTTGAGCACGTTGACGTTGAGGTGGTGGGCACCCTTGGTGAAGTAGCCGTCGAGCATCGTCACCAGATTCTCGACCCGCTCCTCGGGCGTGGGACCCAGCGATTTGGGAACAATCGAGAAGGTGTTCGAGATGCCGTCCTGCGAGTCGCGGTAGCGCAGCTTGGCCACCGACGAGAGCGAGGCGATGGCGCCGCTCCGGTCACGGCCGTGCATGGGGTTGGCACCCGGTGCGAAGGCGACACCCTTGGCGCGGCCGTCGGGCGTGGCGCCGGTCTTCTTGCCGTACATCACGTTCGAGGTGATGGTCAGCAGCGAGAGGGTCGGCCGGGCGTTCTTGTAGACGGGCAGCTTCTTGAGCTCCTCGCTGAAGTAGTAGACCAGGTCGACGCCGAGGTGGTCGACGCGGTCGTCGTTGTTGCCGAAGCAGGGGAAGTCACCCTCGACCTCGAAGGCGTCGGTGAGTCCCAGGGCGTTGCGGCGTGCCTTCACACGGGCGTACTTGATGGCCGAGAGCGAGTCGATGGCAATCGAGAGGCCCGCCACGCCGTAGGCGAGGTTGATGCGCGGGTCGGTGTCGATGAAGGCCATCTGCGCCTTCTCGTAGTAGTACTTGTCGTGCATGTAGTGGATGATGTTCATCGCCTCGTTGTAGACGCGGGCAATCTCCGTGAGGACCTTCTTGTAGTTGGACATCACCTCCTCGAAGCGCAGCACATCGCCCGAGAGTTCGGGGATGCCCTTCACCATCAGCGTGCCGGTGTTCTCGCAGCGGCCGCCGTTGATGGCCAGCAGCAGCGCCTTGGCCAGGTTGGCGCGGGCGCCGAAGAACTGAATCTGGCGGCCGATGTCCTGGTAGGACACGCAGCAGGCGATGCCGTAGTCGTCCGAGCCGCGCACCTCGCGCATCAGCTCGTCGTTCTCGTACTGGATGGAGCTGGTGTCGGCCGAGACGCGGGCGCAGAACTCCTTGAAGCCGGCGGGCAGCTCGGGGCTCCAGAGCACCGTCATGTTGGGCTCGGGCGAGGGGCCGAGGTTGTAGAGCGTCTGCAGGAAGCGGAACGAGGTCTTGGTCACCTTCGTGCGGCCGTCGTTGAAGCGTCCGCCGATGGCCTCCGTGACCCACGTGGGGTCGCCGGCGAAGATGTCGTTGTAGGACTGCATGCGCAGGTGGCGCACCATGCGGAGCTTGATGACGAACTGGTCGATGAGCTCCTGGGCGAAGCGCTCGTCGATGAGGCCGTGCGTGAGGTCGTACTCGATGTAGATGTCGAGGAACGACGATACGTTGCCCAGCGACATGGCGGCGCCGTCCTGCTCCTTGACGGCGGCCAGATAGGCCATGTAGACCCACTGCACCGCCTCGTGGGCCGAGGTGGCCGGACGGCTCAGGTCCAGACCGTAGTATTCGCCCATGGTGCGGATGTCCTTCAGCGCCTTGATTTGCTCGGCGACCTCCTCGCGCAGGCGGATGCGCGCCTCGGTCATCGGACCGGTGAGGTTGCGCAGGTCCTCCTGCTTGGCCTCGATGAGGCGGTCGGTGCCGTAGAGGGCCAGACGGCGGTAGTCGCCGATGATGCGGCCGCGGGCGTAGTTGTCCGGAAGACCCGTCAGGAAGCCCAGCGAGCGGAACGAGCGGATTTCCTCGGTGTAGACGTCGAAGACGCCGTCGTTGTGGGTCTTGCGGTAGTGGGTGAAGATGTCACGCACGCGCTCGTCGACGTCGGTGCCGTTTTCGCGGCAGGCGCGCGAGACGACGTTGATGCCTCCGAAGGGCTTGATGGCGCGCTTGAGGAGCTCGTCGGTCTGCAGACCCACAATCAGCTCGTTCTCGCGGTCGATGTATCCGGCCTTGTGCGAGGTGATGGTCGAGACGGTCTTGTTGTCGAGCGAGCGGATGCCGTTGTTGCGGCGCTCCTCCTCCAGGGCGGCCAGGCAGAGTTCCCAGATGCGTCGGGTGCGTGGCGTCGCTCCTTCGAGGAAGGATGCATCGCCCTCATAGGGGGTGATGTTGCGGCGGACGAAGTCCGTGACGTTGATTTCTTTGCTCCAAAGCCCGTCGTTGAAGGTTTTGTTCAATTCCATGCGTGTTTGTCCAATATGAGATTAAAACTATATGATTTCGGAGCCGCAAAGGTACGTTCTTTTTCCCGAAAAATCGAAAAATCGGCCCCTCTGCACCGCAAAATACCCGATTTTGGGGAGGCGTGCCGTGCCCGGGAGCCGCTTTTTAGCCGTTTGCAGCGGCGCATGTCGCGGAAAATAGATACCTTAGCACCGTAAAACCGATTTTTTCCATGGAAGAATTGACACTCACGACGCCGGCGCTGCTCTTTTCGGCCATTTCGCTCATCCTGCTGGCCTATACCAACCGTTTCCTCTCCTACGCGCAGCTCATCCGTTCGTTGCGCGAACAGCACCGGCTGCAGCCCTCGAAGGTGACGCGGGCGCAAATCGACAACCTGCGCCTCAGGCTGCGGCTCACGCGTTCGATGCAGTCGCTCGGGGTGGCGAGCCTGTTCCTCTGCGTGGTGACGATGTTTCTGATTTACGTGGGGTTGCAGTCCCTGTCGGCCTATGTCTTCGGCGTGGCGCTGCTCTGCCTCATCGGTTCGCTCGGTATCTCGCTGCACGAGGTCCGCATCTCGGTGCGTGCGCTCGAAATCCACCTGCACGACATGGAGGAGTGAGTACTCCCGGTCCTGTCTCTTATACACA
>UQNV01000057.1 GCA_900542505.1 uncultured Alistipes sp.
AGATCTACACACTGCATATCGTCGGCAGCGTCAGATGTGTATAAGAGACAGAGACTGGCCCGGCTCCCCCACTCACCGCAACAAAAGAGGTACGGCCCCCGTACCTCTTTTTCCGTCCCCCGCTCTGCTCCGACAGCCGCGGGAAGCTCCGGTCCGTCCCGTCGGAAAAATTGCCCGCGGCCCCGGAATCTCGACTTTTTTTTGTAATTTTGCCCTCTGGAAAAACCATTACAGATTACAGAGCATAAACGATATGAGCATCGAACTCAGTGAACAGGAACAGCTTCGCAGACAATCGCTCAAGGCGCTGCGCGAACTGGGCATCGAGCCCTACCCCGCCGCACGGTACGAAGTGACGGCAACGGCACGCGAAATCGCCGAGAACTACGACGAGGCGAAAGGCAACTATCAGGACATCCGCATCGCGGGACGCATCATGTCGCGCCGCATCATGGGCAGCGCATCGTTCTTCGAACTGCAGGACCACACGGGCCGCATCCAGGTCTACATCCGTCGCGACGACATCTGTCCCGAGGGTGACGCGACGCTCTACAACACCGTATTCAAGAAACTGCTCGACATCGGCGACTTCATCGGCGTCGAGGGCTTCGCATTCCACACCAAGACGGGCGAACTGTCGGTACATTGCCGCAAGTTCACCCTCATCTCGAAGTCGCTGCGCCCGCTGCCCGTCGTCAAGGAGAAGGACGGACAGACGTTCGACGCCTTCACCGACCCCGAGGTGCGCTACCGCCAGCGCTACGTCGACCTGATTGTCAACCCGCAGGTCAAGGAGGTCTTCGCCAAGCGGGCGAAAATCATCACGACGATGCGCGAATTCTTCAACGAGCGCGGCTATCTGGAGGTCGAGACGCCCATCCTGCAGCCCATTCCGGGCGGTGCGGCGGCGCGTCCCTTCATCACGCACCACAACTCGCTCGACGTGGACCTCTACCTGCGTATCGCCACGGAGCTCTACCTCAAGAAGCTGATTGTCGGCGGATTCGACGGCGTCTACGAGCTGGGCAAGAACTTCCGCAACGAGGGCATGGACCGCACGCACAACCCCGAGTTCACCTGCATGGAAATCTATGTGGCCTACAAGGACTACCGCTGGATGATGGAGTTCACCGAGCAGCTGCTCGAGCGGATTTCGACCGCTGTGAACGGCACCACGGAGCTGACCATCGATGGCCGCCAGATTTCGTTCAAGGCCCCGTTCCGCCGCCTGACGATGACCGACGCCATCCGCGAAAAGACGGGCTACGACATCACGGGCCAGAGCGAGGAGCAGCTGCGCGAAGCCTGCAAGCGGCTGGGCGTCGAGACCGACGAGACGATGGGCAAGGGCAAGCTCATCGACGCCATCTTCGGGCAGTACTGCGAAGGGGAGCTCATCCAGCCCACCTTCGTCTGCGACTACCCCATCGAGATGTCGCCGCTGTGCAAGCGCCACCGCGACAACCAGGAGCTCACGGAGCGCTTCGAGCTCTTCGTCAACGGCAAGGAGCTCTGCAACGCCTACTCCGAGCTGAACGACCCGATTGACCAGCTGGAGCGCTTCCAGGAGCAGCTGCGCCTCTCGGAGAAGGGCGACGACGAGGCGATGTTCATCGACATGGACTTCGTCCGCGCATTGGAGTACGGCATGCCGACCTGCTCGGGCATGGGTATGGGCATCGACCGTCTGGCGATGTTCATGACGGGCCAGACGTCGATTCAGGACGTGCTGTTCTTCCCGCAGATGCGTCCCGAGAAGAAGGTCGTGGCCGACCCCGCGGAGGCCTACACCGCCATCGGTGTCCCCGAGGAGTGGGTTCCCGTCATCCAGAAGATGGGCTACATCACCGTAGAGTCGCTGCGCAAGCTTGCCCCGGGCAAGTTCTTCAACGACCTCTGCGGCTACAACAAGAAAAACAAGCTGGGTCTGAAGGCCCCCTCGATGGAGGAGGTCAAGGCGTGGTGCGCGGCCGAATAGGCGCGCATCGCAGCCCGCGCTGAAAAACGAGAGGAGATGAAACCGAGCAACCTGTTTCTTGCGGCACTTGCCGCCGTTGCGGTGCTGGTATCGGCACCCGCCTCGGCACAGTATGCCGGGCAGTCCTGCATCCGCAAGACCGAGAGCCCGACGCCGGCCACGCCGACGCACTTCTCGTTCAAGATGAACGGAACGTTCCGCATCATGCAGCTTACCGACCTGCACTGCACGCTCGACTACCGCTCGGACCACATCTTCCCGATGCTCAGCCAGCTGATTCAGTTCGAACAGCCCGACCTGATTGTCATCACAGGCGACGCGGTCTACTCGGCCAACGACGAGGTGCTCTGGCGGCGGCTGGGCGACTTCCTCGCCTCGCAACACATACCCTATGCCGTGACGCTGGGCAACCACGACGCCGAGCGGATTTCGCGCGGGCGGGTCTACGACATCATCCGCACGCTACCGCTCTGCGTCAACGCGCAGTTCAACCCCTCGGGGGAGCGGCAGGGCGACTTCGTCATTCCGCTCTACGCCTACGACGACCCCGCGAAGGTCGAGGCGCGGCTCTACGTGATGGACTCGAACGACTACAACGCCGACGACCACTCCTACCGGGGATTCACCGCGGAGCAGGTCGCCTGGTACCGCTCGCAGAGCGAAGAGGCCGAACGCCGCGACGGACGGCGGAGCAACGCGCTGCTCTTCTGCCACGTTCCGCTGCATGAGTTCCGCGAGGCCTACGACACCCACCCCGTGGCGGGCTTCCGGCTCGAGGGGGAGTGTCCGGCACGCGACAACACGGGGATGTTCGACGAACTGCTCCGCCGGGGCGAGGTGACGGGCGTCTTCGCCGGCCACGACCACACGAACAACTACGTCGCCCAGCTCAAGGGCATCGGCATGGCCTACGGCCGCTACAGCGGCGGCTTCGGCGAATACCAGGAGCTGCTGAGCGGGGCCCGCATCATCGAGCTCAAGGCCGGAGGCCGGGGCTTCACCACCTGGGAGCGGCTGGCCAACAACAGCGTCGTGCGCAAGGTCACCCTGCCCGAACAGGAGCGATAAGCCGATGGACAACCGCCCGACAGGAAAATGCGGCCGACGCGCCGTCGATGCGGCAATCATCGCCGTCATCCTTCTGGGAGGCCTCTCAACGGGCGGGCTGCTTCCCGCATGGCTCGGCCGCGCGGTGTGGCTGCTGCTGGCGGCCGGATGCTGGCTCTGGCTGGCGGCCGGAGTGTGGCGGAAGCTTACGATGCGCCGGCGCGGCTGGCTCGTCTTCTGGAGCTATGCGGCCGCGGGATGCGCTGCGGCATGGGCGGTCCGCACGGGAATGGAGGAGATGAGCGCCTGGCAGCGGTTCGACCGCGTCTGCAGCGCCGTACTGCTGGCAGGTGTAATTATAGCTATTGTGTACAACATCATTTATAAAAACAAACCGAACATGAGAAAGAAAATCGTAGCCGGCAACTGGAAGATGAATACGCTTCCCGCCGAAGGAGTCGAACTGGCAAAGGGCGTCGTAGCAGGACGCGGCGAGGTATGCTCGTGCGTTAACTTCATCGTTTGCCCGCCGTTCACCCACCTCTCGATGGTAGCCGAGGCCCTGAAGGGTTCGGACATCGAGCTGGGCGCCCAGAACTGCGCCGCCGAGGCCAAGGGTGCCTACACGGGCGAGGTAGCTGCCTCGATGCTTGCCGCCCTGGGCTGCAAGTACGTCATCCTGGGCCACTCGGAGCGTCGCCAGTACTACGGCGAGACCTCCGCTACGCTCAACAAGAAGATGGAGCAGGCCTATGCCAACAACCTCACGCCGATTTACTGCGTGGGCGAGAACCTCGAGGAGCGCGAGGCCGAGAAGCACTTCGACGTGGTGAAGGCTCAGATTGAGGAGGTTGTCTACAATCTGACGGAGGAGCAGTTCAAGAACCTGGTCATCGCCTACGAGCCCGTATGGGCCATCGGTACGGGCAAGACCGCTACGGCCGAGCAGGCTCAGGAGATTCACGCCTACATCCGCAAGGTGCTGGCCGACAAGTTCGGCGCTGCGGCTGCCGAGTGCCCGATTCTCTACGGCGGCTCGTGCAAGCCTTCGAACGCTGCCGAAATCTTCGCCAAGGAGGATGTCGACGGCGGTCTGATTGGCGGCGCCGCTCTGAAGGCCGAGGACTTCCTGGCCATCGGCAAGGGCTTCGCGAAGTAATTCGTCGCCCGACAAACGACGGGAATACTCCCGTCAAAGGGTAAATAACCCGTGCTGCACTGCTGCAGCACGGGTTATTTCGTTTCTCATGCGCGAAATCAGGCCCCGAGCAACGGTAGGCACCCAAAAAAGCGGCACGGCCGCAAGGCCGCACCGCATGATGAGATGAGGGAGGTTATGCCCGGAGGAATCAGTCGTCGATGTCGATGACCTGGAAGTTCTTGTCGAACTTGATTTCAAGGCCGTTCATCAGCTCGACCTCCCAGGTGTACTTGTTACGCTCGATTTTGCGGATGGTCTGCCCGGCAAAGCTCTTGGCCACGTAGTCGCGAATCCGGGCCGGGACAATCGCCTCGGGAACGGCCGCATAACGGCACTCGACCGCGGTCCAGGCACCGTCGCTGTCGAAGTCGACCTCCGTGCGGTCGGTGTAGGTCACCTCGTACTCCGAACCGATGAACTTCGGGTCCTCGACGGCGAAGGCGAGGGTCAGGTCCTTGAAGTTGGAGGCAAGGAACTCCTGCGCGGGGGCGGGAAGCTGCTCGAGGGTGATGGGGCGCTCGCGGCCGTCGGCGAACGATGCGGTGATTCCTGCGAAGAGAAGAGCTGCTGCTACAAAATACTTTTTCATGGTTGTAATCGGTTTGAGGGTTAAACTTGTTCGTTTTGTTTTACGATACAAAGTTCACGCTCAAATCTGAAAAGAATCTAACATCGGGAGAAAACCGGCCATTTTTTCGAAAAAAAAAATGCACCGGCAGCAGCAGACGGCCCGTAAGGCCCTATGGCCGGGCCATATCGTCGACGCCGAGCGACGGGTCCCAAAGGCAGGGCGCACCGTAGACCTCCTCCACCGCGCGGAGGTAGTCGCCGATGGGGTCGAGCCCCATCGCCTCGCGCAGCGAATCGAGCCGCTCGGGCGACTCGACGGGCCAGAGGCGGCAGATGCGCTCGACACGTGCCGAGTCTGCTGCAACGAGCCGCGTGGAGGAGCAGGTCTGCGTGCCGTAACGCTGCGGCCGGCCCTCGCGCATGAGCATCCGGTCGAGCAGCGTTGCGTAGTTCGACTTCGAGACTCGCCCGGCCGCCATCTGCTCCTCGACAAGGGGCATCCAGCGCCGCTGCATCGCCAGGTCGGCATGGTCAATCACCAGCCAGATAGCTTCGTTCGCCTCATCGGAGAGCCCTTCGGGCCACCCCTCGGCCAGCAGGTCGGAGACGATACGCCGGTTCGCGGCATCGACCTCCTCCATGCGGGCACTGGCCGCAAGCAGCGAATCGACCTGCGGCGGCACCTGCTGCGAGAGGCGGATGACCTCCATGCGCACCGCCTGGTCGCGGTCGCGGACCGCACGCAGCAGCGAGTCGAGGTTCTGGGCTTCGAGCGCCTGGGCACAGAGCAGGCCACAGAGGCCGAGCAGCCAGCGCGCCATCGCCATCTTCGTTCTCTTCATCATCTTCATGGTTGTTCTCATCGGTTGGTTCCTCGCGGATTGCCGTCAAAAGAGACGCGGCGAAAAAGGGCGTGGAAACCCATATGCCTCCGCCAGTGAAAGCATCGGGCGCTGCCCGGCTGCTATCCCCGGCAGAAGCCTCCGCCCCGGGGCAGTTGCCGGCCTCATCAGAAGCGAACGCCATGCGGGGAGAGCCCTGCCGACCAATCCCGGCACCTTCGGCCACATCCCCTCCGGTAATTCCCGGCACGTCCAGCTCCTCACCTCCGTCCATTTCCAGCCCCTTCCGGCGCTGTCCGGCGTCATCGGGTTAAGCACCTCCCACAGCAAGTCCGCACGCACCGCACTCTCCAATCAACCCAATCAACCCAATCGACCCAATCAACCCAATCGACCCAATCAACCCAATCGACCCAATCGGCCCAATCGGTCGTCCAACGGCTCCGTCCGCGTTATAAATATAGCGAAAAAATCCACAACGTGCGCAGCGCATCCGCCCAATCGCCTCGTCACGGCACAAAAAATTCCCGGGAGTGTCGCTCGCGACATCTCCCGGGAACTTTTCGGCTGACGGGTTCCGGACCCCGGCAGGGTCCGCCCGTGCCCATTACATCTTCTTGCCCACGTTGGTCTTCTTGGCAACCTTCGGAGCAGCAGCCTTTGCCGAAGCGGCCTTCGGGGCCTTCGGAGCAGCCGTCTTCTTGTTCTCGACTACCGTAGCGTCCTCGACAGCGTCGGTCGTCTTCTTTGAACGCGAACGACGCGTCTTGGGCTTAGCCTCTGCAGCAGCTGGCTTCACGCCCAGCGTGTAGGCCTCGTTGAAGTCAACGAACTCGATGATGCACATGTCGGCGGCATCGCCCAGACGGAAGCCCGTCTTGAGGATACGCGTGTAACCGCCCGGACGCTCTGCAATCTTCGGAGCGATGGTGCGGAAGAGCTCCGTCACGGCCTCCTTCTGCTTGAGGTACGAGAATACAACACGACGCGAGTGGGTGGTATCCTCCTTCGACTTCGTTACGAGCGGCTCGACGAACTGACGCACGGCGCGCGCCTTCGCAACCGTAGTCTCGATGCGCTTGTGCAAGATGAGCGACGAAGCCATGTTCGACAGCATCGCCTTGCGGTGGCCCGCCTGACGGCCGAGATGGTTGAAATTCTTATTGTGTCTCATGATTAGTCTTTGTCAAGTTTGTAGATAGATACGTCCATACCGAACTTAAGGTTGAGCGAGGCCAGCAATTCATCGAGCTCCGTCAGCGACTTCTTGCCGAAGTTGCGGAACTTCAGCAGGTCGTTGCGGTTGAGCTTCACCAGGTCGCCTACGGTGTCCACATCGGCGGCCTTCAGACAGTTGAGCGCACGTACGCTCAGGTCCTGGTCCGAAAGCTTCGTCTTCAGCAGTTGGCGCATGTGAAGCACATCCTCGTCGAACTCCTCGGCGCCGTTCGTATCCTCCATGTTCACCGTAATCTTCTCGTCGGAGAAGAGCATGAAGTGCTGGATGAGAATCTTCGCGGCCTCCTTGAGTGCCTCCTTGGGATGAATCGACCCGTCGGTAGTAATCTCTATGTTGAGCTTCTCGTAGTCGGTCTTCTGCTCGACACGGTAGTTCTCCACAGAGTATTTCACGTTCTTGATGGGCGTGAAAATCGAGTCGATGGGCAACGTTCCGAATTCGCAGTCGGCCGGCATGTTCTCCTCCGAGGGAACATAGCCGCGGCCCTTGCCAATCGTGAGCGTCATCTGCATCTTCGTGCCCGGAGCCAGGTGGCAAATCACCAGGTCGGGGTTCAGCACCTTGAAGAACGACAAGTAATTCGAGATATATCCGGCAGTCAGCTCCGTCACACCCGCAACGTTAATGGACACCTTTTCGGCATCCTGATTATCGACTGTGCGGATAAAACGAACCTGCTTCAGATTGAGGATAATGTCAATCATACCCTCCATCACACCGGGGATGGCGGCAAACTCGTGGTCGACACCGGCGACCTTGACAGTCGTGATTGCATATCCCTCCAGCGAAGAGAGCAGAATACGACGCAAAGCGTTACCGACAGTCATACCGAACCCGGGCTCCAGCGGTCGGAATTCGAACTTTCCGAACGACGGAGTGGATTCGAGCATAATAACCTTCTTAGGTTTCTGGAATGCTAAAATTGCCATAATATTGAATTGCTGTTAAATTACTACTTCGAGTAGAGTTCGACGATGAGCTGCTCCTTGATGTTCTCAGGAATCTCCTCGCGCTCCGGAGTCTGCAGGAACTTGCCGCTCATGGTGGCGTTGTCCCACTCCAGCCAGGCGTAGCGGCTCTTCGAACCGCCGGCGAGGGATGCCGTGATGACTTCGAGGCTCTTCGACTTCTCGCGAACCGATACCACGTCGCCCACGCGGAGCGAATACGACGGTACGTTCACTACGCTCCCGTTCACGCAGATGTGGCAGTGCGATACGAGCTGACGGGCAGCTGCGCGCGTCGGAGCGATACCCAAGCGGTAAACAACGTTGTCCAGACGGCACTCGAGCAGCTTCAGCAGGTTCTCACCCGTGATACCGCCCATACGGGCAGCCTGCTCGTACGTACGCGAGAACTGCTTCTCCAGCAGACCGTAGGTATACTTGGCCTTCTGCTTCTCGCTCAGCTGCGTACCGTACTCGGAAATCTTCTTGCGCTTGCGCGCCAGGCCATGCTGTCCGGGAGGATAGTTGCGCTTTTCGAGCACTCTGTCCGCACCGTAAATTGCTTCACCGAACTTTCTGGCGATTTTAGATTTTGGTCCTATATATCTTCCCATGGTTTTACTTTGATTAAAGAGTTGTTAAGTTGTAAGCTCCGTTCCGTCTCCGGGCTGAGGCCCGCTGTGCGGCCCCGCAACTGCCCCGGACGGTCCGGCACCGGAATTATACACGGCGACGGTTGGGAGCACGGCAACCGTTGTGCGGCAGCGGAGTGACGTCGATAATCTCCATCACCTCGATACCTGCACCGTGGATGGTACGCACGGCCGACTCGCGACCTGCACCGGGACCCTTGACATAAACCTTCACCTTGCGGAGACCCATGTCGTAGGCTACCTTTGCGCAATCGGCGGCCGACGTCTGAGCGGCATACGGAGTATTCTTCTTCGAACCACGGAAGCCCATCTTACCGGCCGACGACCAGCTGATGACGTCACCCACCTCGTTGGTAATCGTGATGATGACGTTGTTGAAAGTCGAGTGTACGTAAGCGTTGCCCACGGCACCTACCTTCACGACCTTTTTCTTGACTGTTCCAGTTTTCTTTGCCATAATTCTCTAAAGATTACTTAGTTGCCTTTTTCTTGTTTGCGACCGTCTTCTTCTTGCCCTTGCGGGTGCGGGCGTTGTTCTTGGTCGACTGGCCACGGACGGGAAGACCCAGACGGTGACGGATGCCGCGGTAGCAACCGATATCCATCAGGCGCTTGATATTGAGCTGAACCATCGAACGGCACTCGCCCTCGACCTTGATGCCCATCTCGGCAATCGTCGAACGAATGGCGCCTACCTGCTCATCGGTCCAGTCCTGTACTTTGACGTCGTAGCTGATACCTGCGCCGTCGAGAATCTTGCGGGCAGTCGAACGACCGATACCGTAGATATAGGTCAGACCGATTTCGCCCTGCTTGTTTTTTGGTAAATCTACACCAACTATACGTGCCATAAATCTTTTTCTTCTTAAATAAACCGTTTAAACATTACCCTTGGCGCATTTTAAACTTGGGATTTTTCTTGCAGATGACGTAAAGTTTGCCCTTACGCTTCACAATCTTGCAATCCTCGCTTCTCTTTTTGATGGATGCTTTAACTTTCATGATTTCAAGCAATCAAAATGTTATTTGTAACGGAAGGAGATACGCCCCTTGGTCAAGTCGTAAGGGGTCATCTCCACTTTTACCTTATCGCCGGGAAGAATCTTGATGTAATGCATGCGCATTTTACCCGAGATGTGCGCGGTCAGAATATGTCCGTTGTCCAGCTCGACGCGGAACATCGCGTTGGAGAGGGCTTCGATAATCGTACCGTCCCGTTCGATAGCAGCTTGCTTTGCCATAGAGTCTTAATTTTTTAGCGTTTTCTCGATGATACTGAAATCCGTCAGAACATCGGGGCCGTCCTTGCGGATTGCAACGGCAAACTCGAAGTGTGCCGATGGTTTGCGGTCCTTGGTTCTGACCGTCCAGCCATCCCGTTCGAAAACCACCGCCTTGGTCCCCATGTTAATCATGGGTTCGATGCAGATGACCATGCCCTCCTTCAGGAGAGGTCCTCTGCCGCGCGCGCCGTAATTGGGAACTCCCGGGTCTTCGTGCATCCTGCGACCCAATCCGTGTCCCTCCAGTTCACGCACCACGCCATAACCGTAGTGCTCGGCGTGCTCCTGCACGGCCGCCGAGATATCGCCTACGCGATTTCCCGCCTTGGCCTGCGCCGTACCTTTATAAAGAGCCTCTTTGGTGACCTCAAGCAACTGCCGTACTTCCTCGGCAATCTCTCCCACGGCGAACGTATACGCCGAATCACCAACAAACCCCTTCATAAACGTACCACAATCGACCGAAACGATGTCGCCCTCCTTGAGGACGCATTTCGAGGATGGGATACCGTGGACTACCTGCTCGTTGACCGATATGCACAACGACGCAGGATAACCCTCGTACCCGAGGAATGCCGGAACTGCCCCATGCGAACGGATAAAATCTTCGGCTATCTTATCCAACTCCTTGGTGGTGACGCCGGGCGCGATGTGGCGACCCACCTCCGCCAGCGTCTCGCTCACCAGGATGTTGTTTTCGCGAAGCAGCTCGATTTCCTCGTCTGTCTTTAAGTAAATCATGTTCAAGAACTCTAAAAATCGCCCGTCAATGGCGTCCCTGGATTCGGCCCGTCTTCATCAGACCGTCGTAGTGACGCATCAACAGGTAGCTCTCTATCTGCTTGAGAGTGTCGAGCACCACGCCGACCATAATCAGCAGCGACGTTCCGCCGTAGAAATAGGCGAAGGCCTGCTGGATGCCCAGGAACTTCATCGCCAGTGCGGGAAGAATCGCTACGATGGCGAGGAAAATCGAACCCGGGAGGGTGATGCGCGTCATGATGGTATCGATGTAGTTCACGGTCTGCTTACCCGGTTTCACTCCCGGGATGAAGCCGCCGTTGCGCTTCATGTCATCGGCCATCATTTGAGGATTGATGATGATTGCCGTGTAGAAGTAGGTGAAGGCAATCACCAGCACTGCAAGCGTAAAGTTGTACCAGAAGCCGGTCATCGAGCTGAACGCCGAAGCAAAGTCCGGAGCGACATTGGTGAACAGCGCCGGAATAAACATCAGAGCCTGCGCGAAGATGATAGGCATCACATTCGCGGCATTCATCTTCAGGGGGATGTACTGACGTACGCCTCCGTACTGCTTATTGCCGACAATACGCTTTGCATACTGTACAGGCACCTTGCGGACAGCCTGCACGAGGGCAATCGTCGCCATGAAGACAAGGAAGAGCAGCACCAGCTCCAGAATCAGCATGATGGCGCTACCCGAGGCGGTCTGCAAGCGCGCGTTGATTTCGGCCAACAGCGCGTGGGGCAGACGTGCCACGATACCAATCATGATGATGAGCGAGATACCGTTGCCGATACCCTTGTCCGTAATCTTCTCGCCGAGCCACATGATGAACATGGTGCCGGCAATCAGAATCGTCGTCGCATAGCAAACGAACCCGAACGAGTTGCCGTAGACGAACGCGTCGGGAACCTGGTGGTAGAGGTTCGCAATGTAGGCGGGTCCCTGGAGAATCAACACGGCGATAGTCAGGAAACGCGTCCACTGGTTCATCTTGCGGCGGCCGCTCTCACCCTCCTTCTGCATCTTCTGGAAATACGGAA
>UQNV01000058.1 GCA_900542505.1 uncultured Alistipes sp.
GATCTACACACTGCATATCGTCGGCAGCGTCAGATGTGTATAAGAGACAGCTGGTGAGCTGCGGCGCCTCGCCCGAGGAGTACAACCTGGTGACCGTCGCCTGGACCGGGACCGTCTGCACCAATCCCCCGATGTGCTACATCTCGCTGCGTCCCGAGCGCCACTCCTACGACATCATCCGCCGCACGGGGGCCTTCGTCATCAACCTCACCACCGAGGCGCTGGCCCGCGCCACCGACTGGTGCGGCGTCCGTTCGGGCCGCGACTTCGACAAGTTCCGCGAGACGGGGCTCACGCCGCTGCCGGCCGCCGAGGTCGAGGCGCCCCTGGTGGCCGAGTCGCCCGTCAACATCGAGTGCCGCGTGCGTCAGCTTCTGCCGCTCGGGTCGCACGACATGTTCCTGGCCGAGGTAGTCCGCGTGCAGGTCGACCCGGCCTACATCGACCCCGCGACGGGGCGTTTCGACCTCGACCGGGCCGGGCTGATTGCCTACTCCCACGGCGAATACTTCACCCTCGGCGAACGGCTGGGCCACTTCGGGTGGTCGGTGCGTAAAAGAACCCGCCCGACGGCCGGCGGCCGTCAGGCGGGAGTGTCGGATGCGAAGGGCGGGAACTCCGGCGGGCGCGGGCGCTGACCCGCACGGGGGCGCGGGCCCCTTCCGTCAGCTCTGGCGCGAGCGGTACTCGTTGGGCGTCAGCCCGGTCACCTTCTTGAACAAACGCGTGAAGTGCTGCGGATACTGGAACCCCAGCCCGTAGGCCACCTCGCCGATGCTGCGCCCCGGGGCGAGAATCTGCTCCTTGGCCGTCTCGACCAGCTTGAGCTGGATGTACTCCTGGGCCGTCTTGCCCGTCTCGCGCTTGACCAGGTCGCCGAAATAGTTGGGCGACAGGCAGAGCTCGCCGGCGCAGTACTTCACCGTGGGCAGCCCCTCGCGGCGGGCGCGGTCGCCGGCGAAGTAGTCGTCCAGCAGCCGCTCGAAACGGCTCAGCACGTCGTGGTTCACGTGCTGGCGCGTGATGAACTGCCGCTCGTAGAAGCGCAGGCAGTAGTCGAGCAGCGTCTCGATTTGGATGGTGATGAGGCGCCGGCTGTGGCGGTCGATGGCGTGTTCGAGCTCGTGGCGGATTTTCTGCAGCGAGTCGATGACCAGCTCGCGTTCGTGCTCCGAGAGGTGGAGCGCCTCGTTGACCTCGTATGAGAAGAAGGTGTATTCCTTCATGTTGCGGGCGAGCGACGTGCCGCGGATGAGGTCCGGATGGAAGACCAGCGCCCAGCCCCTGGGCTGGAACTTCTCGCCGTTGTCCTCGATGCCGATGACCTGGCCCGGAGCCAGGCAGACGAGCGTCCCCTCCTGATAGTCGTAGTGCTGGCGGCCGTAGAGCAGCTCGCCGCACTTCACCTCCTTGAGAAATATGGTGTAGAAACCGAAGGTCTGGCGCTGGTGGCGGACCGGATTTGCCAGCGACATGTCAATGACGCTCACCAGCGGGTGGAGCGTCTCGATGCCGAGCTGGGCGTTGTATTCGCCGACCGATTCGATGTGGAGGATTTTCTCTTGCATGGCGTTTCGCGTTTGGTTTGCAGCGTAAAGATAGCTCTTTTTCGGCGGATGTGAACAGCCTCGGCCGCAAATCCGTAATCGGGGTAGCGGAACCCGTAATCGGGATAGACGCGCTGCCGTCCGGCGCCCGGTCCGCCCGCCCTGGAGCCTGCAATCGGTGGCGTGTATGGCCGAAACGGGCGGAAAAACGCCTCGGCATGAGGAGAAGAGTAATTATTTGCTATCTTTACGGAAAGTTCCTCTCCGAGTATGAAGTTCAAGTTCGGTCTTTTGCCGCGCGTGCTGGCGGCCATTGCCGCGGGCATCTTCTGCGGCCTCTTCTTTCCCGAGTGGCTGACGCGTGTCGCGGCCACCTTCAATGCCCTTTTCGGCCAGTTCCTCGAATTCATCATCCCGCTGCTTATCCTGGGGCTCGTCGCCCCCGGCATCGCCGACCTGGGGCGCAATGCCGGGAGGCTGCTGCTCCTTACGGCGGCGCTGGCCTACGGCTTCACGCTCATCTCGGGCTTCGGCACCTACGCCGCCGGTCGCGCCCTCTTCCCGCTGCTGCTGCGCGGCACGGCGGCCGGTGCGACGGCCGAGGCGGCCACCTTCGCCCCCTATTTCACCATCCCCATGCCGCCCGTCATGGGGGTGATGTCGGCGCTGCTGCTGGCCTTCGTCCTCGGGCTGGGCATGGCCTATGCGCGGAGCGAGCGGCTCAAGGAGGTGATGGTCGAGTTCCGGAGCATCATCGAGCGGACCATCGCCGGGGTGCTCATCCCGCTGCTGCCTCTCTACATCTTCGGCATCTTCCTCTCGATGACGCAGTCGGGGCAGGTGGCCTCCATCCTGGAGGTCTTCGTCAAGCTCATCGTCGTGATTTTCGTGCTGACGCTCCTGCTGCTCGCCTTCCAGTTCACCACGGCGGGGCTCGTTGCCCGCCGCAACCCCTTCGCGATGCTCCGCACGATGCTGCCCGCCTATCTGACAGCCCTCGGCACGCAGTCGTCCGCCGCGACCATCCCCGTGACGCTCGAGCGGACGCTCCGCCTCGGTGTGCGGCCCGAGCTGGCCTCGTTCGTCATCCCGCTCTGCGCGACCATCCACCTCTCGGGCTCGATGATGAAGATTGTCGCCTGTGCGCTGGCCGTCTCGATGCTCGCCGGGCTGCAGCTCCCGACGACGACCTTCGTCGGCTTCATCCTGCTGCTTGCCGTGACGATGGTGGCGGCTCCGGGCGTGCCGGGCGGTGCCATCATGGCGGCCGTCGGCCTGCTGGAGTCGATGCTGGGTTTCGACGAGACGCTCGTCGGGCTGATGATTGCCACCTACATCGCCATGGACAGCTTCGGCACGGCCACCAACGTCACGGGCGACGGTGCCGTGGCGGTTATCGTCGACACCATCGAGCGGCGGATGAAACGGCCCGGTGCTCCCCGTTAACCGCTGTGTCGGTGGTGTTTGCGCCTTGTCGGGGCGCTTCAGGCGGGCGGCGCGGGGCGCCTTTTCCCGAAAAATAAGTATTTAAGCGTACTCGCGACGGTCGAAAAATAGCTAACTTTGGCCGTCAAATGCGATTTTGCGTACTTCGGTACGCCCCCCTGAACCGAACCAGAACATTAAAAAACAGATAGAAATGGTTGATATTTTTGCACGTCTCGAGAAAAACGCCGGCGGCCCGATTGGACAGTACATGTCCTATGCCCACGGTTATTTCGCATTCCCCAAACTGGAGGGCGAAATCGGTCCTCACATGCGTTTCCGCGGGAAGGAGATGCTCAACTGGAGCCTGAACAACTACCTCGGCCTGGCCAACCACCCCGAGGTGCGCAAGGCCGACGCCGAGGGCGCAGCCAAATTCGGTATGGCAGCCCCGATGGGTGCCCGCATGATGAGCGGACAGACGGTCTACCATGAGCAGCTGGAGCGCGAGCTGGCCGAGTTCGTCGGCAAGGAGGATGCCTTCCTGCTCAACTTCGGCTACCAGGGCATGCTCTCGATTATCGACTGCCTGCTCACGCCGCGCGACGTGGTGGTCTACGACGCCGAGGCTCACGCCTGCATCATCGACGGTCTGCGTCTGCACAAGGGCAAGCGCTTCGTCTTCGGTCACAACGACATGGATTCGCTCCGCCTGCAGCTCAAGCATGCCACCGAGCTGGCCGAGGAGCAGAACGGCGGCGTGCTGGTCATCACCGAGGGTGTCTTCGGCATGAAGGGTGACCTGGGCAAGCTCGACGAGATTGTCGCCATGAAGAAGGACTTCCAGTTCCGTCTGCTGGTCGACGACGCCCACGGCTTCGGTACGATGGGTGAGGGCGGCCGCGGTACGGCTTCGCACTTCGGTGTGGTCGACGGTGTCGACGTGCTCTTCAACACCTTCGCCAAGTCGATGGCCGGCATCGGTGCCTTCGTGAGCGGTCCCCGCTGGCTCATCAACCTGCTGCGCTACAACATGCGTTCGCAGCTCTACGCCAAGTCGCTCCCGATGCCGATGGTTATCGGTGCGCTGAAGCGTCTGGAGCTGATTCGCAACCACCCCGAGTATCAGGAGAAGCTGTGGGTGATTGTCCGCGCGCTGCAGAACGGTCTGCGCGAGAACGGTTTCAATATCGGTGTGACGAACTCGCCCGTGACGCCCGTCTTCATGAAGGGTGGTATTCCCGAGGCGACGAACCTGATTGTCGACCTGCGCGAGAACCACGGTGTCTTCTGCTCGATTGTGGTCTACCCGGTTATCCCGAAGGGCGAAATCATCCTGCGTGTGATTCCCACGGCGGCCCATACGCTCGAGGACGTGAACTACACGCTCGAGGCGTTCAAGTCGGTGCGCGACAAGCTCGAAAGCGGCTACTACGCTTCGCTGCCCATTCCGGCTCGTGCCGACGAAGGCTTCAAGGTTCGTTAGTCCGTCTGAATACGGATATGCAAGCAGCCCGGGACGGTCTCCGTCCCGGGCTCTTTTTGGGGTGTGGAGCAAAAAAATCCGATTTTTCCCGCCGATTATTTTGCGGAATCAAAAAAAGCCCTTATATTTGCAATCCCAAAACACGGGTAAGCGACCTTTCGGAGGTCGTCCGGCGAGGGGAAATGCGGAAATAGCTCAGTTGGTAGAGCGCAACCTTGCCAAGGTTGAGGTCGCGGGTCCGAGTCCCGTTTTCCGCTCCAGAGGGGGCAGAAAGAAACCCCGATAGAAAGCAAAAAGCCTTGTATATCAGCGATATATGAGGCTTTTTCTTGTATTTCCCTACTCCTGTTGACGCAAAAGGCAGCAAGTATTTCACGCCTTAATCGTGACCTTTTTTGCCCGGACCGAAAATAGGTCACGATTTAGCTCTATTTCCCTGATTTGCATCATTTTACTCTGCAACATTCCGGTGCTGAAGACGTTTAATTTATCCAAAAACCAAGCAGCCATGTTGCCACGAACCACCTTCAGCTTCGTCTTCTTCTGCAAGAAGACCAAAGTCACGAAAAAGGGCAAGGCCCCGATCTATGCCCGCATCACCACGACCGGCCAGTCGACCGAAATCTATACACAGTGCCAGATCGAGCCCGAACGCTGGAATCAACGCCTCGAACGCTCGCTCTACAAGGATGAGGTCGATTAGCAGATCAACCGCATCGTAGCCAGCTACCGGGCCTCGATCCTGGCCGCCTACGACCGCCTGATCCAGGAGAACAGGACGCCGACCTGTTTTGCCGTCAAACAGCTGCTGGGCTCCGCCTCTTCGAGCCGGATGTTGCTGGCGGAGTTCGGTAAATACTGCGAGAAACGCCAGCAGGAGGTCGGCACCCGCATCACGCAGCTCACGGCCAACAAGTACCACCGCCTGCTGCGCTACATGACCGAATATATCCGGGATACCTACCACAAGGAGGATCTCCCGCTGGAGATGGTCGACTATGCCTACGTCGACGGATTGAACACCTACATGCAGACGGCCTACAACTGCCACAACAACGGGGCGGTCAATCTGCTGTGCTGTTTGAAGAACTTCCTGCTCTATGCCGTCCGCAACGAATGGATCGAGAAGAATCCCT
This sequence comes from uncultured Alistipes sp., assembly GCA_900542505.1. Lineage (GTDB taxonomy): Bacteria > Bacteroidota > Bacteroidia > Bacteroidales > Rikenellaceae > Alistipes > Alistipes stercorigallinarum. The sequence goes on from UQNV01000058.1 coordinate 5,595, forward strand.
TCCGCTACTACAAGATGAAGATCGACAAGACGAATGTCAAGGTGCCGCTGACGAAGGCGGAACTGGATTTGCTGCTAAGGCGACAGATGCCCAACGAGCGCCTGGACCGCATCCGGGATGTCTTCTGCTTCTGCGCGCTGACGGGACTGGCCTTCACGGATGTCGACCACCTGCGGCGGGAACACTTCACGACGGACGAGGAGGGGCAGCTGTGGATCCATAAACCGCGGGAGAAGACTGCGGTGATGAGCCGTGTTCCGGTGCTTCCGCAGGCGGCGGCCCTGCTGGAGAAGTACCGCGACGATGCCAACTGTCGGGCACGGGGCAAACTGCTGCCCGTCCCGTCGAATACGAAGATGAACGCCTACCTGAAGGAGATAGCGGATATTTGCCAGATTCAGAAGCATCTGACCACGCACCCGGCGCGCCATACGTTTGCCACGCTGGCGATTGAATACGGGATGCCGATCGACATCATCGCCAAGATCCTGGGCCATACGAATACGAACATGACGCGGCGCTACGCGAAGATCTCCGAGGCGAACATCAGCCGCGAGATGCGCCGCATCGGCAAGGTGCTGACGGCATAAACCGACTATTGACAAAAGACGTGGCGGCGAGGGCCCTATTGCAGATCCCCGCCGCCACGTTATTTAAGCAAGTTCTTTTATGATTTGAGATTGGCAAAGGGCAGCCGTCCCTCGTATTGACCTTTGAATGCTGCGAGCAATGCGGTTTCCTCCTTAGGTGGATTGCCCGATGGCAGCGGCTTCCAACAGAACAGAAGGTCCTCCGCATCTTCAAGTTGCCAGATGTAGCGTCCGCCTTTGTGACTTCTCGATTTCCCGGCTCCGAACTGCAAATATTGTCGCAGACGGCTCCGCAGGGTCGCTTGGCTGTGCTCGTCTCCGGCCTTTCCGATGTACAAGACACAAGTCTCCTCTACCCAATTCTTGTGCAGCTTCTCAATCGGAACGTTGGGATCCGTCCCTTTATAATGCCCTCCGCTTCCCGTTGCACGGAATTGCGGTCGGCTCCCGATCTTCCGAACGACCATGTAGACGCCCCGAATATCCGGAATCTGTGTTAAATCCGGCCTTAATGCGGCAACGGAGACAAATCCGGAGAAACCGTTGCGACGCAGGTTGTCGATACTCTTGAAGTCGAGATCAGAACAGTCCAGTTCATCCACTCTTTCATCCGTTTCGGCAACCTTGCTCGCCTCCTGTTCCCGTCCGCCGGGTTGGGTTGCAACTCCTGTCGTTCGGGGTGCTGTTGCGCCAGTAACCGTGATTTGGCTGGAACGGATCAGTCCATCGAGATCTGCAAGTTGGCAATTACGAATTCCCCAATCGGCCTGACCGTAAAATCCGATACGGCGCATCGCGTCACGAATCCGTTTCTGCTGTTCGCGCGTTGCATGCACTCTTTTCCTAATCAACTCCCGAAGTCGGTCGATCTCCGATTCCGTAAATTCACGTTTCCCTTTCATACGCTAAAACTCTGTTATTTAATCATGATAATATTCATATAATTCTTCATAGTAGTCTTCGTAGCAGTTGGCCGGGTCGTCGTACATCCGACCATCCGTCGGCCATGAGAATGTCTGCAACGATTTCCGCGGCCCTTCGTCCCGATAAAGAATCCACCGACGATCGTAATCCAACGCCTTGACATCGGTTATCGGGCGCGAAGGATCGTAGTTCCGCCATGGATTCTCCCGCTGGGGAGGCGCCTGTCGATTACGGTAGTAAAAGCCGAGGCAGATCAGGCAGAACGCTACACCGACAACAACCAACACCCCCAGACAGCCAGCGAGCCGCTGTCCAGCCGGTTCATTCCAAAATCGCTCGTTGTTCATCTTCCGTAGGTTTGTTGCGCCCGGCGGCCCCGAGGCAGGTATCGTAGATGCGTTTTCGGAGTGAGGCGGGGCGTATGACCTCCAGCGAACGGCTGCGGGCCAACAGGGCCATGACAAAGTCGTTGGTAATACGTACGTGCAGGCGGATGGTCAGCGTGTCGGGCCTCTCTTCGAGAATCTCCTGCGTGGCATGCAGCGGCAAGGTTTTGATGAAGGCTCCATCCAGTGCATCGTATCGCAATACGACCTCTTCGACTGGATCGTTCGGGTTGTTCCAGATACCGAAACTCTCCCGAAACAGCGCCGGAATGTCGATCTGTTCATTGCGTACGAAGCGCTCCCGATCCTTTACCTGCAGGTGCGAAATACGATCCATGCCGAAGCAGCGCAACGATTCGCCTTCGTCGGACTCGACGTATCCGATCAGGTACCAGCGATGCTGGGACTCCTTCAGGTAGTGCGGTTTTACCTCCCGGTGTACGATCTTCCCTCCGTGTCGGAACAGTTGGTAGTCAAAAACGACAGGATGCCGTTCACGGATGGCTTCGAGCAACTCCGGGATATAGGGAATCTTGCGGCTGCGCCGGTGTTCCGGCAGTACGTACTGCCGGATGTCGCTGTCGGCATCGATGGCATTCAGAATCTCGAAATTCAGCAACAACTCGCCATAGTCTGCACCGCTCCTTACCTGTTCCGCAAGGTAATATCCGCGCAGTTTGTTGTGCCGAATCGTGAGGCCGAACAACTCCTCGATGGTTTGAAAATCCCGTTGCAGGGTCCGCAGCGTGCATCCGGACGAGTTGGCGTACTGCGAATGCATCCGTTGGGTCACGTAATCCACCAGTTCGCCGGCAGAAACGTATCCTGCACCATGGAGTTTGCTGACAATGATCACCATGCGGCGTATTTGATCAACGAGTGTCATGGGTCGTACTCTTTTTCCACAAAGATAAAAGGATTGCGCGACAAAATATGTCGCGATGGATTCTTTTTGAGGAATTGTTTGCACGATTTTGTCCACCCTCTCGACGCCAACCGACGCCAACCACTGCCACATCACTTTGCGGGTGAAACTTTTGAGGGGTTGCGCGCGTTATCCGAATGCAAGCTTGCAGGAACAACGATTCATAAACCGGGAAAAAGATGAAATGCCGTGCCTTTCGGATCCGGGACCGCTGAATGTTCGGTGTCCCCATCCACACAAAGAGCAATCCACAGAGGCGGGTTGCCGGAATGTTGAACCAAATAAAAAAGAAGACCATGGAAAAGATCGTATGTATCGGGGAGCGGAGTTGGCTGAGGCTCCTCGAACGGGTGGAACACCTCTCCGCCCTTGCCCAACGCCTGGAACGTCGTTTGACGCCACCGCAGGACGACGGGTGATTGGACAGCGAGGAGGTATGCCGGGCGCTGAATATCACCAAACGCACGCTGCAAAGCTACCGGGACCGGGGAGCGATTCCCTGCTCGCGGCTGGGCGGTAAATTCTACTACCGACGCCGGGACCTCGCCGTATGGCTCTCCCGCAAAACCGTTCAAACGCGATAGCCATGCCGCTGGATTATCTCAACGAAGCGAGCGACGAGGTACAACGCTTGTTCGCACGGCTGGACAGCGTGGAACTCACGCTGCGGAAGGCCTCCGAGGAGCGCCGCCCGATGATCGGTGAGGAGCGCTACCTGACCGGCGAGGAGGTCTGCACACGCCTGCACCTTTCACCGCGTACCTTGCAGACGCTGCGGGATCGGCGGCAGATTCCCTTTACGGTACTTGGCAACCGCCTGCTGCTCTATCCCGAATCGGGGATCCGGGCGGTGCTTGACCGCAACCTTCGGCTGGCTGCCGAGTAACAGACTACACGAGCTCTCGAATCAGATGATTCGAGGGCTTTTTTCGTGCATATACCTGCCACTGGCCCATCTCGCAACTACCGGCAAGAACGCGCAATCGCGCCCCGTGGTGAAACAAACCGACAGCGGGTGCCGTTATCTTCGAAACAACGCAAAAACCACCGACCATGACAACGCCATTTATCCCTTTCAAGGCTCCCCAATGAAGAGCCGACCATCTTCTATCTGCTGCCTGCCGCCCTCGGTTGGACGACGGCAGGTCCCGATCTGTTCGGGCCAAAATCTACACGCTCCCCATCCTTGCCGCGACATGAACCTCCTGCCGTTTGCCGGTACGGGAGCGCCTCCGCGCTGAAACCTTTGCGATCCCGGGATTCCGCACCGTTCGACTGTTGATGTCGAACGTGCTGCCGACTCCCGGGTCCGAAAACCGAAGGGAGCGAGGTTGTGTTCTCGTGGCACAAAAACCCCGCATCGGGTTTTGGGCTGCCATCTCGAACCACCTCGCCCTGCGGGGCTGCCCCGCCCGGTCTGCTCCCGAGGGTCGCATCCCGATCCATCCGCCGCTCGTCGGGCTCGCCGCGGATTCGGAGCACAGGACGTCGCTCCAGTCCGACGCCGCACGCTACGCGAAACAATCCCCGATTGTTTGTTCCTCCATTAACGTCCCCGAGCCATGGAGGTAACGAAAGCCAAGGGCGGACGCCCGCGGAAGAGCGCGGCGACCTTGCGTTCACGCACGGTACGTTTCCGCGTGAGCGAGGCGGAGTACCTCCGGGTGCAATATAAGGCAGCGGCCTGCAATCTGACCCTCTCGGAGTATGCCCGCCAGGCGATCGTCTCGGGTCGGATCCTGCGCCGAATCGGCACCGAGGAGTTGCGCCTGGTCTCCGAATTGACGCGCGAGAGGAACAACTTGAACCAACTGGCCTCCCTCCAGCACGCCTTCGGTGTCGCCTCCCACAAGGAGGAGCTGCGGCGGATCCTCCGCTTCTACGACGAGGTGATCGGACAGCTGAAACAAAAACTCTAAAACGATGATCGGCAAAATCGTAACCGGCAAATCTTTCGGCGGTGTGGTGCGCT
>UQNV01000059.1 GCA_900542505.1 uncultured Alistipes sp.
GGAGGGAAGGGCTCGTGCTCGGCTGCGAGGGGCAGCGAGGAAGGAGGAAGGGCTCGTGTTCGGCTGCGAAGGGCAGCGAGCGCCGAGCGCATATCGTTGTCCGGCTGTGATGGATGGCGGGCGATGAACGACCTTTTATAGTATAGTTCGGCGCTCGGTCGGTGTTCCGGCTCGGGTCTGAGCTGTGGCTGCGGGCGAGGCGACAGCTTTCCGGGCGGTAATCGGGTTGGAGGTTACGGGCTGGCGGGTGGTTGCTGTGTGCAGGCTTTGCCGACGAAGTCGGAGGCGGGAGGACCGGCGGACGGGTTGTGGATACCGGGAGCGGCTGCGTGCGGCGGAGGTCGGCTCCAGTCCGGCGTTCGGTCGGGGTTCCGGCTCGGGTCTGGGTTGCGGCTCCGTGCCGAATTGTCGGACCGCGGGAAAGCGGCTCCGGGATGCGCGAAGCAAGGCGGGGTGGAGGCGGTGAGAACGGAGTACCCGCGAAGTTGCGGGATGTGCTGGCGGGCCGCGGCAAAAGGGCGAAAGACGAAGGAGGGTAGGCGACGGGTACAACGAAAAAACCCACCGTCGCATGACGGTGGGCTTTTTATCGGACAGGTTGTGCCTTATTCGGCTGCGACTACCGAGAACTTGATGGTAGCCTTTACCTCGCGGTGCAGCTTGGCGGTAGCCTCGTACTCGCCCACGGTCTTGATGGGCTCGACGGCAATCACCTTGCGGTCCACCTCGATGCCTTTGGCTGCGAGCGCCTCGGCCAGGTCGGCAGCGGTTACCGTACCGAAGAGCTTGCCCTCCTCGGCCTTCACGCTGAGCGTGAGCGGCAGGTTGGCGATGGTCTCGGCCAGAGCCTGGGCGTCGGCCAGAATCTTGGCGTCCTTGTGGGCGCGCTGCTTCAGGTTCTCGGCGAGCACCTTCTTGGCGGCTGCGGTGGCAACCTTGGCGTAACCCTGGGGAATCAGGTAGTTGTTTGCGTAACCGGGCTTTACGTTCACGATGTCGTTGGCGTAGCCCAGATTCTCCATATCTTTAATCAGAATGACTTCCATTGTCTCTCCTCCTCTTTAATTATTTCATGCAATCGGTTACGAAGGGCAGGATGGCGAGATGACGGGCGCGCTTCACGGCCTGGGCCACCTTCTTCTGGAACTTCTGCGAAGTACCCGTCAGACGGCGGGGCAGAATCTTGCCCTGCTCGTTGAGGAACTTCTTCAGGAACTCACCGTCCTTGTAGTCCACGTACTTGATGCCGAGCTTCTTGAAACGGCAGTACTTCTTCTTCTTGACGTCTACCGTCACCGGGTTGAGGTAACGGATTTCCGATTGTGCCTTGTTCTCCTGTGCCATGGTTTACTCCTCCTGCTTGTTAGAAAGTTTTGCACGACGCTTAGCCGAGTACTCCACGGCGTACTTGTCCTGCTTGAAAGTTAAGAAACGAATCACGCGCTCGTCGCGACGGTACTGCGTCTCGAGCGTGTTGATGAGCGAACCCTCACCGGTGAACTCCATGAGGAAATAGAAACCGGTGGTCTTCTTCTGAATAGGGTAGGCGAGCTTCTTGAGGCCCCACGACTCCTTGTTCACAATCTGACCGCCGTTCTCGGTGATAACGCCCTGGAATTTGTCAGCTACCTCCTGTACCTGAGCATCGGACAGTACCGGCGTGACAATGAAAACGGTTTCGTAATTGTTCATGATGCTTGTAATTAAAATTAATTAGGCTTAAAGCGGGTGCAAAGATAACGAAAAAAGGAGATTGCGCAAAGTATCGCTCCGATTTTTTTCGTTCGTGCGCTGATTTTCCGCCGTTTGGGGCGTGTGCCGGTGCTCGAACGGGGGCTTTGCGGGGCGGTGTGCCGAGCCGGGCCCGCTGTCCCGCAAAGCCGGAGCACCTCACGGAGCACCTCACGGAGTGTCGGCGCGCGGCGCGGGCCCGGCTCTGTTGCCGGACCGTTCATGCCGCACGGGAGCTGCCTCTCCTCCGCGGGCATTCCGCCGCTGCGGCGAACGACGACGGGCATCCTCCTTTTGGGGAAGATGCCCGTCATGAGGGGGCCGGTCGGCCTGTCGTACGGCGGGGCTATTTCTTCAGCTGAACGGTAATTTCCGACGCCTTGAGAAGCAGCTCGGTGGTGACGCCGTCGGCCTCGAAGGCGACCTTGACGTTGTCGTCGAATGCGCCGGGACGGCCGTTCTGCTCGACGTGGGCCACGGCCTCGTCGGCCGATGCGAACGTGCCGGTCACCTCACCGAAGTTGTCGACCGTGCAGGCCTCCTTGAAGGTGCCGAGGCCGAGCGTCTCGGCGCCCGTGGCGTACTGCTTCCAGATGGCGAGCTGCTGCGTGGCGTCGTAGGAGGAGCTCAGGTAGAGTTCGATGTCGGTAATCAGCGAGCCCTCGGCGTCGGCGTTGACATCGACGGTGAATTGGTTGCCCTGCAGGTCGCGTGCCGAGTCGAAGTAGACATAGATGTTGCCGAAGACGTTCATCTTGTTGCCGATGATGTAGTGCTCCTGGGCGAAGGCCGCGTGGTCGCCGCCGAGCCAGCCCCGCATGACGGGGTAGTCGAGCGTCAGGTAGTTGTTCATCAGCGAGGCGGAGAAGAGTCCGTCCTCGAGCGAGAAGACGGCGTAGGCGTTGCCCGGGATGACTCCGAAGATGGTGTAGGAGTAGATGTCGTCCGTACCGTTGTTGTCGATGTTGGCAATGGTCTCGTCGATGGTCTGGAAGACGCCCGAGCCCGAGGCCTCGCGGTGCTTCGTGCCGAGGAACGAGCCGAGCTGCAGCGCATCGGCATTGGTGAGGAAGTATCTCCAGAGCGAGATTTCCGCCTCGGTGTTGTGCTTCTCGGCGAGGGCGTCAATCCGGCCCACGTTGCCGTAGCGGTCCTCGGTCACGGCGATGCGGAGCAGCACGCTGTCCTGGTCGGCCCATACGTAGCCCTTGAGTTCGAGGTCGGCTCCCGATGAGGAGGTCGTCGCATATTTCTCGCAGCTCGTGCGGAAGCTCTCGAAGTCGGTGTTGAGCTTGGCGGCAAGTGCCGGGGCGTCGAATTCGAGCCGGAACCCCTTGGTTCCGCCGGAGGACGAGTCGTCGGAGCAGCCGACAAAGGCCAGTGCGCCGAAAAGAAGCGCGGCAGCAAATGTTGATTTTTTCATGGATTGGGGATTTGAGTGTTTGTATATCAACTGTCGTCAGGGCAAATATAGCATAATAAGATTGAAAGTCGTGTTTTTCGGGTGCATTTTGTGGTGTGAAACGATATATGGATTTCTTTTCATGTACTTTTGTACAATGCCGTCCGAGCGCGAATCGCTCCCACGAGACCGTGCCGCTCGGTACTCTGCGGCGCGGTGTGCGGCGGGGTTGGGGCGCGATTTGGAAATCTCATCCGCAGCACCTATCTTTGCGGCCCAAATCATTCGTCGAACCGGTCATGTATCGCCGCAAGGGACATATCTATTACGGTCGAAGGTGCGTTCTGGCACGCTCCTTCAGGGTGGTCCATGTCCACTGGTTCAGCGGTTTCATCTGACTGATACGTCTTGTTCCCGTCCGGCGCGTGATGCGCGGTGCGTGACGGGCCCTTCCGGGGTGCCTCTCCGGAGTGCGGCTGCGAACTTCCGGCCCGGCGGGCCGGAGCGGGGCGTGCTGTCCCGCGTCGTACCGGACTTCCGGGACGTTGTTCCGTATTGTCAAATACTCAAAGTCAGTCAGTTTATGTTTTCCATACTTTTGTTTCTGATGTCGGGCATCGGCATCGGTTACCTGCTGCGCGGGCGGCGGGTGGTGGGCCTCGCCGGACGGAGCATCCGCTTCGTCGTGCTGGCGCTGGTCTTTGTCATCGGTTTTTCGACTGGCTCCCACGGGGAGCTGCTTGGTCAGTTCGGTCAGTTCGGCCGTCAGGCGGTTGTCATTGCGGCTCTCGGCATTGCGGGGAGCTTTGCCGCCGCATGGGTGGCCGCACGGCTGCTTTTCGGGAAAGGAGGTGCGCGATGAGGGAGAATCTTGCGATTTTCGGCTTCCTTGCGCTGGGACTTGTCGCCGGCATGACGGGGACGGCTCCCGCTGCGCTGGCCGCACCCGGACTGCCGCTCGTGCTGCTTTCGGGGCTGGTCTTCCTGGTGGGTATCACTCTGGGCGGCAACGGTGAGGTGCTCGCCTCGCTGCGGAGGCTCCGCTGGCAGATGCTGCTTCTGCCGCTCTTCACCATTGCGGGGACGCTGGCCTTTTCGTGCCTGGCGGTCTTCCTGGTGCACGACCTCGGGCTGGCCGACTGTCTTGCCGTGGGGAGCGGCTTCGGCTACTATTCCCTCTCGTCGGTGCTGATTGCCGAGCTCAAGGGCGGGGCGGCCGACGCCACGGCGCTGGCCACCGTGGCGCTGCTGGCCAACATCGTGCGCGAGATGGTCGCTCTGTTCGGTCTCCCGTGGTTCGCCCGCTTCGGAGGGCGGCTGGCCCCGATTTCCGTGGCGGGCATCAACTCGATGGATGTCTGCCTGCCGATGATTGTCCGCAATTCGGGCAGCGAGTTCATCCCGCTGGCCGTGCTTCACGGTGTGGCGCTCGAGGTGAGCGTGCCGGTGCTCATCAGCCTCTTCTGCCGGTAGCGGCCCGGGGGCGGCCTTTTGCTCCGGCTGCGCCACGCACGGCTCACGCCTCCATCGGCAGCGGCCGCAAGGATGATGAAAAAGGGGAGCCTCGCCACGGCGAAGCTCCCCCTGGGTCTCTGCTTCCGGACCGGTGCCGGGCGCTTACTTCAGGTTGTCGATGACGGCGGCGATGCGGTCGAAGACCTCGTCCATCGTACCCACGCCGTCGACCGAGGCGTATTTGCCCTGTCCCGAGTAGTAGTCCGAGACGATGGCCGTCTGCTTGTGGTAGACGTCCAGACGGCCGCGGATAACCTCCTCCGAGGCGTCGTCGGCGCGGCCCGAATCCTTGCCGCGCAGCAGGATACGCTTGACAAGCTCCTCCTCCGGTACGCGGATGTCAACCATGATGTCCACCTTGAGTCCGTTCTTGGCGAGGATTTTGTCGAACTCCTCGGCCTGGACCGTCGTGCGCGGGAACCCGTCGAAGATGCACCCCTTGGCATCGCGGTGCTCGGCCACGTAGTTGGCAATCATGTCGATGACAATCTGGTCGGGGGCCAGCTTGCCGGCCTTGATGTAGGACTCCATGCTGCGTCCCAGCTCGGTGCCGCGTGCGATTTCGCCGCGAATGACCTCGCCCGTCGAGACATGCTCGATGCCGTAGTGTTCCTTGAGGCGCTGGGCCTGAGTGCCCTTGCCGCAACCCGGCGCGCCGAATAAAACGATGTTTATCATGAATTGAGCCGTTTATTTGATTAGCTGGACAAAAATACGCTATTTTTTGTAGATACGCCAAAGATTCGTTAGATTTGTAAAAAAATTTATAATCATGGAGAAGAAACAGCGCACGGAAATCGCTTCGCTCGGCCAGTTCGGCCTTATCGACCTGTTGACCCGCGATTTTGCCCCCGCGAATGCCTCGACCGTCGAGGGTGTGGGCGACGATGCGGCGGTCATTGCCCCCGCGTCGGACGAGGTGATGCTCTGCACGACCGACTCCTTCTACGAGGGGGTCGATTTCGACCTGACCTATTTCCCGCTCAAGCATCTGGGCTACAAGGTCATCACGGCCGGCGTGAGCGACATCCTGGCGATGAATGCCCTGCCGCGGCAGGTGACCGTGTCGCTCGGTGTCTCGTCGAAACTGCCCGTCGAGGCGCTGCAGGACCTCTACGAAGGCATCTCGTTCGCCTGCCGCGAGCAGCGCATCGACCTGGTGGGGGGCGACACGCGCGCCTCGATGACGGGGCTGATCATCACCGTCACGGTGCTCGGCGCCGCCCGTCGCGAGCGGATGGCCTACCGCCGCGGGGCGAAGCTCCACGACCTGGTCTGCATCACGGGCAACCTCGGTGCGGCCTATATGGGCCTTCGGCTGCTCGAGCGCGAGCGGCGGGTGCTGAGCGACGTGAAGAATCCCGAGCCGCGTTTCGAGGGCTACGAATATCTGCTCGAGAAGTACCTCAAGCCGCGTCCGCGGACCGACATCGTCGAGGCGCTGGCCGAGGAGGGGATTGTGCCTACGTCGATGATTGACCTCTCGGACGGCCTGGCGAGCGACATGCTGCAGCTCTGCCGCGCCTCGAAGTGCGGCGTAAGGCTCTATCTGGAGCGCATCCCCATTGCGCAGCAGACCACCAGGCTCTCCGAGGAGATGCACTCCGACCCGGTTGTGGCGGCGCTGCACGGCGGCGAGGATTACGAACTTCTGTTCACCGTGCCGCTGGCCATGCAGGAGCAGGTGATGCGCATGGGAGGCATCGACGTCATCGGCCACATCACGTCGGAGGAGTCGGGGGCCTTCCTGGTGACGCCCGACGGCGCTGAAATCCGCCTGCGGGCGCAGGGTTTCCCCGACGGGGAGATTGAAGCGAAGGGTGCCGCTCCGGTATCGGGCTCTGCCTCGCCTTCGTCCCCGGCTGCCGAAGGCGGTGAGGGAACTGCTGCCGGAGGCGGCGCCGAGGCTTAGGCCGGAGCACCGCAACACCCGCAGCGAATGGTGTGGCGCAGTCCGGAGCGCATCCGGCATGGGCCTATGATACGGCGCTGCCGCCTTCGGGCGGCGGCGTTTTTTTGTCGGGGAAGCCGGAGTTCGGAATTTGGAGGCCGGAGTTCGGAACTTGGACATAGGAGCGGGGGAAAATGCACCGGCATGGGACTGGCCGATGCCGCAAAGCAGGCAGGCGAGGCATTTCGATGGTGGTTTGGGGGATTCTCGGGTTTTCCGGGTTTTCCGGGTTTTCCGGGTTTCGTGCTGGTTTACACACGGGTTTACACAACCGGGTAGAAATCCTCCGAAAAACCGCCCGCGACAGGGCACAAAAAAAGTTGCCACACGTGTGACAACCTCCCTAAACGCAAGAAAGAGAGTCTTTTGGACTCTCCTTCTTCAGTGACGCCGACAGGACTCAAACCTGTAACCTTCTGATCCGTAGTCAGATGCTCTATTCAATTAAGCTACGGCGCCTTTCCTTGATTGCGAGTGCAAAGATAGCTTGATTGATAAATAGTTACAGAATTAAGTTCGGCCGCCAGTCGCCCGTTTCCCGTGCAACTGTTTCGTTCGGTTTAAACATTGGTTTAAACATTTCGGGTAATTCGTTTATCCCAAAGTTGGGTTAATAAAAGAGTGAATTAGTTGATTATGAAAAAGAAAGTGACGGGCTGTTGAAAGAGCAATTCTATAAGTCCCTTGTTTTCGGCCTGTCACTTTTTGCTGTTATCAAAGAAAAAAAGCCGCATTTTCTCGGCTCTCTCCTTATCCTTTATGGATACGATGCAATCCAACTACATCAAGTTATTTCGTAAATTGCATCAGATAGTTCTCACAGAATCCTGCTAACGGGAATTTCATCATCTCTTCCCGTCCGTCGGGCGTTGTGTATTGGATTAGTATTGTATCGGCTTTTACATGGTAATCGAACAAATTTACCCGTTCGTCCGTTCCCTCTATTTCGACCTCGTTCTGTGTCATTATGCCGATTATCCCGTCCATCTCTTTAAGTTCGCACTTTCATCCGAATAGGTAGCGTCGATTCTTTGCAAGGATAATTTCGACAGGCTTTGTTATGTCTGCCATGTTAGGGGCAAACACATAAATAAATGTTTCGGGGTATATTCCGTCTTTGGATTTTTCGACAAGCAAGGCTATTCCCTCTGTCGGGCTTCATCTGACCGTCTTTTGAATGATCTGCCTATCTTCCCAAGTTTCGGACTTTCATTCTGTTTTTGGTTGTTTGTATCTGTTCATATTGCGCAAAATGTTATGTTGTTTTTATCTTCATAAAGATAAGATTATTAACGAAATAAACAAAATAAAAAAGTGACAAACCCTGCAAAAGGGTCTTATAGATTAACCTTTCTACAAAGTCTGTCACTTTTCATTCGACAAGCGTAAATCAGATTTTCTTAAATGTATATGTTATTGCTGCTTTATAACCGTCATCGTCTATTTCCTCGAAAAGGACGAGTTGCGTTTTTGTTAATTGTTCGATTTTAAATGTCCCATTATATTCGTATTCTTGGGGAATTGTCAAAACATCATTTGAGATAGAATATTTTAAGGGCCATTCTTCCTGCAATTGGTTGTTTTCATAATAATTAAAACTTTTGTATGTGCCCGATCCATCCTTATTGAATGTATAGGTGTAATAGAACCCGTAATCGTCGTTCACATCATCGATCGGATAGGTTATATCCTTATCGAATTTACCCTCTCCTGGCACAATTTCATAGCCGACCTCACGTGTAATCTGCCATGTTCCGACGATCGACGCATCTTTGTTATCGTCTTTGTCATCATCGGAGCAGGCCGAAAACGAGATTGCCGCAAACAGAGCAGCCGCAAAGAAAAACAACTTTTTCATCGTTGCAATAAGTTTTTGTTTGTCGTCCCAGCACCTGTACGACGGTTAAATTTTGAGATTAAAGAAACAGAAAGCGTGGTGCTGAACGCCTATTCACACTTGCAGGCCGTAGGAAACCTTGGTAGATAAATAAGCAACAACACCACGCCGTATCCATGAAAGGATATGACGCGGCAAGATGTCAGCCATTCTCTCTACCTTTTCGAATTTCCTACGTTCGCAAGTCGAGAACAAGCTACACTCTCCGTGTATTCAATATGTTACTGCAAAAGTAACACATTCGGCGGAAAATGCAAAACACCTTGCCCATTCGGGTGTTGTTGCCGTTTAAATTTGCTGTAAAATTCTTGAAAACAAAGTTTCTATCCAATAGTCGGGAGTATGGAATCGAAACTTTATTAGTTGTAAGTTGGGTTAACCCTCACCGCAAATCTCTTGCATGACATGATCCATGTAGATGGCCTGACCGCTCGACATGCGTCCCCACCAATGGCAACCCAGTTCGTCGATGATGATTTCGCCCTGTTCTCTCAACCGATCGGCCAGCCATGATGTCACCAGCCACCACTCCAACACCTCCTCCCCATTAAAGGGATAGAGGTACTCTTCGTCGATTTTCCCTGCTTGGATTAACTCCTCGATTACCGAACTTTGTCCCCACAGGACATGAATGTCTGCCATTTGCTTGGCTTTTTCTTGTG
>UQNV01000060.1 GCA_900542505.1 uncultured Alistipes sp.
CCCCGGTTCCTTCCGCCATCGTCCTCCCTTCGGCGCTTGGGAGCGGCCCTCCTCCGCGGAGGAGGGGATGCGGGGCGGTCCGTCCGCCCGTCGGAATGTGCGGGCGGCGGAGTATTTCTCCCCGGTTCCTTTTGCTGCTGCCGCCCTTCTTTTCCCGAATCCTTTCTCTCCCCGGTTCCTTCCGCCATCGTCCTCCCTTCGGCGCTTGGGAGCGGCCCTCCTCCACGGGGAGGGGATGCGGGGTGGTCCGTCCGCCCGTCGGAATGTGCGGGCGGCGGAGTGTTTCTCTCCGGTTCCTTCCGCCGCCACCGCCCTCCTTTTCCCGGTGCCGGTCCGGGCCGCGCGATTTTTCGGAAAAAAGATGCGGTGGGGAGAAATAAATGCTATTTTTGCCCCAAAATCAAGCGAGGCATGAATACCAAAGCCAAAGGTTATCTGCTGGGTGCGGTCGCCGCCGCCACCTACGGCATGAATCCCCTCTTTGCCCTTCCGCTCTACAAGGAGGGCATGGACCCCGATTCGGTGCTCTTTTTCCGCTATCTGTTCGCCATTCCGCTGCTGGGGGCCATGCTCCGCTTCCGCCGGGGGCGCGACTTCCGCCTCCGCGGCCGCGAGATAGTGCCGCTCGTGCTGCTGGGTCTGCTGCTGTCGTTCTCCTCGCTCGCGCTCTTCCTGAGCTACAACTACATGGACGCCGGCATCGCATCGACGCTGCTCTTCGTCTATCCCATCATGGTGGCGCTCATCATGGCCGTGGGCTTCCACGAGAAGCTCACGCTGCAGACCTCCCTCTGCATCCTGCTGGCACTCGCGGGCATCGGCCTGCTCTACCGCTCGGGCGACGGCGCGACGCTGAGCCTTACGGGCACGCTGCTCGTCATGGTCTCGTCGCTCTCCTATGCCATCTACATCGTCGGGGTCAACCGACCCTCGCTCCGCGAGCTCCCGACCCTCAAGGTGACCTTCTATGTGCTGCTTTTCGGTCTGTCGCTCTTCCTGGTGCGGCTCGACTTCGGTACGGCCGTCACGCTCCCGGGCAAGTGGTATCTGTGGGGCAACCTGCTGGCGCTGGCCATCTTCCCGACAGCCATCTCGTTCCTCTGCACCACGAGCGCCATCCAGTACATCGGCTCGACGCCCACGGCGATTCTCGGGGCGCTGGAGCCCGTGACGGCGGTCTTTTTCGGCGTGACCATCTTCGGCGAGCAGCTCACGCCGCGCATCCTCTGCGGCATGCTGCTCATCATCGTGGCCGTGAGCCTCATCGTGGCGGGCAACCGCATCTCGTCGACGCTCGTCCGCTTCCGCAAGCTCTTCCCGCGCATCCCGATGCCGCACCTCCACCGCCGCCGGTAGGGCGCGCGAATCCTTCATGCCGTCGGCCTCCGTGCGGCCCGCACGGGCGGCCGGCGACCCCCGCTCAGGCGGTGCTCCAAACAAGAAAAAGCCGCTCCGAAAGGAGTGGCTTTCAGCTTTTTTCAGCTTTTGGGGAGTATCCGGCGAAGGTGCCCTGGCCCGGCTGTCGGGATATCTCCGCCCGGCTGCCGGACGGAGCCGCGGGCCTTCCCGGTGCATACGAAAAAAGGGAGACGCCTTTCGGTTGCCTCCCTTTCGTGAGCCGAATCCGAGACTTGAACTCGGGACCCCTTCATTACGAGTGAAGTGCTCTACCACTGAGCTAATTCGGCCTGCCCGAACCTTGGCTTGATGCCGTTGGGTTCGCTTTGGGACTGCAAATATCTGCAAAAAATTTATTTCTTGCAACAATTTTGCAAAAAATTTCACTATTCTTCTTATCTTCGCGTCAAATCTGACCGGGATATGATAACTTTTCTGGTATGTCTGGCGCTTCTGGTGACCGCTTACTTCACCTACGGGCGCTATCTGGAGCGGCAGGTCGGCGTCGATACGTCGGCCCAGATGCCGTGCCGGCGCCTCTACGACGGGGTGGACTACGTGCCGCTCGCGAGCTGGCGCGCATTTCTCGTTCAGCTGCTCAACATCGCCGGCACGGGCCCCATCTTCGGCGCCGTGCTGGGCGCCTGCTTCGGGCCGGTCGCCTTCCTGTGGATTACCTTCGGCGGCATCTTCATGGGGGCGATGCACGACTACATCTCGGGCATGATGCTCGTGCGCAACGACGGTCTGAGCATCCCCGAAGTGGTGGGCCGCTATCTGGGCGGCGGCATGCGGCAGTTCATGCGCCTCTTCTCGGTGCTGCTGCTCGTGCTCGTCGGGGCGGTCTTCCTGCTCAGCCCCGCGCAGCTGCTTGCCAACATGGTGCCGGCCATCTCCTGCCCCGTCTGGGTGTGGCTCATCCTGGCCTACTACTTCGTGGCGACGCTGCTTCCCATCGACAAAATCATCGGACGCATCTACCCGCTCTTCGGTGTGGCGCTGGTGGCGATGGCCCTCGGACTGCTGGTGGCGGTGCTCGCGGGCGGATACCGGATTCCCGAACTCACGTCGCTGCACAACTTCCAGCTCGATGCTGCCCGCGTGCCCATCGTCCCGACGCTCTTCATCACCATTGCCTGCGGCGCCATCTCGGGCTTCCATGCCACGCAGTCGCCGCTCATGGCCCGCTGTGTGGGCAACGAGCGCGCCTGCCGTTCGGTCTTCTACGGAGCGATGCTCTCCGAGAGCGTCATCGCCCTCATCTGGGCCGCCGTGTCGATGGCCTTCTTCGGCGGGGCGGGTGAACTCTCGGCGGCACTCGGCGCCCACGGCAACAGTGCGGCGTGGGCCGTCGACACCATCTCGAACGGCATGCTGGGAGTCGTGGGCGGCATCCTGGCGCTGCTGGGCGTCGTTGCGGCCCCCATCACCTCGGGCGATACGGCCTTCCGCTCGGCGCGGCTCATCATCGCCGACATGCTGCACCTCGAACAACGGAGCAAACTCAAACGATTCTATATCTGCATTCCTCTCTTTGCGGTGGGGTACTGGATTACGCAGGTCGATTTCGACGTAGTGTGGCGCTACTTCGCCTGGACCAACCAGACGCTCGCCACGATTGTCCTCTGGGCGGTTGTCGTCTTCCTTCACCGGCGGCGCGCCAACCGCTGGGTGGGGCTGCTTCCGGCCATCTTCATGACCTTCGTCTGCGCCTCGTTCCTCTTCGTGTCGGACCAGTTCCTCGGCATGGAGAACCGCACGGCGGCCTACGTGCTCGGCGTGGCGGTGACGGTGGCACTGACCGCAGGAATGTTCCTAAAACTGAAGCATGATGCAAAAAGCGACTCTTAATCCGACCCCGGACCAGACCTTCGAGGTGGAGGGTACCGGTGCCTACGACTTTGCGCGGGTTCTGGCCCGTTCGCGCGAGATGGAGCGCGGGGGCAACGTCGAGGGGGCCTGCAACGAACGTTATGCGGCCTTCCAGCGGCTGGCGGAGCTGATTCCCGACAACGAGGAGGTGATTCTCGAGTGGAACCACCGCAACAGCCGTGCGGCGCTCGAGCTGATTCATGCCTCGGCCGTCGACCACTTCCTCATCGACGATTTCGAGCTGTCGGCCGCGCTGCTCGAGATGCTGCTCGAACTCGACCCGGAGGACCACCTCGAGGGGTCGACGCTGCTGGCCTTCGACTACGTGGCGATGGACGAGCAGGAGCTCTTCGACGAGGTGGTCAACGACATCTCGGACAAGTATGCCGACCGCACGCTGCTGCTTCTGTGGTCGGGCTTCCGCCGCGAAGGACGGCTCTCCGAGGGGGAGCTGCACCGCTTCAAGGTGAAGTTCGCCCCCTTCTATGCGGAGTTCACCGCCGCGGAGCATCCGGCCGACGAGGCCTACCTGCGCGATATCGAGAGCGAGCACCCCTCGGTCGGCGCCCAGGCGCGCGAGCTGTGGCTGCGGACCGAGAACCTCTGGGCCCGCTGGCCCGAATTCATCGCGGCGCTGCGGGCATAGCGCGCGGGCGAGCATGAAACAGGCGGACGGCCGACACCCTCAGTGAGTGTCGGCCGTCCGCTTCGCTTTCCGGGGAGGCGGGAGTCTCCCTCCTATTCCTTTTCGGTCAAGGCGCGGAAACAGTGGCGGCAGACGGGCTCGTAGGAGTCCTGCGCGCCGAGCATCACCTGCTTGTCGTCGGCCGTGAGGCGGTGGGAGTGGTGGGCCAGGTTGCCGCAGCGGACGCAGATGGCGTGCACCTTGGTCACATACTCGGCCGTGGCCATCAGTGCGGGCATCGGTCCAAAGGGCTTGCCCGTGTAGTCCATGTCGAGCCCGGCCACGATGACGCGGATGCCGCTGTCGGCCAGCTTGCGGCACACCTCGACGATGCCCTCGTCGAAGAACTGCGCCTCGTCGATGCCCACCACGTCGACATCCGACGACATGAGCAGGATGTTCTGCGCCGTGTCGACCGGCGTCGAGCGGATGGCGTTGGCGTCGTGCGAGACGACCTCCTCCTCCGAGTAGCGCACGTCGATGCGCGGTTTGTAAATTTCGACCTTCTGATGGGCGAACTGTGCCCGTTTGAGGCGGCGGATGAGCTCCTCGGTCTTGCCCGAGAACATCGAGCCGCAGATGACTTCAATCCAGCCCTTGCGGCTGGCATTTTCCAAAAACATAGGGATTTATTGACTCTTCTCTGGTATTACGTATGGTCCGTCGTGGCGCGGCCGGGCCTTCCCGTCGTCGGTGCCCGGCCGTTGTCGTGCCAGCTGTCGTCGGAGTCCGGCCGTCGTCGGTGCGGGGCCCTTGTGGGCGCCGGCCGCGGCGGGGCGCCGGTGCGGCTACTGGCAGTCGTCGATGCGGGTGATGTGGGCGCCGAGCGCGTTGAGACGCCGGTCGATGTCCTTGT
Source organism: uncultured Alistipes sp. (assembly GCA_900542505.1). Taxonomy (GTDB): domain Bacteria; phylum Bacteroidota; class Bacteroidia; order Bacteroidales; family Rikenellaceae; genus Alistipes; species Alistipes stercorigallinarum. The sequence goes on from UQNV01000060.1 coordinate 4,812, forward strand.
ATCCGCGGTCAATCTGGCCGACGTTCTGTATGGTCGAGACCCCTTCGGCCGACATGGCGGCGATGAGCAGCGCCACACCGGCACGGATGTCGGGCGAGGTCATCCGCGTGGCACGCAGCCGGATGCGGTGGTCGTGGCCGATGACCGTGGCGCGGTGCGGGTCGCAGAGGATAATCTGGGCCCCCATGTCGATGAGCTTGTCGACGAAGAAGAGGCGGCTCTCGAACATCTTCTGGTGGATGAGCACGGCACCCTTGGCCTGCGTCGCCACCACGAGGAAAATCGAGAGCAGGTCGGGGGTGAGTCCCGGCCACGGAGCGTCGGCGATGTTCATGATGGAGCCGTCGAGGAAGGTGTCGATGCTGTAGTGCTCCTGGGCGGGGATGTAGATGTCGTCGCCCCGCTGTTCGAAGCGGATGCCCATGCGGGCGAACTGGGCGGGGATGATACCCAGATTCTCGTAGGAGACGTTCTTGATGGTGAGCTCCGACTGGTTCATGGCGGCCATGCCGATGAAGCTGCCCACCTCAATCATGTCGGGGAGCATCGTGTGTTCGGTGCCTCCGAGCGCCTCGACCCCCTCGATGGTGAGCAGGTTGGAGGCGATGCCCGAGATGCGGGCGCCCATGCGGTTGAGCATGCGGCAGAGCTGCTGGATGTAGGGTTCGCAGGCGGCGTTGTAGATGCGTGTGGTTCCCTTGGCCAGCACGGCGGCCATGATGATGTTGGCCGTACCGGTCACCGAGGCCTCGTCGAGCAGCATGTAGGTGCCCTGCAGGTCGGCGCCCTCGACCATGAAAAATTCGTCGGCGATGTCGAAGTTGAACTTCGCGCCGAGCTTCTGGAAGCCGAGGAAGTGGGTGTCGAGCCGGCGCCGTCCGATTTTGTCGCCTCCCGGCTTGGGGATGAAGCCCCTGCCGAAGCGGCCGAGCATGGGGCCGATGAGCATCACCGAACCGCGCAGGCGTGCGCAGCGGTTGCGGTAGTCCTCCGAACGCAGGTAGTCGAAATCGATATCGGCGGCACGGAACGCGCAGGCGTCCTCCGAGAGCCACTCGACCTCGACGCCCATGCATCCGAGCAGTTCGATGAGCTGGAGCACGTCGAGGATGCGCGGGATGTTGCGCACGACGACCCGCTGGGGGGTGAGCAGCGTTGCGCAGAGGATTTCAAGGGCCTCGTTCTTTGCGCCCTGGGGGGTGATTTCACCGTGGAGGCGGTGTCCGCCTTCTACCTGGAATATGGCCATAGTCTCGCTATTTTTCGATAAAGATAGGAAGAATTCGGCGCTTTTCCCCCGAACCGGAAGAAATATTTTCCGGAAAAATTTTTGCGGATAACTTTTTTGTTGTACTTTTGCAGTCCGTAAAATAGTCTAAAACAATAAAAACTATACAGCTATGGCAATGAAGAGAACATACCAGCCCTCGCGCCGGAAGAGAATCAATAAGCATGGTTTCCGTCAGCGTATGGCTACGGCCAACGGACGCAAGGTTCTGGCGGCCCGTCGTGCCAAGGGACGTAAGAAGCTCACCGTTTCGGACGAGTCGACGTTCAAGTACGCTTAATTGCGGAAATGCGGTTACGCTGGGCCGGCTGTTTCGACAGTCGGCCTTTGTCGTTTTGGGGTGGCAACTCGTTTCGTGCCCGCCGCTCCCTATGTGCTGCCGCTTCCTAAGCCGGGCGCTTCCCGGGTGCCGGCGTGCTGTGCCGGCCGCCGCATTTTGTGAACCTGTCGCTCCCGGTGCCCGCCGCCGTGTGCGCCGCTGCAGGGGCGCCTATGGTGCTGCGCCATGCCCCGTGCGGGCAGCAGTCCGTTTCCCCGCCTGAAAACATCCGACCTCCGATGGACGAATTCCCGAACAGCAACTCCGGCTCCGGTGCCGTCATCTGCACCGGGCGCCTTCGTCTGCGTCCGTGGCGCGAATCGGACGCGGCCGAGCTCTATGCTCTGGCCAGCGACCGGCGCATCGGTCCGGCGGCGGGGTGGCTGCCTCACCGGAGTGTGGCCGAGAGCCTCCTGGTTATCCGTGTGGTCTTCTCGGCTCCCGAGACCTATGCCGTCGAACTGCTCGAGACGGGACGGGTCGTGGGGTGCGTCGGGTTGCTCTTCCCCGAGCGGAGCAACTTTCCCATCGGTCCGCGCGATGCCGAGGTGGGCTATTGGCTCGGTACGCCCTATTGGGGGCGCGGGCTGATTCCCGAGGCGGTGCGCGCACTCATCCGCAGGGCTTTCCGTACGTTGGAGCTCGAGAACCTCTGGTGCGGTTGCTACGAGGACAACCGCAATTCGCTGCGGGTGCAGCAGAAGTGCGGCTTCCGCCCCCACAGCCGGCTCTGCAACCGGCTCAACGAGGCGACGGGCGAGCGCCATACCGAGCTGGTCGGCCGCCTTACGCGCGGGGAGTGGCTCCTCTTTTCCGACTGCGGCCGATAATATTCGGCCCATGTCTCCGTTATCTTCGTACATACGACCTTTTCCGAATATCTTTTTGCCATGATAACCATTCGCCGTGCTACCGAGAGCGACGCTCCGCTGATTCGCCGCCTTGCCGAGGAGGCCTTCCCGGCTACCTATTGCGAAATCCTGACCCCCGCCCAGATTGACTACATGATGGAGTGGATGTATGGCGTGGAGAGCCTCCGCAGTCAGTTCCGCGAGGGTCATGTCTACTTCATCGCCTTGTGCGACGACACGCCGTGCGGCTATGTCTCGGTGCAGCGCGAGAGCGAGGCGCTCTACCACCTTCAGAAAATCTACGTCCTGCCCGCCTTCCAGGGGCGGGGTGTGGGTGCCGCGCTCTTCCGCCAGGCGGTCGACCACATCCGCGGCGAGCATCCGGCGCCCTGCCGCATGGAGCTCAATGTCAACCGCCACAACCGGGCGCTGCACTTCTACGAGCGGATGGGGATGCGCAAACTGCGCGAAGGGGACTTCCCCATCGGCAACGGCTACTACATGAACGACTACATCATGGGGCTCGACATCCGTTAGCGCTCCGCCGCCGGTCGTTCGTCCTTTTTTGCCCTCTTCGGCCTCTGAGCTCTGCCTTTGCGGAGCTTTTTTTGTGGCTTTTCTCTCGGCGGAGCTCCGGTTTCGCCCGATTCGGCGAGGCCGTTTCGGGGGCTTCGGACCATACCTTATATATATAAGGGCCTCCGCCTCCGTTTTTGTCCTGCGTCGAGGCCGAATCCGTCTCGGCGTTTCGCCCTCTGGAGGCTGCCTGCCTCCTTCAGGGGGCTGAATCTTCGGGCGGTTCGGTCTCCCTGCAAGATTTTCCTCCTCTTTTTTCGAAAAAAAAGAGGGGCGAACAGCTCCTCTCCGGAGGGCTCGTCTTCCCGCTTTCTGTTGTTTCTGTCTCCGTCGGAGCCGCTTTTTTCGGTCCGAGGAGCCCTTCGTCCGAACTTTTTTCGGGAAAATCACCCCTCCTTTCGGGGGTGGCGAACCGCCTTTCGGAGCTCCTGCTGTCGGAAGTCCGTGCGTGGGGGAGTTGTCCGCCGGCCCGCCCGAGGGGTATTATTCGCCTGCGGCCCCCTGAGGGCTGAGTTTTCGGCTGAAATGTAAATTGCAGATTTACAGTGCTGTTGTGAATTCGGCAAAAAAATATTCAAAAAAATCTTTAAAAAGTTTGTAAAAAAGCTAAAAAAGTCTTTATCTTTGCACCCGCTTTGAGAGAG
>UQNV01000061.1 GCA_900542505.1 uncultured Alistipes sp.
ACGAGATCCTGAGATGTCTCGTGGGCTCGGAGATGTGTATAAGAGACAGCCCCTCACGCCTCCGGCGCTGGCATTCCCCGTTGCCTGGGGCATTCTCTACATCTGCATGGGCATCTCGCTCGGAGTGGTGCTCGCACGCCGCAGGGCCGTGCCCGGACGGGCGGCGCTCGTTGCGCTGTGGGTCGTGCAGCTGGCGGCCAACTTCCTGTGGAGCCTTCTGTTTTTCCGCATGCGCAATCCTGCGGCGGGACTCGTCGACATCGTCCTGCTCGACCTGCTGGTTCTCGCCTATACGGTCGTCGCCTGGCGCGGATGCAGACCTTCGGCGTGGCTCTTCATCCCCTATCTGCTCTGGCTTCTCTTCGCAACCTACCTCAACGCCTTTGTCTGGGCCTTCAACTGATGCGTGCGTGTCGGCGGCGGCCCCCGATGCGGGGTTTTCTGAAATTTTCGTATCTTTGAGGCCGAAAATCGGAAATTTATGGCAGGCTCCAATTTTGTAGACTACGTGAAAATCTTCGCCCGCTCGGGTCACGGCGGTGCGGGTTCGGCCCATTTCCGGCGCGAGAAGTTCGTTGCATTCGGCGGGCCGGACGGCGGCGACGGCGGCCGCGGAGGCAGCATCGTGCTGCAGGGCGACAGCCAGTACTGGACGCTCATCCACCTCAAGTACCAGCGCCACCAGTTCGCCGAGGACGGCGGCAACGGCTCGGGGGCCCGCTCGACGGGCAAGGATGCCAAGGATATCGTCATTCCCGTGCCGCTGGGCACCGTAGCGCGCAACGCCGAGACGGGTGAACTCGTCGGCGAGGTGACGGCCGACGGCGAGCGGCTCGTGCTGCTCAAGGGTGGCCGCGGCGGTCTGGGCAACTGGCACTTCAAGACGGCGACCAACCAGGCGCCCCGCTATGCGCAGCCGGGCGAGGAGGGTGCCGAGGGGGCCTTCATCCTTGAGCTGAAGGTGCTGGCCGACGTGGGCCTGGTGGGATTCCCCAACGCCGGCAAGTCGACCCTGCTCTCGGTCGTTTCGGCCGCCAAGCCCAAAATCGCCAACTACGCCTTCACGACGCTCGAACCCAACCTGGGTATCGTCGAGGTGCGCGACGGCAAGTCGTTCGTCATGGCCGACATCCCGGGTATTATCGAGGGGGCGCATGAAGGCCGCGGCCTCGGTACGCGTTTCCTGCGCCATATCGAGCGCAATTCGGTGCTGCTCTTCATGATTCCGGCCGACAGCGACGACATCCGCCGCGATTACGAGATTCTGCTCGGCGAGCTGACGCAGTACAACCCCGAGCTGCTTGACAAGGAGCGGCTGCTGGCCGTCACCAAGTGCGACATGCTCGACGAGGAGCTGCTCGGACAGATGCAGCCCCACCTGCCCGAAGGCATTCCTTCGGTCTTCATTTCGTCGGTGACGGGGCTGAACATTCAGCGTCTGAAGGACATGCTCTGGGAGGCGCTCCACCGTTGAGTCGGGTGTCGCCGAAGCCGACGAATTCGCGGTTGGTGACGCGCAATGAGAACTTCCCGTTGAAATAGTCGATGATTCCGCACAGCGAGCCTCTGCCTACGGGCAGGGGCTCGTTTGCATAGTGGGCCGAGCCGAGCGTGCGGACGCTGAAGGTTGCGCCCTCGGGGTCGGCGATGAGCCGTTCGGTGGTGACGGGCTTTCCCGTCAGGGAGTCCACGTCGCACCAGTTGCCGGTTGCGGTGAAGCGCACGTTGTCGAAGCGGACGTAGGTGTCGACGTCGCGCATGGAGATTTCGGAGAAGGTGTGCAGCGTGTATTCGCGCCGCAGCTCTCCGGCATCGTCGCGGCGCAGATAACGGCCCAGTTCCGATTCGGGAATGCGGTCCACGACGTAGGTTCCGCCGGAAGGCACTCCCAGCAGGATTTTCCCGCCGTAGTTGCCCAGTGCCAGGCCGTTGCAGTAGAGCGTGAATTCGGTGTCGAGCGGGCAGATGCGGTAGAGCTCCGTGGCGTCGACCTCGATTTCGATGCCTCCGCTCGGGTCGGCGACGACAAGTTCGTGGTCGAACTCCCCGTAGTGGTCGTTGGCCGTGACGACACAGTGCAGGCGGATATCCTGCGTGAGCGTCAGCGAGTGGCCTGTGCAGCGTGTTTTCAGGTGGGCGATGCTCGTGACGGCCTCGTCGGGCTGAGGCTCGTAGGTCGGCACGGTCGAGGTGTTGCAGGCTCCCGCAATGAGGAGGCTACTCAGCCAGCCAAAAATCCGTTTCATCCCTCAGTTTGAGTATGTATCGGTCGGCGGCCGTGCCGTCCTGCTGCAAAATGCCGGTCAGCGAGCCCCGCCCTTCGGGTATCGATGCTCCGGCGAAGTCGGCATAGGTGCGTACGTAGGTTCGGATGAGGTTGCCCTGCGCGTCGGCGAAGCGATGGTATCCGGCCCATGCCACCGGCGCCTCCTCTCCGAACAGCTCCACGTCGGGGATGCGGACGAGCGTGCCGCACATCGACGGGGCGAGTTCGGGAATGGTCGTTGCCGCCGCTTCGGGCGGCACGCCTCCGCCGAGCCGTACGACTGCCGCATCGGCGGCCGCTTTCGAGCCGAGGAATCCGGTGGCATATCCGCTGCCGGGCTCGGCCGGGCCTCCCGCCTGGAGCACTCCGAACTGCTCCCCGAGGGTCAACCCGCGGAGACGGACCAGCAGCAGGCTTCCGGGCGGATAGTCGTTGTGGAGGTGGTCCAGCCCGACCATCACCTCAAGCGCCGCACCTGCATCCTCGATGCAGAGCGTGCGGTAGAAGTTGCCGGCCCGGTCGCTCGTCGTCACGCGGCCAGCCACGCGGATGTCGCCTTCGACGACGACGGGCTGGCCCGTAAAGCGTGCGCGGATGTCGGCCAGCGAGGCGTTGGGCGACCCTTCGCCCGGAGCTTCGCCCGTCTGACCGAAGTGCGAGTCGTAGCACCCGTTTGCCAGTGGAAGTACCGAGAGCAGGAGTGCGGGGAGCAGCTGTCGGAACATGGCTATTCTTCGATTCGGGAATCCTTCAGCCCAAGGAAGTAGAGGATGCCGTCCAGTCCGATGGTCGAGATGGATTGGCGGGCCGTGGCCTTCACCTTGGGTTTGGCATGGAAGGCGATGCCCAGACCCGCGAGGTTGAGCATCGGCAGGTCGTTGGCGCCGTCACCCACGGCAACCGACTGCGCGATGTTGATTTTCTCGAACTGGCAGAGCAGCCGCAGCAGCTCTGCCTTGCGGCGTCCGTCGACGATTTCGCCGGCGTAGCGGCCCGTGAGCTTGCCGTCGACAATCTCCAGTTCGTTGGCATAGACGTAGTCGAAGCCGTATTTCTGGCGGAGGTAGTTGCCGAAGTAGGTGAAACCGCCCGAGAGGATGGCCGTCTTGTAACCCACGCGCTTGAGGATGGTCATCATGCGCTCGAGCCCCTCGGTGATGGGCAGATGCTCGGCAATGTCCTGCATGACCGAGACGTCGAGCCCCCGGAGCAGGGCGACGCGCTGGGTGAAACTTTCGCGGAAATCGATTTCGCCCCTCATGGCGCTTTCGGTTATGGCACGAACCTTGTCGCCTACGCCGGCACGGTCGGCCAGTTCGTCGATGACCTCCGTCTCGATGAGCGTCGAGTCCATGTCGAAGCATATCAGACGGCGGCTGCGGCGGTAGATGTCGTCCTTCTGGAACGAGACGTCGAGCCCGATTTCCGAGAGGTTCATGAAACGCTCCTGCATGGTGCTCTTCTGCTCGTCGGTGAGCGAGCCGCGGACCGAGAGTTCGATGCACGATTTGGCGGCGCGGTCGTCGCGTTCGAGCGGCATGCGTCCCGTCAGACGCTTGATGGCGTCGATGTTGAGCCCCTGCTCGGCCACGACGCGGGTCACCTCGGCGATGTGGCGAGCGGTGACGGTGCGGCCCAGCAGCGTGATGATGTAGCGGTTCTTGCCCTGACGGCCCACCCAGTCGTTGTAGTTCTCCTCGGAGATGGGGGTGAAGCGAATCATGACGCCGAGCTCCGAACTCTTGAAGAGCAGCTCCTTCATGATGTTTCCCGACTTGTCGGAGGTGGTCATGAAGAGGATGCCCAGCGTGAGCGACTGGTGGATGTTGGCCTGTCCGATGTCGAGGATGAAGGCGTCGTAGCGGGCGAGGATTTCGGTGAGCGAGGAGGTCATGCCCGGCTTGTCTTCGCCGGAGATGTTTATCTGGATGATTTCCACGTTGTTTTTCATCGTCTGAAAGGACTTTTTCCGTAAATTCGTAACAAAGTTAGTAAAATATCTGTTTTTTGGCTATTTTTGCCGGCACAAACTTTTAGAGGGAAGCATACGACTCATGTGGCCTTTTTACAGCATATTCTCGGCGGTTGCGGCTGAAACGCCCGCGCCGCTTATCCTGCCCGACAGCGTGCAGAAGGCCAAGTTTGCGGAGACGGTCCGCAAACTGGCCGATTTCGACTTCAACGAGTTCCTGCGCAACATGGCTTCGGAGTTGCTCTGGGTGGCCATCAAAATCGTCATTGCGCTGGCTATCTACTTCATCGGCCGCTGGATTGTGCACCGTCTGGTGAAGTTGCTCGACGCCGCATTCGAGCGGCGCAAGGTCGACACCTCGCTGAGGGTGTTCCTCCGCAAGACGGTGCGCATCGTCTTCTCGCTTATCCTGCTGATGATTGTGGTCCAGACACTCGGTGTCAACGTCACCTCGCTCATCGCCCTCTTCTCGGCCGCCACGCTGGCCATCGGTATGGCGCTGAGCGGAACGGCCCAGAACTTTGCGGGCGGCGTGATGATTCTGCTGATGAAGCCCTACCGCGTGGGCGACTACATCTCGGCCCAGGGACAGTCGGGTACGGTGCGCGAAATCAAGCTCTTCTCGACGGTCATCACCACCACCGACAACCAGACCATCTACATCCCCAACAACTCCATCGCCACGGCCATCATCGACAACTACTCGACGGCCGAACAGCGCCGTGTCGAATGGACCGTCGGCATCTCCTACGGCGACGATGTCGATGTGGCTCGGGCAGCGATTCTCGACATCCTCAATGCCGATGCGCGCGTGCTGAAGGAGCCCGCCGCCGTGGTGTGGGTGGCTGCGCTGGCCGACAGCTCGGTGAATCTTTCGGTGCGGGCCTGGACGCTCAATGCCGACTACTGGGACGTCTTCTTCGAGAACAACGAGCGTTTCTACAAGGAACTGCCGGCCCGCGGCATCAACTTCCCCTTCCCGCAGATGGATGTGCACGTAAAGCAGGAATAAAGCAAGGTAGGATAAAACTTCCGGTTAATTCAATCAAAACGATTCGACAATGAGAAAACTTTTGTTCCTGGCGCTTGTCGCCATGGCAGCCGCCTCGATGACGGCATGCAATGAAGAGCATAAGGAGGGTCCGGAGTACAAGACCCCGACTACCATCGATGGTATCGTATTCTGGTCGAAGGGCAAGAATCCGTCGTCACCCATCGCCGCCGACCAGCCCGTGGTGGTGAATGCCACGCTCGAGAATCCCTATCGGCTCTACCTGGCGATGATTCGCTATACGGTCGACCAGAGCGAGGTGGAGACTCCCAGCGAGGGCTATGTCCCCGGGGCCGAGAAGATAGCCTCGGAGTATGAATACGAGCACGACCGTTTGTTGACCTATGCCATCTATCAGGGCGAAATCCCCGCACAGCCGGTTGGCTCGAAGGTATCGTTCTATATCTGGACCATCAGCCCCTTTGCCGTGGTGTCGGCGAGCTATCCGCAGGAGTATACGGTGACGGTCGAGTCCAACGGTGACAGTGGCGGTATCGAACCCGAAGAGCCTATCGAGTAGCTTTTTTCTGAAGAAACTTCTAAACACTCAACTTTTCAATCAATTATGGAATTGAAGGATATTCTGGCCATCTCGGGCCAGCCCGGACTTTACAAATATGTGGCGCAGTCCACGCGCGGTGTGATTGTCGAGTCGCTGCTCGACGGCAAGCGTTCGAACGCTTCGGCAACGTCGCGTGTCAGCGCCCTGACCGAGATATCGATGTTTACCGAAGGCGACGACATTCCGCTGGCCGAGGTCTTCACCCGCATCTATGCCCACACGGGCGGCAAGGAGGCCATCAGCCATCGCGAATCGCCCGAGGCACTCAAGGCCTTCTTTGCCGAGGTGCTTCCCGAGTACGACCGCGAGCGGGTGCATGTCTCCGACATCAAGAAATGCGTTTCGTGGTACAACATCCTGCTCGGTGCCGGCTTTACGGAGTTCAAACTTCCCGAACAGGAGCAGGCTCAGCAGGAGTAAGGCCCGGAGGCTTCCGGCATGGAATGGTCCCGCAGGTGTTCCTGCGGGGCCTTTTTGTTCCATGCGATGGTAGCCCCCGGAGACGGTGCGCGAATAAGATTGCATGAATTTTGTGCCGCGGCGCACCATGCAACCCCTTTATCGTTTATCTTTGTATCCGGTTCGCAGCTGTACGGGGGATACTTGACGCCTGTCGGCAGGGTAGTGCGGACCGAACGAAGTGAATTACGTGCGGGCCCGACGGCTCCGCACAACAAGAGCAAGAGTCCTATGGAGAAGAAGAAAAAGGTATTGGCGCTGGTTGCGCACGACAACATGAAACGTGACCTGGCGGAGTGGGTGGACTGGAACTCCGGGAAGTTGAGCGAGCATCACCTTGTCTGCACCGGAACGACGGGCAAGATGGTGGAACGGACCCTTTTGGACCATCAGTGGGAGCACGGCGACGAGACCGAGCGGACGCGGCTCCACATCACGCTGCTCAAGTCGGGCCCGCTGGGCGGCGACCAGCAGCTGGGTTCGCTCATTGCCGACGGGAAAATCAACGCGCTGATTTTCTTCTGGGACCCGATGTCGGCCCAGCCGCACGATGTCGATGTCAAGGCGCTGCTGCGTCTGGCGACGCTCTACAACGTGCCGACGGCCATCAACCGCTCGTCGGCCGACTTCCTCATTTCGGCGCCCCTGTTCGAGGACGACGACTACCGCCCCGTGGTGAAGGACTACCGCGAATATGTGGAGCGGGTGCTGAAGTAGCGGGGAGGAGCGCCCGGCGCATTCCGCATCCCGCATCCCGCATCCCGCAACGCGTCATTGCGCGAGGCAACAGGCCATAGAGAAGGCCGTACCGGACACCGGTACGGCCTTCTTTGCGTATGGGGCTGCGGCCGCCTGCCGCTCAGCGGCCGTTGCGCTCGCGGATGATGGCCAGCAGGCGGTCGAGCTGGCCGTCGCGCCCCGAGAGGTACTCCGCGGCGATGCACGGGATGGGGATATCGGGCTGCACGACCCCGTCGACGGCGCGCGTCCGCTCGTCGATGCGCACCGTCGAGACGGCCCCCTGGTAGAGATTCGTCGGAAGGAGAATACCTCCGTTGACCACCTCGCCGTACTTGAGGGCGTTGCGCCGCAGCGGCTCGCCGGCCAGCAGGGCGGCGCCGTGGTACTGGAGCATGTTGACGAACGAGGCGGCAATCGAGCCCGTGTCGCGTCCGACGAGCACGTAGAACCGGAGCCCGTCGACATGCATCGCGGGGATGGTCGGGAACGAGCGGACGAACTCCCCCTCGGGCAGCGGCACGGTCTGACCGAGCATCTCCTCGGTCAGAAAGTCGTAGTAGGGCATCGACCTCTCCGATGCCTTGACCCACTGCCCGGTGCAGTACTCCACAACGGGCTTGTCGATGAAGATGGACAGGAGCCGGTCGAAGTTGTGGCCGTTGCCGCCGGTGTTGCGCCTCAGGTCGAGAATCACGTCCGTCAGCCCCTGCCGGCGGAAGTCGCGGAGCGTCCGGTGGAGGATGCGAATCAGCCGGTTGTTGTTGGGGAAGAATTCGGGGATGGCGATGTAGCCGCAGCCCGCCTCGGGCCAGGTGCGGATGCTGCGGTCCAGCTCCTCGGCGCGCGTGAGGAGGAACAGCGTTCGGGCGTTCGGCATGCCGGGGGTTTCGATGACCATCGGCCGGCCGTCGCGCAGGAGCTCGATGCGGAAGCGGTCGACGACATGGCTGTAGAAGTAGCGCCCCATGAGCGTAATGGGATACGTGTAGCGGTCGTCGTAGCCGTACTTGAGGTATTCGGCCGCCGGTACGCCGTTGATGGCCGTCACCTGGTCGCCGCGCCGGAAGGCCGGGTCGAGCGAGCGGTCGACGATGAGCGTGTCGTTGATTTGCAGCAGGCTGAAACCCGGGGTGGGCAGCGTCCGCTCGAAGCGCCGCAGGTCGCGGCGGGTGTAGACCTCGGGGTCGGCGATGGTCGGTATCAGAATCCGGTAGTGGGGGTCTTCGTAGTGGAGGCGGTCCAGGTAGGGGCGCATCGCCCAGAAGAGCTCCGAGGTGAGCAGCGAATCCTTGCCCAGCGAATCGCAGCGGGCGTCAATCTCGGCACGGATTTGCCGCATTTCGGCCTCCGTAAAGAGCGAATCGAGCCCCGGATGGCTGCTGGCTGTCTCTTATACACATCTCCGAGCCCACGAGACATCTCAGGATCTCGTA
>UQNV01000062.1 GCA_900542505.1 uncultured Alistipes sp.
GTCGTCGGCGACGGCTCCCCCGGAGCGGGGGTCGGGGTCGTCGGAGTGCTCCGGCGGGCCGATGCGGCGTCGATTTCCGGCAACGGGTAGCTGTCGGGGGTCAGGGGGTCATTTTTTTTTTGGCCGAGACCTGCGATTTTCATCAGGCCCAGCTCGACAAGCAGCCGCTGGTTGGACGACTGCCGGATTTTTCCGTCGAGCTCCGTCAGAATGGAGATGGCTCCGAAGAGGAACTCGACACTGCAGGCCTCCGCCTGCGCGCGGTATCGTTCGAGCAGCGTGCCGGTCATCTCAATCAGCCGCAGCGTCTCGGGACGCTTGGCCATCAGCAGGTCGCGCATGTGGCGGTTGAGTCCCGCCATGAAGGTCTGACCCGAGAAACCGCGGCCGAGCACCTGGTCGAAGGTGACCAGCGTCTCGACGTAGTTGCCCGCGCGGAGCATCTCGGTGACTCCGAAATAGGTGTCGTAGTCCAGTACGTTGAGCGTCTGGGCCACTTCGGGATAGCGGAGCGTCGTGCCGCAGAACGAAACCGCCTTGTCGAACATCGACAGGGCGTCGCGCATGCCGCCGTCGGCCTTCTGGGCGATGAGGTTGAGCGACTCCTCGTCGTAGGCGATGCCCTCCTGCGAGGCGATGTAGCGAAGGTATTCGACGCCGTCCTCGACGCGGATGCGGTTGAAGTCGTAAATCTGGCAGCGCGAGAGAATCGTCGGGATGATTTTGTGCTTTTCGGTGGTGGCGAGGATGAAAATCGCATGGGCGGGGGGCTCTTCGAGCGTCTTCAGGAAGGCGTTGAAGGCCGCGGCCGAGAGCATGTGGACCTCGTCGATGATGAAGACCGAGTAGCGTCCCACCTGCGGGATGATGCGCACCTGGTCGATGAGCGTGCGGATATCCTCCACCGAGTTGTTCGACGCGGCGTCGAGTTCGTGGATGTTGAGCGAACGCCCCTCGTTGAACGAGCGGCACGATTCGCATTCGTTGCACGCCTCGGCACCCTGGGGGTGCAGGCAGTTGATGGCCTTGGCGAAGATGCGGGCGCAGGTGGTTTTGCCCACGCCGCGCGGGCCGCAGAAGAGGTAGGCATGGGCCAGCTGACCCCGTTCGATGGCGTTGCGGAGCGTGGAGGTGATATGCTTTTGCCCGACGACCGAAGCGAAGGTCGCGGGGCGGTATTTGCGTGCGCTGACGATGAAATCACTCATGATGCAGCAAAGATAGTGAAAGTCGCGCGCAAAAAGTCATGCTTGCATGAGTTTTTTGCCGCGACGCATGCTATCTGCTCCGAAGTCGGGAAAAGTTCGGCGGATTCGCACCTCCCTCCTTCCCGGATTCGGTGCCCGGCGTCCGGTTCTTTCAGGCGTGCCGCCCTCCGTCGCCCGGTGTCAGGCCTCGGAGCCCGACCGCTCGGGGTGGCGGAAGAGGACGAATCCCGTGGGCATGCGGTTCGGCAGCGCCTCCTCGGGCAGCGTAATCCGGTCGCCCATCATCCGCTGGAACTCCTCGGTGAAGCGGGGGCTGGTGCCTGCCGCCGAGGTGAAGGTGAGTTCGCCGAAGACGGGGCGTCCGTCGATTTCGTAGAGGTCGACGCGCACCTCGGGGAAGCCGTGGGAGAGACGGCGGGCGGCGTCGAGCATCCGGTCGAGCGATGCCGGGCGGGGAATCTGTCGCTGCCCCTGCTTGTAGTGCGAAGGGTTGATGTAGTGGTTGAGCGGTTCCCAGGTGTGGGCGTCGTAGAGGCAGGTGTTGAACCCGCCGTGTCCCTGGCGGTCGTAGCAGACCATGCAGTAGCAGGGCTCGCCGTCGAGGCAGAAGAACTTGTAGTCGATGAGCGAACAGCTCAGCGCGGGGTTCTCGTGGAGCATCTTTTCGGCGATGATGCAGGGCTTGATGAACATGTAGTGGTGCTCGGCGCTCTTGAATCCGTAGTGGTAGCGGAGCGCCCGTTTCATCTTGTGGCGAATCGACTTCAGGTCGGCCGTGCGGGCGTCCGAGACCAGGATGACGTCGCCGCAGCCGTTGTTGGTCTTCAGCACGAATTCGCGGCCCTGGAGCTGCGGCAGCGTGAGATCAATCTCTTCGGGACGCTCCCATACGGCATAGAGTTCGTTGAGCATCCAGCCCAGGCCGCACTGCTCGACATATTCGCGCACGCGGTATTTGTCGGCCAGCTGCGTCCAGCGCGACGTGTCGGAGAAGTGTTTCAGCCAGAGCACCTTCTCGTTGAAGGTCTTCGGATGGTGCAGGTCGGGGACGCGGCCCAGTTTCTCGCGATAGAGCTCGGAGGTCAGTTTCAGCGGCGAGACATAGGCATAGTAGTGTTTCTTGAGCCGCTGCATACGGTATTGCAGATATGCAACGAAAGAATTGAACCCGAGGGTGAGTTCATTCGCATTTTGGGCCATGGGTAGAAGGGGGTTTAATCGGGATGCAAAATTAGATGAAAAATGTCTTATTGTGTGAAAAAATGTGTAAAATTTCGCCTAAATTATTCATTTTGTATGCAAATTCGATTCGATAGAACCATTTCTCCGGGCTGCGTCCTTCGGGCAGGGGCGTGACGTTCCGCCTGCCGGGCGGCGGCGGTTTGAAATATTATTCCTATTTTAGCCCCGAGAGGATGGCCTCGGTGGATGGCTGCATGCGGGTGCCCGCCTCGGATTGTTCAACCCGTTAAACAAAATTGGTGAGTTATGCGCGTGATTCGAATTATGGCGTCGGCATTGCTGGCGCTGCTGTGTGTCGGGAGTGCATGGGCTGCGGAGCCGACCTTCCAGCTGAGTACCCACATGTTGGACATTTCGCGGGGCGAGCCTGCACGGGGCGTGCGGGTGGTGCTCGAGGAGCGGCAGGCCGACGGAGGCTGGCTCGGGGTGGCCGAACGGCGGACCGATGCCAACGGTCGGGTGGCTGACCTGCTTCCCGTCGGACAGCCGAACGACGGAGTCTACCGGCTGCGGTTCGAGACCGAACCCTATTTCGAGAGCCAGGGGCTCCGCTCGATTTATCCCTGGGTCGAGGTGACCTTCCGCATCGAGGGCGAGGGGCATTACCACATCCCCATCACGATGTCGGCCAACGGCTACGCGACCTACCGGGGCAACTGAGCGCAGCCGGCTGTCGGTGCCGGCGATGCCTGGCGATGCCTGGGCGACGTTCTGGTCGTGTTCCGGAGGGGACCGTCAGGCCGGTGCCGGTTGTCGGAGCAGGTGATGCCGTATGCGGCGGCGTGCTGATGCCATGGCGCCGCTTCCGTTTTGCGGGGGAGGGCTTCGGCCCTCCTCCTTTTTATATATCTGTAATGCCCGGCCCGGGACTCGGGCTGTTGCTCCGACGGGGGAGGGCTCGGCGGATGTCGGCGCGCCATTTTGGCGGCGGTGTGGCAGCCGTGTCGTGACAAAGAGTGACAAAATGTGACAGGATGTGACATTTCCGGCTTCGGGTGTGACGCCTTGTCCTTTTTTTCGTCGTGGCAGGCGTTTTGCGGTGAGTAGGGTCGAACGTTGAAACTAAAAAATACGCAATATGAATATCAACACTTTAACCATCAAGGCGCAGGAGGCATTGCAGAGTGCAATCACTCTTGCACAGGAGCGGGGGCAGCAGGCCGTGGAGCCGGTGCACCTGCTGAGCGTGCTGATACGCGAAGAGAACGCCCTGTCGACCTTCCTATTGGGTCGCGTGGGGGTCAATGTCAAGATGTTGCGCGATGAGACGAACCGCCTGCTGGCATCGCTTCCGAGGGTGCAGGGCAGCAGCGAGCAGTACTTTGCGCAGGATACGTCGAAGGTCGTGCAGCGCGCCGTAGATTTTACGAAGAATTTCGGCGACAAGTATGCGTCGGTCGAGCACCTGCTGTTGGCGCTCGTTGCCGAGCGAGGCCAGGTTTCCGAGCTGCTCAAGCGCCACGGCGCTTCGGAGAAGGAGCTCATCGAGGCCATCCGCACCTTCCGCAAGGGGGCGACGGTCGACTCGCAGACCTCCTCGCAGGAGTTCGACGCACTGGGCAAGTATGCCGTCAACCTCAACGAGCAGGCTCGCTCCGGAAAGCTCGACCCGGTCATCGGCCGTGACGAGGAGATTCGCCGCGTGCTGCAGATTCTGTCGCGCCGTACGAAGAACAACCCGATTCTGGTCGGTGAGGCCGGTGTCGGCAAGACGGCCATCGCCGAAGGCATTGCCCACCGCATTGTCGACGGCGATGTGCCCGAGAACCTCAAGTCGAAGGTCATCTACTCGCTCGACATGGGTGCGCTGATTGCCGGCGCGAAGTATCAGGGCGAGTTCGAGGAGCGTCTGAAGGCGGTCGTGCAGGAGGTCGTCTCGAGCGACGGCGAAATCCTGCTCTTCATCGACGAGATTCATACGCTGGTCGGTGCGGGCAAGTCGTCGGGCGCGATGGATGCGGCCAACATCCTCAAGCCGGCGCTGGCGCGCGGCGAGCTGCGCACCATCGGTGCCACGACGCTCGACGAGTACCAGAAGTATTTCGAGCAGGACAAGGCGCTCGAACGCCGTTTCCAGAAGGTGATGGTCGACGAGCCTTCGCGCGAGGATGCCATCTCGATTCTCCGCGGCCTGAAGGAGCGCTACGAGAACCACCATCAGGTGCGTATCAAGGATGAGGCGATTGTGGCGGCCGTCGAGCTCTCGACGCGTTACATCACCTCGCGGTTCCTCCCCGACAAGGCCATCGACCTGGTCGACGAGGCCGCCTCGCGGCTGCGGCTCGAGATGAACTCGATGCCCGAGGAAATCGATACGCTCGAGCGTCGTATGCGTCAGCTCGAAATCGAGCGTGAGGCCATCCGTCGCGAGAACGACAAGGAGCGCGTCGAGTCGCTGACGCATGAAATCGACGAACTGAAGGCCAGGGATTCCGAACTGCGGGCCAAGTGGCAGGGCCAGCGCGACCTGCTCCGGAAAATCCAGGCCGACAAGGACGAAATCGAGCGTCTGAAGATTGAGGCGCAGCAGGCCGAGCGCCAGGGCGACTACGGCCGTGTGGCCGAAATCCGCTACGGCCGGATTCAGGAGGCTGAGAAGCGCATTGCGACCCTGCAGGAGGAGTTCCGTCTGGCTTCGGCCGGCGGCGATGCGATGATTAAGGAGGAGGTCGACGCCCAGGACATCGCCGAGGTGGTTTCGCGTTGGACGGGCATTCCCGTACAGCGCATGCTCGCCTCCGAGCGCGAGAAGCTGCTCCACATGGAGGAGGAGCTCCACAAGCGTGTCGTCGGTCAGGAGCAGGCCATTGCCGCCATCTCCGATGCCGTGCGCCGCTCGCGTGCCGGACTGAACGACCCGCGCAAGCCGATTGGCTCGTTCATCTTCCTCGGTACGACGGGTGTGGGCAAGACCGAGCTGGCGAAGGCGCTGGCCGAGTTCCTCTTCAACGACGATACGATGATGACGCGTATCGACATGAGCGAGTATCAGGAGCGTCACAGCGTCTCGCGTCTGGTCGGTGCGCCTCCGGGATACGTCGGTTACGACGAGGGCGGCCAGCTCACCGAAGCCGTGCGGCGCAAGCCCTACTCGGTGGTGCTGCTCGATGAAATCGAGAAGGCCCATCCCGATGTCTTCAACATCCTGCTGCAGGTGCTCGACGACGGTCGTCTGACCGACAACAAGGGACGTACGGTCGATTTCCGCAACACGATTATCATCATGACGTCGAACATGGGCTCGCAGGTCATCCAGGAGAATTTCGCCTCGGCATTCGACGGGGAGAAGCTCTCCGAGGAGGTCGTCGAGAAGACGCGCCGCGAGGTCATCGAACTGCTCAAGCAGCAGCTCAAGCCCGAGTTCCTGAACCGTATCGACGAGATTGTGATGTTCGAGCCGCTGACGCGTGCCGACATCGAGCGGATTGTCGACATCCAGCTCTCCCATGTGCGCCGGATGCTCGAGGAGAACGGCATCCAGCTCGAATACACGGCGGCAGCGCGCAAGTGGGTGGCCACGGCCGGTTACGACCCGCTCTACGGAGCACGTCCGGTCAAGCGTACCATCCAGCGCTACATCTGTCTCTTATACACATCTCCGAGCCCACGAGACATCTCAGGATCTCG
>UQNV01000063.1 GCA_900542505.1 uncultured Alistipes sp.
GTGGGCTCGGAGATGTGTATAAGAGACAGATTTATTAAATTTTCATACAAGAAACCTTAAAAAACAGAAAAAACAACAGAACAGAAACGACGCCCTAATGGTCCAAAGCGACCACCCCAACAAACCCCATCACAACGAAACCCTTAAAAAAATTACCTTTATGAAACGATTGCTGCTGCTTCTGGCCGCTGCTGCAACGATGCTTGCAACCGGCTGTGCAAAAGACGACACCAACCCCACGCCTCCCCCTGCCCAAGGAAATGACCTGAGCGCCGCGGGCAACGCCAACTGCTACATGGTGCATCGAGCGGGCGACTATTCGTTCGACGCAACCGTAATGGGCAACGGCGTTTCGACCGAAGCGTTCTCTGCCACCCGGCTCGCACCCGCCGCGGCGGAACTGCTGTGGCAGGACTCCCCCGCACTGCTCTCCAACATCCGGCTCGAGCAGGGACGCGTGCACTTCAGTGTCGGCGAGCAGCAGGGCAACGCCGTTGTCGCCGTTCGCGACGGAAGCGGCAAGATACTCTGGAGCTGGCATATCTGGGGTAACCGACTACGACCCGTCGTCGGGGGCGCCGAAGCTCAACGGACTGAGCTGGATGACCCGCAACCTGGGTGCTCTGAGCGATGATTACGACGAAGCGGGGTCGGCCAAAGGCTTCGTCTACCAGTGGGGCCGCAAGGACCCCTTCCCCTCGGGAGAGGGATGGAACGACCTGAACGACATCACGGTCTACGACGCAACGGGCGCCGCCACCTCCACGCTCTTCACCAACGAGCAGGTCACGGTTGCCGCCAACCTGCAGAATGCCGTCGAAAACCCCACCACGTTCTACTACGGCACCCGCATCGGCGACGACTACTACGACTGGCTGACGGCCGACGGCTCGGGCAAGAACAACCGGATGTGGGAGACGGCCTCCGACGGCGGCAAGACCCTCTTCGACCCCTGTCCTCCGGGATGGCGCGTACCGCGCAACGGCAGCTGGAAGGGTGTCAACGAGGCCAACTTCATCTACGATGAGGTGGCGTTCGGACGACGTCACGCGCTGCTGGGTTACTACCCCGCCGCCGGCAACCGGGGCGCCGCCTCGGGCTATTGGAGCTTCGTGGGCGGACAGGCCTCCTACTGGACCTCGACCCCGACGCAGGAGCACTACTCCTACATGCTCAACTTCCTCCCCTCCTACCTCAATCCGCAGAGCAACTCCAACCGCGCGGCAGGATGTTCGGTCCGCTGCGTGAGCGAGACGCAGGGCGAACCCGAACCCGACCCGTCGGCCGGCGAGAACTTCCCGCTGGACCAGGTGACCGAGGCGGCCTACCAGGCCGGACCGGGCAGCGACGGCTCGGCAAACTACTACATCGGACTGAGCGACGTTCCCTTCGAGCTGAACGACCAGGGCGAGCAGATTCCGACCGAAGCCGGCATGATTCTCTATCTCGACCTCTACGGTCCGGCCAGCAAGGACGCTTCGGCAGCCGTACTGCCCGACGGAGTCTACACGCTCAAGAGCGGCACGACCTCGCGCACGGCCAACCCGGACTACACCTGGGCGCGTCTGAAGAGTGACGACGGCTCCATCACCTACCGCAAGCCCGTCGAGGGTACCATCGAGGTGCGCTACACGGCAGACGGCTACGTCATCGAAGGCGCCTTCATCATGGGCAACACGGAGGAGAACTTCACGTTCACCTACGAGGGCGAGCTGACCTTCGTCGACCGTACCGACCCGTCGGGCGGCATGCCGGTCATCAGCCAGCCGGTCAACGTCACCTTCACATCGGCATGGGCCACGTGGGAATACACCGGAGACGAGAGCGACCGCTACACCGTCAAGCTGCAGGAGGGTACCGTCGACGGCGGCATCCTGACCAAGGGCCACCAGATGACCATCGACCTGCTCTCCACCCCGCTTTCGAGCAAGGAGGAGATGGCGCTGGCCGAAGGTGTCTACTCACCGGGTAACGACTACGTCACTCCGATGACCTACACCCAGGGTGCAACCTTCAACCTGATGGGATATGTCTACTACTACGGCACCTACATCCAGCAGGTAGAGTCGGCCGAAACCTCGCCGCTCATCGGCTTCGCACAGCAGGGAACCATCGAGGTGAAGCGTTCGGGCAACCAGTATGAATTCATCGTCGACGTCACCACACCCGAGGGCGTATCCATCAAGGGCACCTATCCGATGGGCGACGTCACGTTCGTCGACAACGCCCCCGACAAACCCGCAGGCGACTGGCTGAGCATCCTGCGCGAGGACAAGACCGTGCTTTTCAACCCCGAGGATGCATCGGAGTGCCGCGTATGGACCTACACGAGCTACTACGAGGGCGCAACCGAATTCGAGATTCTGGTGGACAACAACACCACCGACGAGGCCTTCCAGCTCAACGTGCTGGCGGCCGAAGGCGCCACATCGATTGTCGGCACCTACACCACGCCGAAGGACCCCGACAACCCGCAGATGGGCGAATTCATCCTCGGTTACCAGAATCTCGCCGTCAAGCGCGGTACGTGGCCATACCTCTACTACGACTTCAGCGGCAGCCAGTACATCGGAGCGCCCGCAACGGAGGGTACCATCGAAATCCGCGAACTGGAGGATGGCAAGGTGGAAATCCAGTTCGAAATGAAGGACGACGCCGAGCCCAAGAACACCATCCGTTCGGTATGGAGCGGCACGATTCGCAAGGTCAACTAACCACACCCATCCCTAAAGACGAGGGGAGCAGCCAGCCGGCTGTTCCCCTCGCTTGTTTTCTTTCGGCCGGCCGGAGGCTCCCCGACAGGGCGACAACAGAGCCACGAAACGCCGAAGCCGGCCGCCTTCGAGAACAGAAGCACCCGCCGGAGCGGCGTGCGGACAAGGGTCCGCAACCGCTCCGGCGGGAAACCGGTCCCCGATTCACGCTTCAAGACTTGCCTTCGGGAGATTCATCGGGCTTCGCCCCGCCGGTCTGCCCCCTACGGGCGCCCCGACCGCCCCGCCGCCCGGGCGTGCGGCCGCTGCGTCGCAGGGCATCGGCAACAATCCACTGCAGCTGCCCGTTGATGCTGCGGAACTCGTCGGCCGCCCACTCCTCGAGCGCCTCCATCGTCGCGGCATCCACGCGCAGCACGAAACTCTTCGTATCGGAACCCCTGGTCATCGGCTCCGGAATCAATGGTGCAACGTTCCGGCATTGACCACGGGCTGTGCCGCCTCGTCGGCGCAGAGCACCACGAGCAGGTTCGAAACCATCGCCGCCTTGCGTTCCTCGTCCAGTTCGACCACCTCCTCGTCGGAGAGGCGCTCGAGAGCCATGCGCACCATCGTGACCGCACCCTCGACAATCTTTTCGCGGGCCGCGATGATGGCATCGGCCTGCTGACGCCGCAGCATGACGGCGGCAATTTCGGGGGCATAGGCCAGGTAGTTGATACGCGCCTCAACCACCTCGATGCCGGCCATCGCCAGGCGGTCGTTCAACGTCCGCTCGAGCTGCACGTTAATCTCCTCGCTGTTCGAACGCAGCGTAAGCTCGCCCGTCTCAACGCCCGTATTGTCGTAGGCATAAAGGCCGGCCACCTGGCGAAGCGCCGCGTCGCTCTGCACCCCGACGAAGCGGTCGAGTACCGTCATGCGCGTCGCTGCGGAGACGCTGCCGCCGGGGGTGGCGGGCGCCGCGTCAATCTCGAAGACGGAGCGGTAGACCTCCTCGCGCTTGATGCGCCAGACGAGCACCAGGCCAATCATGATGGGGTTGCCGCTCTTGTCGTTGACCTTGATGGGCTCGGCATTGAGGTTGCGGAGCCGCAGCGAAATCTGCTTGGCCGAGAGGAAAGGGTTGACCCACCAGTAGCCCGTCTCGTAGAAGGTTCCGCGGTATTGGCCGAAGAAGAGCATCACCCGCGCCTCGTTGGGTTCGAGCAGCATGAAGCCGCCGGCCAATATCATCGACACAAGGCAGAGCACGATGCCCGCCGCAAGCAAAACGCCGCCTCCGCGCACCGACGCATGGAGCCACGTGCTGCCCTCGATTGTAATCCACAAACCGACGCCCAACACCGCCAGCGTCACGAAAAGCATCGGAAGACCGCGCATCTTCCTTCCGGAATAGGCAAAGTTCTCGTTTTTCATGGTAATATCATTTTGATATCACGAATCTACACAAAATTCTCCGACATTGCAACGCTCCGTGCACAAAAAAACGACGGCATTCATGCCGTCGTCGCACATACGCTCCGGACCGCAGGGTTCCGGCCTGGCGACGTCCCGCCCCGTGATGCCGGAATGGACCGGTTGCCCGCCGCGGGAGCCTCAGAAGGCCGCCGCACGACGGCCCCTCCCCACCCCGTGCCGCTACCTCGGCTGCCTGCCGTCACCTCCGGCGGCAGATGTCGGGCCCTCCGACGGGTGACGCACCGCTTGACAGCCCTTCAGACCGCGAAGAAGCGTTCGGAACCGTTTGCCCAGATGGAGAAGGGCCACAAGCCCCATGACGAGTCCCGTCTTGTAGTGCATGAGCCCCATCGAGGCGTGGTGCCCGCCGCGCGAGAGGAGCAGTCCGATGCCGGTGGCCACCGCCACCGCAAAGAGCAGCGACAGCAGCAGGGTCAGCCGGCTTTTGCTGCCGACACCCTTCGCCAGGGTGCGGTACCAGCCCCAATGCATCCCGACATGAAGCAGGCCCGCAAGGGTGAAGGCCGCTCCCGAGACGAGGTGGAAAAGAGCCCAGAACTGACGGTCGGCATGACCGGGCGCATGGCCCGCACCATGGAGGGCCAGCCCCGTAACAAGGGTCAGCAGGAAGAGCGGCACCAGAGCCGCATCGGTATAAAACATCCTTTTGCGTTTATCCATAAGTCTTGTATTTTCGTTCACTCGGGGACAAAGATAGCGGGAAAACGCAGGCGGACGGAGGCACGATTCGGGGTAAAACCTGGACTATCCGCGGTATTTGTCGCGAAAGGCCGAAGGGCTGAGGGCCGAGGCGCGCGCAAAGAGACGCGAGAAGTAGGCGCTGTCGTCGAATCCGAGTTCGGCGGCAATCTGCCGCACGCTCAAATCCGAATGCGCCAGCAGGCGTTTGGCACGCAGCACCACCTCGTCGCGGATGGTACGGCTGATGCTCTGACCGGTCGTCCGCCGCACCGCCTCGCACAGATAGGAGCGCGAAACATGGAGCCGTTCGGCATAATAGGAGGGGTTGTGGTGGCGGCCAAGCTCCTCGGCAAGCAGGTTGCGGAATGCGGCCGTCAGTTCGGCATGACGCCTTGCGGCACCGGCAGGTTGTTCGCCTTCGGGAAGCGCCTCGGCAAGCAATGCCGCCACGGCAAGGGCCAGATGGCGCGGGGCCAGCCGCCGAAAGGGGGTTCGGGCGTCGGTTCCGCAGCTTTCGAGCAGTTGCCCGAGCAGCTGCAGTTCCCTGCGGCAGGATGCCGGAAGAGTTATGGGTGCGGGGTGAGCGGCCCACTCTTCGAACCGGAGCCGCAACTCGCGCGACACACAGGAGGCATCGACGAAGAGCAGCAGCGCATCGAGCGATTGGCCACGGAGAAAGACATGAACCTGCCCGGGCAGTACGGCCATCGCCTCGCCCGCCCGGCAGCGCCATTCGCGGAAATCGACGCTGAAGAGGCATTCGCCCTGCTCGACCACCCCGAAAAGCCAGTAATCGTCGCGATGCGTACTGCGCAGCGGCTCGACCGGAATACCGGGCCGGAGACGCTTGAAAAAGATGCCGGAATCGGAAAAATCGGCGACGCGGTTTTCGGGAAGTCGGGAGCTGGACATGACGTGGAGCTTTCGCAGCGATGCACGGGCATCGCCGTACAAAGATACGGAAAGGCGAGAGCAGAGACAAATGAAAACGAAGTTTTCGCAATTGGACTCTGCCGAGCCGCATCCTGTCTTCTCTAAAGATAGCGAAAGGCGAGGGCAGAGGCAAATGAAAACGAAGTTTTCGCAATTGGACTCTGCCGAGCCGCATCCTGTCTTCT
>UQNV01000064.1 GCA_900542505.1 uncultured Alistipes sp.
GGGCTCGAACCCTGGACCCCAACATTAAGAGTGTCGTGCTCTACCAACTGAGCTAGAGAGGCATCAATCATTTCCTGATTGCGAGTGCAAAGATACAGCGAAAATTTATATCTCCAAACTTTTTTCGCAATTTTTTTCAAAAAAATGCATTTTTTTATTCCGTCACCAGTTTGTCGGAGTTCCATTCGCCGGCTGCTTCGGTGTATATGACGGGTCTTTCAAGCTCCAATCCTTTGATAGTCAGATAGCTGTCGTAAAGATTGGTGCCGTTCGACGAATTTTCGGCCAGCGAGAAGGCAATAACCGACGGATGACGCTTCGCCGTGTGGTAACTGTCGGTCGTCCGTTCGATGTAGGCGCTCTTCCATCCGGGGTCGTTGGTCGGGTTGCCTCCCTTGCGGCGCGAATCGCCGCTGCGGCTGGTGTTGAGCGGCGCCTGGGCGATGACCAGCAGCCCCAGCTCGTCGCACGTCTCGTAGAAGCCCGGAACCTCGGCGCCGGCCTTGACGCGGAGCGTGTTGTAGCCCTGCTCGCGCAGCGAGGCCAGCTCCTGCGGCTGAGCGTAGGGGGCCACCCCGACCGTGCGCAGCGTGACGGGCTCACCGTTCAGAAGCAGCTGTCCGTCGCGCTGTTCGAGCGTGCGGAAGCCCATCTTTGCCTCGATGTATTCGCCGTAACGGCCCTCGTGCTGGGTGCGGAGCCGGAGCGTATAGCGCGTCGGGAGCTCGTCGCTCCAGAGCAGGTTTTTCGGAATCGAGGCCAGGAAGCGGAGCGTATCCTCGCGGCGCATGTCGAGCGTCAAATCCTTGTGGTCGAAGAGCACCTGTTTGCCCGAGGGGTCGAGCAGCTCGCAGTAGACGCGCGACGTGCGCGGATTGAGTGCGCCGCTCTTGACCACGACGGCGATTTCGGCCATCGCCGTCGAATCGCTCATCCACGTGCGCGTCGTGAAGAAGTCGCGGATGTACATCGTCGGCTGGCTCATGACCCAGGTCTGGCCGATGGCCGCCTGGGTCGACTCCTCGCGCCAGCTCTCGAGCGGGGCGAAGGGCGAAGGCGTCGAGACGACCACCTCCAGCGTGTTGCGCCCCTCATGGACGTGACGCGTGATGTTGAAATCGGCCGGGTTGCAGCTGTTGGCGTTGTAGGCCACGCGCTTGCCGTTGACGTAGACCTCGTAGTCGGCCGTAGCGGCCGAAAGGTGGAAGAACACCTGGCGGTTGGCCCAGGCAAAGGGGACCGTGAAGGGGGTCGAGAAGCGGTTGCCCTCACGCGTCCAGCCGTCGAGCCGCGTGAGGTACTTCGAGGAGCGTTCGCCTGCCGTGGCCTCGGCCTCGGTGGAGTAGACGACCACCTCGCAGCGGGGCGCCTCCTTGCCGAAGGAGCAGGGAAGTTCCTGGGCGCGGAGCGTCGGCGTGAGCAAAAAAAGCGCTATGGTTGCAAGAAGAGTTCGCATGGGATTTCGTATATTTGTGCGCATAAAGATACGAATTTTTTTGAAACTCCCATGTGGCAGCCTCCCAAACTCAATTTTCCGGCCGTGACGCTCCGGGCCCGCAAACGCGGTTCGCAGACCGAGGTGTGGGACCAGTGGCGGGGCTGCTATCTGGTGCTGACGCCCGAGGAGTGGGTGCGGCGCCATCTGCTCGTCTTTCTGGCGGAGCATTGCGGCGCCTGTGCGGAGCGCATCGTGCAGGAGTACCCCGTGCGGCTCAACGGCCAGCCGCAGCGGGCCGACGTGGTGGTGGTCGACGCCCAGGGGCAGCCGCTGCTGCTGGCCGAGTGCAAGGCGCCCGACGTGAAGCTCGACGGGCGGACGCTCGCCCAGGCGGTGCGTTACAATTCGGTCCTCGGCGCGCGGTACATCGTCCTGACCAACGGGTTGAGCCACTATTGCTACGAGTGCGGCGGCGGAGCCTGCCGTCCGTTGTCGCGGTTCCCCGACCTGAGCGACCGGCCGTGCGGCGACGGGCCGCTTACAGATTCCTGAACGTGCGGTCGATGTAGGCCTGGAAGGCCTCCTTGTAGTTCTCGCCGATGGGCACGTACTCCGTCTCGCTCAGATAGACGCGTCCCTTGACGTAGGCGCGCGTGTACTTCAGGTTGACGATGTAGGAGCGGTGCACCCGCATGAACGAGTCGGACGGGAGCACCGCCTCCATGTTCTTGAGCCGGAAGAGGGTGGTGATGCTCGAACCGTCGGCCAGATGGAGCCGGACATATTCCCCTTCGCTTTCGAGATAGACGATGTCGCTGATTTTGACCAGCGATACCTTGTAATCGGCCTTCACCGTGATGTACTCCTTGTCCTTGGGCGCAGCCTCCGTCTCGGCTTCGGCGGCGGGCCGCTGGTTGTGGCGCAGCTCATAGAGCTGGTTGGCCTTCGAGACCGAGCGGTTGAAGTCGGCGAAGCTGAAGGGCTTGAGCAGGTAGTCGACCGCATCGAGCTTGAATCCCTCGACGGCATACTCCGAATAGGCAGTCGTGAAGACAATCATCGGCCTTTCGGTGAGCGAGCGGACGAAATCCACGCCGTTGAGGTCGGGCATGTTGATGTCAACGAATATCAGGTCGACGCTGTGCGTGGCGAGGTACTGCTGCGCCTCGAGGGCGTCGTTGCACAGGGCGGCGAGCTCCAGATAGGGTATTTTGGCGATGTAGCTCTTCAACTGGCGCAGGGCCAGCGGTTCGTCGTCGATGGCGAGGCACTTAAGCATGGAGAATCGGGATTACGAGTTGTACGGTGTAGGTCTCCGGCTGCTCGTCGATGCGCAGCGTGTAGTTCCGGGGACCGTAGATGAGTTCGAGTCGCTTGCGGACGTTTTCCAGTCCGATGCCGGCTGCCTTGTTGCGTGATTCGCTGTGGCGGCTGTTGACGATGGTGCCCGTCACGTGCTCCTCCGTGCAGACGATGTCGATGTGGATGAACGACGGGCGGTTGTAGCTCACGCCGTGTTTGAAGGCGTTCTCCACGAAGACGATGAAGAGCAGCGGCGGAATCGAAACACCCTCGGGGAGCCGCTTCGGGTAGTCGAGGCGTA
The DNA here is from genome assembly GCA_900542505.1 of uncultured Alistipes sp. Taxonomy (GTDB): domain Bacteria; phylum Bacteroidota; class Bacteroidia; order Bacteroidales; family Rikenellaceae; genus Alistipes; species Alistipes stercorigallinarum. The sequence goes on from UQNV01000064.1 coordinate 3,042, forward strand.
TTTCGACATTGTCCGTATAGCGGATGCGCATCAGTTCGATGTAGTTCTCGAGGAACTGGATGTCGCGTTTGAGCGAGATGATTTCGCGCCCCGAGTCGTAGAGCACGTAGCGCATCATCTTCGAGAGCTCGATGACGGCATCCTTGGCGCACTCGGGGTCGATGTCTATCAGCGCGTGGATGTTGTTGAGCGTATTCATGAAGAAGTGCGGGTTAATCTGGTACTTCAGATAGTCCATCTCGGCCTGCATGTTCTGGCGCTTGAGCTCTTCCATCTCCTGCTCGTCGCGAATCGACTGGTACATGAGCTTGATGCCCGAATTGGCTCCCGTCATGAAGAGCGCCAGCACGACGTTCCAGTAGAGCTCCAGGTCGGTGAACGAAGCCTTGCGGTGTTCGTTGAAGGGCTCGTCGTCGGCCGGCAGCAGCGGCTGCGAGAAGAACTGGTCGTAGAGGTCCACGGCCCAGAATACGGCGATGATGAAGACCAGGTTCACTATCAGGTAGAGCCCGTAGCGGTGGCGGAGCATCAGCCGCGGGGCGATGACGGCGTTGTGGACGATGAAGACAATCAGATAGGGCGAGATTTTGCGCCAGGCAATCAGTACGTTCTCGAGGCTGATGTGCAGCTCCGACATCATCTGCGAGTTGAGCACCGGGACCAGGATGATGGCCAACCAGACCATCACGTAGAGCAGGTTTTCGCCTATGGCCTGTTTTTTCGTGATTTTCATGCCGTAAAGATAGGGATTATTCCGCAAAAAACGGACCTTCCGCCGTCGGGCGGGAGGTCCGTTGTCTGTTGCCCGTTGTCCGGAACGCTCGGGCGGGTGCGGACCGGAGGCCTCAGTCGAGCAGCGCCGTGGTGTAGAGGTAGCGCTTGATGCTCCGTTTGGGGGTCTTCTCGAATTCGGTGGGGTAGATGCTGATTGAGGCGATGCGTTCGTAGGCGGCCAGCAGCGAGTTGAGCTCCTTGAGGTTGTTCTCCATGATGGCCGGCAGTTCGTTCTTGTCGACCCCCTCCTTCTCGGCCTGCTCGTAGTCGGGCACCACCAGCGCCCGCAGACGTCCGTTGCCGGCGTCGAGCACGAGCGATTCGAGCACGAGATACATGTTGTTGAGCTTGTCTTCGATTTCCTCGGGGTAGATGTTCTGGCCGTTTCCGCTCAGAATCATCGTCTTCGAACGTCCGCGGATGTAGAGCGTGCCGTCGGTGTCCATCGTACCCATGTCGCCCGTGTGGAGCCAGCCGTCGGGGGTGAGCACCTTGGCCGTGTCCTTGTCGTTCTTGTAGTATCCCAGCATCACGTGCTCGCCCTTGACCAGAATCTCGCCGGCCGTATGTTCGGGGTCGGGCGAATCGATTTTCACCTCGAGCAGCCCCTTGAGGTAGCGGCCGCACGAGCCGGGCTTGAATTCGTTGTCGGGCGTGAAACTGATGAGCGGCGCGCACTCGGTCATGCCGTAGCCGATGGTGATGGGGAAGCGGATTTTCATCAGGAATGATTCGGTCTCCTGGTTCATCGGGGCGCCGCCGACGATGAAAATCGAGACGTTTCCGCCGAAGGCGTCCATCAGCTTCTTGCGGATGACCGAATAGATGGCCGAGTTGAGCAGCGGAATCTTCATGGCAATCGACATGGGGCCCTTCTCGAGCATCGGCAGCACCTGCTTGCGGTAGACCTTCTCGAGAATCATCGGCACGCAGCAGATGATGGTGGGCTTGACCTCGGCCATCGCCTCGAGCAGAATCTTGGGCGAGGGGATGCGTCCCAGCAGGGTGATGTGGCCGCCGACGGCCAGCGGCGCCAGGAAGTCGAAGGCGCAGCCGTAGGCGTGGGCCAGCGGGAGGAACGAGAGCGTGCGGCCGCCACGCTGGAAGTAGCGTGTCTGCGTCTGGGTGTTGACGGCCGTCATGGCGAAGAGCACGTTGCCCGTGAGGTTGTTGACCGTCAGCATGACGCCCTTCGAGTAGCCCGTGGTGCCCGAGGTGTAGTTGAGCAGGATGACCTGGTCGTTGGGAATGTCGGGATACTTGATGTCGTCGATGCTGAAGCCGCGCGGGTATTTCGAACGGTAGTTCTTGACGATGTTGCTCTGGAACTTGCTGAGCGACTTGCCGTCGCGTTCGTAGATGACGTGGAAGTCGGTGAGCGAGAATACGGCCTCAATCTGGCGTATCTGGTCCTCCTCGATGTTGTCCCAGTAGTTGTCGCCCAGGAAGAGCAGGCGGCTCTCCGAGTGGTTGATGATGTGGATGATGTCGGCCGGGGTAAAGTCCTGCAGGATGGGGACGATGACCGCTCCGTAGGTGATGGTTCCGATGTAGGTGATGCACCACCGCGGGTTGTTGCGTCCGACCAGCGCGATTTTGTCGCCGGGCTTGATGCCCGCCTTCTTGAAGAGCAGGTGCAGCTTGGCGATTTCCTTGGCCATTTCGTAGTAGGAAAACTCCTCCTTCTTGAAATAGTCGGTCAGGGCGGCCATCTCGCGGTTCTCGCGGAAGCTCTGCTCGTAAATCTTAATCAGGTTCTCTTGTAGCATGGTCGTGGAGTGTTTCGGGCGGCCGGCGGGCAGAGCGCCTTCGGTCGGGGCCTCTCCGGCTTGCGCGGGAGGGCGGGCGGAGTCGTGCCGTGCGGCGCGCCGTGTGTGAAAATAACCGTCGAAACGGAGTCGTCCGAAGCGGTTCCGGTTTCGCGGGTATGTGTGGCGGCGGGCCTACCGTCCGTCCTGTCTCTTATACACATCTCCGAGCCCACGAGACATCTCAGGATCTCG
>UQNV01000065.1 GCA_900542505.1 uncultured Alistipes sp.
CGAAGCTCTACCAGCGCGAGCTGGACAAGCGCATGGCGACGCAGCAGGCGCTCGAGGCTTCGAAGAAGCGCATCGAGTGGGGGTCGCAGATTCGCTCCTATGTCTTCGACGACCGCCGCGTGAAGGACCACCGCACGGGGGTCCAGACTTCGGCCGTCGAGTCGGTGATGGACGGCGAAATCGACGCCTTCATCAAGGCCTACCTGATGGAGTTCGGCGGCGAGGCGTAGCCGTGATATGACGTAAAGTGTCGCAGAGGCCTCGTTCCGGAGTGGGGACGGGGCCTCTGTGGTGAAGGGAGTCCAACTGTTTCGATGATTCTAACCAAGCAAGCGATGAACATCTTTTTTGCGGCGCTGGGGGCGCTTCTGCTCCCGTTGGGCGCATCCTGGCCTGCGGCGCATGCGGCCGAACCTGCTGCCCAATCCGTGGTCGGAACCGGGACCGGCCCTGCGGCCGATGCCGGCCGGCCGTTGGTCGGGATGACCGACACGGCGGCCTACTTCCCGCTGCTGCGCGGGCGGCGCGTGGCCGTTCTGGCCAACCACACCTCGGTGGCGCGCCTTTCGGAACTGGGCGATGCCGCCGTAGGCTGCGGTCAGTCCGGAGCCGCTGCAGCCGGGGATTCGCCGATGCTTCCGGCCGGGGCCGTCGGCGAGGAGAACGGCTGGATTCATCTGGTCGACCTGCTCCACGGGCGCGGTTTCGACGTGCGGGCCATCTTCTCGCCCGAACACGGTTTCCGGGGCCAGGCCGATGCCGGGGCGCATGTGGCGAGCTCGGTCGATGCGAAGACCGGCATCCCCATCCGCTCGCTCTACGACGGGCGGACGAAACGCCCGTCCGATGCGACGATGCGTTCGTTCGACGTGCTGGTGGTCGACCTGCAGGATGTCGGGCTGCGTTTCTATACTTATTATATAACGATGCTGCGGCTGATGGAGGCCTGCGCCGATTACGGGATTCCGGTCGTGGTGTTGGACCGCCCCAACCCCAATGGCCGCCACATCGACGGACCGCTGCTCGACATGAAGTACCGCTCGGGTGTCGGCGCGCTGCCCATCCCCGTGTTGCATGGCCTGACGATGGGTGAGATTGCCCGGATGGCCGTGGGCGAGGGATGGACGCCGCCCTGCCGACTGGAGGTCGTGCCGTGCCGCCGCTATACGCATGCCACCCCCTACCGGCTGCCGGTGGCGCCGTCGCCCAACCTCCGCACGCAGCGGGCCGTCTACCTCTATGCCTCGCTCTGCCTCTTCGAGGGTACGGTCGTCAGCCTGGGGCGCGGCACCGAGTGCCCGTTCGAGTGCTACGGCCATCCCGACCTCGGGGGCGATTTCACCTTCACGCCCCGTCCGACGGCCGGCGCCGTCGAGCCGCCGCTCGAGGGGCAGCTCTGCCGCGGCCGCGACCTGCGGCCGATGGCCGAGACGGAGGCCGCCGCGGTGGGCTTTTCGCTCGACTGGCTGCTCGAAGCATACCGGGGCGTGGGGCTCTGCGAGCGGTTTTTCACCCCCATGTTCGAGAAACTGGTCGGTGTGGGGTACGTGCGCGAGATGATTCTTGCGGGGGCCTCCGAAGAGGAAATCCGCGCCCGCTGGCAGGCGGACTTGGTGCGCTATCGTGCGCTGCGGGCCCGCTATCTGCTCTACGGCGACGGGACGGAGCCGGGAAAAATAGAATGAAAAATGGTAAAAAAAAGACAATCGGGGGTTCAAAAAACAAGATTTTTGCTATATTTGTAAAAGCGACTTTTGTTTAAAGTCTTGAATTGTCTTTGCACTTTTTCGGATAAATCTCGATTGTTAATTAAATATCTCGGGTGTATGAAAATGACACATTTCTTTAAAATGGCCTCATGGGCATCTTCGCTGTCGGCGCCTTGGCTGCCTGCAGCGACAATGACGACAACGGCGGCGGGACGACTCCCGAACCCGAACCTGTCGGAACTCCGACTATTGAGCTGAGCGGAGTTCAGACTGCCGGCTCGGAGGCCTCCTCGCTGACCTTCACCGTCAAGCTGACCGATGCCGCTTCGGCCAAATACCTTATGACGACCTCTTCCGAGCTGCAGAAAGCCATGACCGACGCAACGCTCGAGGAGCTGATTCTCAAGAACGGCTCCGACCTGAGCAGCGAACAGCTCGGAACGGCTCTGGGCGGCAGCCTCGACCTTGTGTTCGAGTCTCTGGAGCCCATCATGGAGTACACCTGCGCCATTTATGCCATCAACGGCGAGCAGACGGCCGTCAAGGCGGTTTCCGTATCGACGGCCAATGGCAGCGCCGGCACCGGTACGGGTACCGATGCCTACAATGCATGGCTCGGTACGTGGAACGTAACCAGCTCGAGTTCGATTATAGACAACGACCCGCTGTCGTTCACGATATCCATCGCTGAGCTGCAGGCCAACCAGTATTACGCACTGACCGGCTGGGGCATCTCGGAGGTTGTCGGCACGCAGGCCGTGGCCGCCCGGTTCAACCCCGAGGACGGCACGTTCCACTTTGTCAACGAGCAGGAGTTCGGCGAATTCAGCTCCAACGGTATGACCCTGATGGTGACCTACATCGGTGTTTGCGGCTACAACGACGCCTGGACGATTGTAAGCGGCGAATACAGCGGTCTGATTGGTACGATGGCTGAAGACGGAGAGTCGGCTACGTTCGAGGGCGAGACGCTTGTGGTGAAGACCAGCTCCGGACAGGAGATGGAACTTCCCGTCTATACCTTCGACTTCTTTGCCCTTCAGGTAGGCGGAAATCAGGTTGGTGCGTTCAATCCCGCTCCGGGCTTCACGGCCGGCGATTATCCGATTCCGCCCTATACGATGACCAAGAGCGGCGCTGTTGGTGCAGGCAAGACCCTCCGTACCTATTTCGCAGCTCCCCAGGCCGTAAAAGCGGGCTATCCCGTGTGTCTGCTCAGTTCCGATGTCCGCGCGATGACGGTAGCGAAGTAACCAGAGCACGGACCGAAGGCCGCATGCGGGCCTGATAAACACAAGGGAGAGGCTTCTCGTATGAGGAGCCTCTCCCTTGTGTTTTGCCGCCGCACGGCGCAGTCCGTCGTACGGCGTGGCTCCAGAGCCCGGCTTTCATCTTTTCGAGGTCATTCATGGCTGTCTTGTGTCGTTTGTGTGCTGAGGCAGGCCCGCGCGATGGCGGTGCTGCATCTGCCGCTGGTCGCACGTACGCCGGCCGAGCGCTTGCCGGTTATGGTTGCCGGTCCGCGCCGGATACGGCGGAGCCGTTCCGTCCGGATGGGTCCGAGGGGCAGGCGTCGAGCAGGTAGCCGCAGACGGCGCGGGCGATTTGCGCCGTGACGGCGGCGTTCGTGGCGTTGTCGTCGGGTGAATCGGTGACCAGTACGGTGATGAAGCAGCTCCGTCCGTCGGGCATGAGGATGAATCCGGCGTCGTTGTCGGCTATGCGGATGCCGTCGGGCGTCCGGTCCGACGAACCGGTCTTGTGTCCCAGTGCGAATGGCGGGTCGACCCCGGCGCGGAGCTTGTCGGCTCCGGTGGTCGTGGCGAGCAGCAGCTGCCGCAGGAATGCGGTGTGGGGCCGGGAGAGGAGCCCGCCCTCCAGGAAGCGTTCGAACAGGCGGCAGATGTCGCTCGGGCGGGCCGTGTTGAGCCGTTGGTTGGCCATGTCGCGGTGCATCTCCCGCTCGTCGGCGCGTATGGTGATTTCCGGAAATCCCTTGCTGCCGAGGTATTCGTCGACGGCAGCCGGGCCGCCGACCAGGTTGAGCAGCAGGTCGCAGGCGATGTTGTCGCTTTGCGATACGGTGTAGCGGAGCAGGCCGCCGAGCGAAACAGCCCCGCCCGTTGCGGGCAGCGAGTCTCGCATGGGGCTGTAGGTGTCGGCCGCAAGCCATTCGCTCCCGACGGTGAGCGAATCGGAGAGCCTCCTGCCGGTGCGCTCCATGTGGTCGAGGAGGGCCAGCGCTACCGGGAACTTGAAGACGCTGAGCAGCGGCAGCGGCCGGTCGTTGCGGGTGAAGGTCGCGCCGTCGGGCAGCAGGATGGCCACGCCCACCGTTGCACGGCTCGTGGCGATGGCGTCGTCGATGTGTCGGGCAAGCTGCCGTCGGGGCGACGGCGTGCCGCATGCCGTCGCAAGCAGTGCGGCCAACAGTGCGGAAACGACCGGTTTGGGCCCGATGGGGCGGAGGCGCAGGCCGGGGATGCGGAGGTGCATGGCGGAGCGTGTCTTTTGTGTGTGGTGTGTGCGGTGGAGCGTCCGGCGGGGCGAATGGCACCCCTCGTAGAGCCGGTTGCCGGCCGAAGGTGGGGCAGAGGCGGAACGGAGGCCCCTCGCGGATGCGAAAAACGCACCGCTCCGAAGTCGGGCGGTGCGTTTCCTATTCCGGATTTTCGTGTTACTCCGATACGATAGCCTCCGAGGGGCAAACGCCTGCGCAGGTGCCGCAGTCGATGCACTTGTCGGCGTCGATGACATAGATGTCGCCGGCCGAAATGGCCTCTACGGGGCACTCGCCGATGCAGGTGCCGCAGGCAACGCAGGAGTCGGTAATTTTGTAAGCCATTGTTGTAAATTTTATTGGTTAATGTGTGTGTTGTGTCAGCAAAGATAAGCAAATATCTCGGATAAACAATCCCCGGCCGGGGGAAATGCATCGACATTATTTGCCCGGTTGCCCGTATGCTTCGCCTTGACCGGCCGCGGCCCCCGGAGCGCAGGCGCATCCGACGGACCCCGGACCGTAGCCGAAGCGCTATCGAATCATGTCGAAGCCTGTGTAGGGAACCAGCACCTCGGGGATGCGGATGCCTTCGGGCGTCTGGAAGTTCTCGAGCAGGGCGGCCACGATGCGCGGGAGGGCCAGTGACGAGCCGTTGAGCGTATGGGCCAGGTGAATCTTCTTGTCGGCGTCCTTGTAGCGGAGCTTCAGACGGTTGGCCTGGAACGACTCGAAGTTCGAGACGGACGAAACCTCGAGCCAGCGCTTCTGGGCCTCGGAGTAGACCTCGAAATCGTAGGTCAGCGCCGAGGTGAACGACATGTCGCCGCCGCAGAGCCGCAGGATGCGGTAGGGAAGTCCGAGCGAGCGGACAATCGACTCGACATGGGCCACCATGCCGTCGAGCGCCTCATAGGAGCGGTCGGGCAGCGACAGCTGGACGATTTCCACCTTGTCGAACTGGTGCAGACGGTTCAGACCGCGCACGTCCTTGCCGTAGGAGCCGGCCTCGCGGCGGAAGCAGGGGGTGTAGGCGGTCATCTTGACCGGGAAATCCTTCTCGTCGAGAATCACGTCGCGGTAGATGTTCGTCACGGGCACCTCGGCCGTCGGAATCAGATAGAAGTTGTCGACCGTGGCGTGATACATCTGACCCTCCTTGTCGGGCAGCTGGCCGGTGCCGAAGCCCGAAGCCTCGTTGACCATCACCGGAGGCTCGACCTCCAGATAACCGGCCTTGGTGTTGCAGTCGAGGAAGTAGTTGATGAGCGCACGCTGCAGACGGGCGCCCTTGCCCTTGTAGACGGGGAATCCGGCTCCGGTGAGCTTCACGCCGAGGTCGAAGTCGATGATGTCGTACTTGCGGGCCAGCTCCCAGTGGGGCAGCGGGT
>UQNV01000066.1 GCA_900542505.1 uncultured Alistipes sp.
GCGTCAGATGTGTATAAGAGACAGGCGCTGAGGCTGAGGCGCCTCCGAACGCGCGGCGGGCTGTTCGCCCTGCGGCGTCTGGTGCGGCTGCTGTGCGGCACGATGCGACGCGGCCATCTCGACCACGGCACACCCACCCGTTTCGGAGCCCTTGAGCAGAATGCCCACCGCCGTAGCGCAGGCCGGGTCGGCAACCCGCTCCTTCGACTCCCCGGTGATGCCCGCCTCGGGCAGAGCCACACGCACGTCCATATGCGTCACGCGGCGGAACAACTCGTCGAGGTCCTTGAGCTGCGCCGAGCCGCCCGTCAGGACGATGCCGCAGGCCAGACGGCCGGCATAGCCCGAATCCTTGATTTCCTGGGCGACGAACTCCGCGATGTCGGTGGCGCGCGCCTCGATGACCGTAGCCAGGTTGCGCAGCAGTATATCCTTCGCATCGCGGGCCGTGCGGCCGTTGACGCGGATGAGCTTGTCTTCGGGGGCCAGTTCGGCAACGGCCGAACCGTAACGCAGCTTGAGGCTTTCGACGTGGCGTTCCGGGACGCTCATCGTCCGGATGTCGCGGTTGATGGCCGTCGCACCCATCGGGATGCTGGCGATGTAGCGCACCACGTTGCGGTAGTAGACCGTCACGTCCGTCACGCCGCCGCCCACGTCGACCACCGCAACGCCCTCCTCCTTCTCCTCGGGCGTAAGCACCGCCTCGGGGGTGACCAGCGCATTGGAGAAGACGCCGGCCATGCGGATGCCCAGGCGTCTGAGCGCCATGTCGAGCCGCTGCATGGGGGTTTTCAGGCAGAGGATGAAGTTGAAGGTCGACGAAAGCTTGCGCCCGAACGAGCCCACGGGATTCTTCACCTCCTGGTTGTCGTCGACCATGTAGTCCTGGGGCACCCGCTCCATGATGGTCTCGTCGTCGGGAGCCTGGACATTGCGCATGCGGTCGAAGAGCGCCTCGACGTCGCGCTGGTTCACGCCGTTCTGGGGGTCGCAGACGAAGACATGGTCGGTATGGCGCGCACAGCGCACGAAATCACCCGAAAGGCCCGCATAGGCCTCGCTGATGCGGATGCCGAGCTGCTCCTCGACCTCCGACACCGCCTCGCGGATGGCATGGCTCACCAGCTCGATGTTTTCGATTTTACCGGCTTTGACTCCTTCGACGGGTTTCGACACGACGCACTCCACGTCGAGTAGCCCTTCGGCATTGCGGCTGCCGACGGCGACCACGACGTTCGACGTACCCAAATCGACAGCGACCGTATAACTCTTCCTTTCCACGTTGTTCTCCAAAAAATGTTATCTCCTGCGGAGCGCGCCTTCCGCCGCTATTTGCGGCAGACCACGCGGCCCCTGTACTTGACACTGACCGTAGCGAACTCGTCCCAGCCGAGCCGTCCCAGGCCGCGCCGGTAGAACGCCGCCAGACGGTCGAACTTCTCCTCGACCTCCTCGAGCCGCCCGAAGAGGATTCTGAAGCGGCCGCTGCGGGGGACGAGGTCCACCTCCAATGCGCCGCTGGGGGCCGTGTGGGCCACAATCTGAACCACCTCCGACCTCCAGAAATCATCCTCTTCGAGGAACTCTACAAAGGTAAGGAGTTTCACGAAATCTTCGTAGCTTTTCTCCAACTTTTTTTGTTTGCGCCGCTCGGCCTCCTGCCGTGCCGAGATGGCGTCAATCCCCTCCTGCACGAGACGCGCCTCGTAGCGGTAGCGGCGGCGCAAATCGGCCTTGTGGCTGCGCAGCTCCTCGACCCGCTTGTCGAACTCCTTTTCGCTCTCGAGCCGCCACCAGCGCCGCTTGATGCGCATGCGGCGCAGCGCACGGATATTCTCGTCGTTCTGCAGTTCGCGGCGGAAATAGGGATACTTCTCGCGCTCGAGCTCCTCGATGCGGCGGTCAATCTCGCCGAGCCGCTCTTCGACATAGCGGCGCACGGGCCCGGCATAGGTGGCGGGGAAGGGCGGGCGGTAGCTGCCCGTCACCACGGGCACGTAGAGCGACGAGGAGCGCGGTGCGGCGAAGGCGAAGCCCTCCTGCGTGACGTAGCAGTTCCACCCGTCGGTGAGCAGACGCACCAGGGGGCGCCGCTGCCGGATGTCGACGTGCAGCGTCCCGTCGTAGCGGACATAGGCATCGACGCGGCTCACGAAGCCGTTGTCGGCAATCAGGCGTTCGATGCCCTGCAAATCCACCTCGTCGACCTTCGCGCCGACGGTCCGCAGACCGCTGCGGCGAATCCACGAACGGACCTGGGCCGTCGAGACCAGATGCCCCTGCGAGGTGCTGTCCTTCACGTCGACCACCATGCCCGTAACCTCGCGCGCGGCGCGCTGACGGCGCGCGGCGGCGGCCGACCAGAGGATGTATCCGGCGACGGCGGCCCACATCAGGCCGATGAGCAGGTATTTAAGCGGACGGGACATCGTGTTTGTCTGTCTGTTCTCCTTTGTCTTTCAATCGTTTTCACGCTCTTGTTCGCGGCGCTCCGGCCCGGCGGGCCAAAAGCCGCCGTCGGGTCGGCCACCCCATTCGGCCCTCCGCCGGGAAGGGACGATGCCCGACCGGGAAGGGACGGCGCCCTGCGGGGGAGAGGACGGCGGGCCCGGAACGCTCCGGGGCGGCCGTCAGGCCTTGACGCGCAGCGCCTCGGCAATGGCCTCGCAGCAGGCGTCGATGTTGCCCGCACCGAAGCTCACCACCACGTCGGTATCCATCGCGGCGACGGTCTGCGCCAGCTCGCTGCGCTCGACGATGCGGCAGGGCACCGTCACGCGCTCGGCAATCAGCTCGCTCGTCACGCCGGGAATCGGCTCCTCGCGGGCCGGGTAGATGGGCAGCAGCACCACCTCGTCGGCATGCGACAGCGCCTCGGCAAACCCCTCGTAGAAGTCGCGCGTGCGGGTGTAGAGGTGGGGCTGGAAGAGCGCCGTCACCCTCCGCCCGGGGAACATCCGCCGTACGGAGGTGAGCGTTGCGGCCAGCTCGCGGGGATGGTGCGCGTAGTCGTCCATGTAGACCTGGTGCGGCGTGTTGATGTAGAACTCGAAGCGGCGCTTCACCCCCTCGAACGAGGCCAGCGCGCAGCGCAGCGCCTCGGCGTCGAGCGGCGCACCCTCGTGGCGGGCGGCGCACCATACCGAGGCGACGGCCGCCACCGCATTCTCGATGTTGACCCATCCCGGCACGCCGAGCGTACACTCCTCGATGACTCCGTCGGGCGTCACCACATCGTAGCGGTAGTGGCCACCGCCGATGAGCCGGATGTTGCGGGCGTAGAAGTCGCACGGCGTGTCGTAGGCATAGCGGTAGACCGTGATGCCGGGGTTGTCGAGCCGGATGTCGACCCCCTGCTTGATGACGAGGCTTCCGCCAGGCCGAATCTGGCCGACGAACTGCGAGAAGGCCTCCTTCACGGCCTCATGCGTGCCGTAGATGTCCAGATGGTCGGCGTCGGCCGAGGTGACCACCGCCACATCGGGCCACAGCCGCAGGAACGAACGGTCGAACTCGTCGGCCTCGACCGCCAGACGCGGGCCCCCGTCCAGCACGAGGTTGCCGTCGAAATTCTTCGAGATGCCCCCCAGGAAGGCGCTTCCCCCGCCCATCAGGCAGCGGTTGAGCCAGGCGACGAGCGTCGTGGTGGTGGTCTTGCCGTGGGTTCCCGCCACGGCCATCACATACTTGCCCTGCGCCAGATGGCCCAGCATCTGCGAGCGCTTCTCGATGCGGAAGCCGTGGTCGGCAAAGTAGCGCATCTCGGCGTGCTCGGCGGGCACGGCCGGCGTGTAGACCACCATCGTCCGCTCGGGACAGAGGAACTCGGCGGGAATCGCCCGCACGTCCTCTTCGTAGTGAATCAGCGCACCCTCCTCCTCCAGACGGCGCGTGAGGGGCGACTCCGTACGGTCGTAACCGGCCACACGCTTCCCTTCGTGCATGAAATAACGGGCCAGGGCGCTCATGCCGATGCCCCCGATGCCCAGAAAGTAGATGTTTTCGAACTCCATAGCTCCCTTCTCGTTGCGCAGGCATGCTCCGCCTGCCGCATATCGTCGTTATCGTTTCACTTCATCACCCGCACAATCTCGTCGACAATCCGCTCCGCCGCGTCGGGTCGGGCCAGCGCCTCGATGTTGCGGCTCATGCGCCGCAGCGCCTCCTCGTCGGCGAGCAGCTCCAGCGCGCGGGGCATCGCCTCGGTGCGGCACACGGCGTCGGGCACCAGCAGTGCGGCCCCCTTGTCGGCCAGCGCGCGGGCGTTCTTCGTCTGATGGTCCTCGGCCACGTTGGGCGAGGGGACGAAGAGCACGGGGCGGGCCACCAGGCAGAGCTCCGAGACGGTGCAGGCACCGCTGCGCGAGATGACCAGGTCGGCCGCCGCATAGGCATAGTCCATCCGCTCGATGAAGGCCCCCTGCCAGATGCCCTGCACGGGGTGGGCCGCCAGGAAGGCCTGCATCTCGCGCTCGTAGTACTTGCCCGTCTGCCAGATGACCTGCACCGGGGCCTCACCGCCGCCGAGCGACAGCAGCCACGTCTTCATCATCTCGTTCAGCGAGCGGGTTCCGAGCGAACCGCCGACAACCAGCACCACCTTGCGTCCGGGCGTGAAGCCGAAGTAACCGAGCGCCTCCGCGCTGTCGGGCCCCTCCTTCGAGAAGCGGCCGCGGAGCGGGTTGCCCGTCAGGACAATCTTCTCCTTCGGGAAGAAGCGCTCCATCCCCTCGTAGGCGGTGCAGATGCGGCAGGCGCCCCGCGCCAGAATCTTGTTCGTCACGCCGGCATAGGAGTTCTGCTCCTGGATGACGGTCGGCACACCCATGCGCTGGGCGGCCCACAGCACCGGGGCGCTCGCATAGCCGCCGAAGCCGACCACCGCATCGGCCCCGAAGGAGCAGATGACATTGCGCGCCTGGCGGATGCTCCGCAGCACCTTGAAGGGGACCAGCAGGTTGCGCCACTCCAGCCGCCGCTGCAGCCCCGCGATCGGGAGCCCGACGATGCGGTAGCCCAGCGCCGGGACCTTCTCCATCTCCATCTTGCCCTCGGCGCCGACGAAGAGCAGTTCGACCTCGTCGCCCAGCCGCCGTTTCAGCACCTCGGCGACCGCCACGGCCGGGTAGATATGACCGCCCGTACCGCCGCCCGAAAGAATGACACGTATTGCCATTTCGTTATCTGTTTTTTTAACCTTTTTACCTTTTATCGGCCCGGCCGGCTGCCTGTCCGAAGGCCCGCCGCCGTCATCGGCCGCTCATTCCACCTCACTTGCCCTCACTCGCCCCAGTTGCCGCGGTCGAGCGAGCGGTAGCCCACCGCCTCGGCGATCTCCTGTGCCGTGATCCGCTCGCGGCCCACCAGGTCGGCGATCGTGCGCGCCACCTTCAGGATGCGGTCGTAAGCCCGGGCCGAGAGCGACAGCCGCTCCATGGCCCGCTCCAGCAGCGCCGCGCCGGCCGCATCCGGACGGCAGTATTCGCGCAGCATCGCCGCATTCATCATGGCGTTGGTATGCACGCCCTCCACGCCGCGGAAGCGCCGCTGCTGCACCT
>UQNV01000067.1 GCA_900542505.1 uncultured Alistipes sp.
ATATCGTCGCTGAAGCCCATGTCGAGCATGCGGTCGGCCTCGTCGAGAATCAGGCACTCGACCTGCGAAAGGTCCACACCGCTGTTCTGCAGGTGGGAAATCATGCGGCCCGGGGTGGCAATCACCACGTCGGAACCCATCAGCATGCCCCGTTTCTGAATGTCCCAGCCCTTGCCGTCGCCGCCGCCATAGACCACCGTCGTCGAGACGGGCAGATAGTAGGAGAAGCCCTGGAACTGCTGGTCGATTTGCTGCGCCAGCTCGCGCGTGGGGACAATGATGAGTGCCTTGACCACATTCTGCTCGTTGCCCTCGATGAGCAGCCGGTTGAGCAGCGGCAGCGTATAGGCCGCCGTCTTGCCCGTACCGGTCTGGGCGCAGCCGATGACGTCGCGTCCCTCCAGTATGACGGGAATCGTATGCTCCTGCACGGGAGTCATCTCCTCAAAGTTCATATCGTACAGACCGTCGAGGATTTCATCCTCCAAATCCAGTTCGTCGAATCGCATGAATCGTAATCTTTTTTTTAATGGTACAACATAAGTTTCGTCTCCGAAGAGGCTCCGGAGACGACTGCCCGCCGCACGGACGGCAGGCTCGGGGCCGGGAATCACCTCCCCGTCCCGGACGGAATTTCCTCGCCCAGCAGCGTGGCGGCCGTACAGCCCGTGACGCGCACGCGCACATAGTCGCCGATGCGGTGGTCGCCCCGGTCGAAGACCACCACCTTGTTCTGCGACGTGCGGCCCGAAAGCTGCGCGCTGTTGCGCTTCGATTCGCTCTCGACCAGCACCTCGAATTCGCGGCCCACGTCGCGGCGGTTGCTTTCGAGCGAGAGGTCGTTCTGCAGGGCGATAATCTCCTGCAGGCGGCGGCTCTTCACCTCGTCGGGCACGTCATCCGGAAGGTTGCGCTGGGCGAAGGTCCCCGGACGCTCCGAATACTTGAACATGAAGGCCCACGAGTAGCCCACCTCGCGCATGAGCGAGAGCGTGGCGGCATGCTCCTCCTCCGTCTCGCCCGAGAACCCGGCAATCAGGTCGGTCGTGATGGCGCAGTCGGGCATGTAGCGGCGGATGGCGGCGATGCGGTCGAGATACCACTCGCGCGTATACTTGCGGTTCATCCGCTCGAGCATCGAGGTGGCTCCCGACTGGGCGGGCAGGTGAATCGCACGGCAGATGTTGGGCATCGAGGCCATCGTCTCGAGCAGGCGGTCGCTCATGTCCTTGGGATGCGACGTGGCAAACCGCACGCGCAGCAGCGGCGAGATGGAGGCCACGCGGCGCAGCAGTTCGGGGAAGTCGACCCCGTCGGCCCGGTACGAATTGACGTTCTGGCCCAGCAGCGTCACCTCGCGGTAGCCGTTGTCAAAGAGCGACTGCGCCTCGGCGACAATCGTCGCGGCATCGCGGCTCCGTTCGCGGCCACGCGTATAGGGAACCACGCAGTAGGAGCAGAAATTGTTGCAGCCGCGCATGATGGCCACAAAGGCGCTCACGCCGTTGCGGTCGAGCCGTACCGGAGCGATTTCGGCATAGGTCTCCTCGGTCGAAAGGAGCACGTTGACCCCCTTGCCGCCCGCCTCGGCCTCACGCACCAGCCGCGGCAGGTCGCGGTAGGCATCGGGGCCCGCCACCACGTCGACCGCCACGGGGCCCTCGACCAGCTGCTCGCGCAGCCGTTCGGCCATGCAGCCCAGGATGCCGACAATGAGCCCCGGCCGCGCCTTGCGGTAGCGCTTCAGTTCGTTCAGACGCCCCCAGATGCGCTGTTCGGCGTTGTCGCGAATCGAGCAGGTGTTGATGAGTATCACGTCCGCCTGCTCGATATGCTCGGTGTGGACGTACCCCTCGCGCTGCATCAGCGAGACGACAATCTCCGAGTCGCCCACGTTCATCTGGCACCCGTATGTCTCGATGTAGAGCTTCCGCCCGGTGCCCTGGAGCGGTCGCAACGAATTGACTTGAATCTCCAATTGCTTCATTCCGAATTTTTAGCGTTCAACTGCGCCGCTCGGTCTCACTCCGCCTGAATCGTATTGGCGTCGGGCAGCGGCTTGAATCCCTCGCCGTAGGTGTCGTACGCGTCGGTCACCACGACAAAGGCCCGCGGGTCGATGGCGCGGATTTTCTGTTCGACCAGGCGCACCTCCTTGCGGCTCACCACCAGGAAAATCACATCCTTCATCGCCTCGGTGTACATGCCCTTGCCCTTGAGGTAGGTGGCGCTGCGCTCGAGGTCCTCGAGGATGAACTGACGCAGCTCCTGATGCCGGTCGGTGATGATGAAGAGCAGCTTGTCGTACGAAGCGCCGTCGAGCATGTAGGCAATCACGCGCGAGGTGATGTAGATGGTGATGAGCGAGTAGAGCGTCAGCATCCAGCCCGCAGGCTCGGCCTCACCCGTACCGATGCCGAAGCCGATGACCACCAGACCCGACAGCACCACCGAACCGTCGGCCAGCAGGATACCCGTCGAGAACTTGATGCCCGCAAACTTCTGGAGCAGCATCGCCACGATGTCCGTACCGCCCGTGGTGGCCTGCTGCCGCACGACGATGCCCTGCCCCACGCCGATGACCACCGCGCCGATGATGCAGGTGAGCAGCAGGTCGTTCGACAGGTTGAGCCGCCCGTCGAGCAGCAGCGCCGGGTCGAGGCTCTCGACCGCCGCAGCGTCAGGATAGACCAGCCGCGTGAGGATGTTCATGAAACCGGGCGTAAAGAGCGCCGCCAGGACCGTTCTCGTACCGAACTGGCCTCCGAAGATGAGCAGGGCGATAATCATCAGCGGCACATCGAACATGTAGCCGAAGGTACCCACCTGCACCGAAGGGAAGATGTTGTGGAGCACGATGCCGAGGCCGTAAACGCCGCCCGGCACGAAGTTGTAGGGGTTGATGAAGAGCACGAAGCCGGTACCCATGACGGCGCATCCGAAGAAGATGAGGAACCACGAACGCCACCATGCCCACGACCCCATCGGTTCGAGAAGAGCCTTAGTATTCATAGACTGGTCAATTTTTAGATGTAGTGCAAAGTTACTCAAATCCGCCGAATTTGCCACTTCGCGGGGAAGGATTTTTCGGCGGAAACTTCCGAATCCGGAAAAAATCATTAAATTTGCAATACAAACTCCAAAAACCGCCTTGCCATGATATTGACGTATTATTGCGCCATCACCATGATAATCATCGCCTATCTGCTGGGCTCGATTCCGAGCGCCGTATGGATTGGCAAGAAATACTACGGCATCGACATCCGCGAACACGGGTCGAAAAATGCCGGTACGACCAACATGCTCCGCGTACTGGGCAAGCGCGCCGCGCTTCCCGTCTTCGCGCTCGACTTCCTGAAGGGTTTCGTCGCCGTGACGATTTTCGAAATGCTCAAATACGACGTCCACATCGGCGACAACGACCTCATCAACCTGAAGATAGCCGCCGTCATCGCGGCCGTGCTGGGCCACATCTTCCCCATCTTCGCGGGATTCCGCGGCGGCAAGGGCGTCGCCACGCTCGTGGGCGCCATCACGGGCATCTATCCGCCGGTGGCGCTGCTCTGCTTCGGCGTATGGTTCGTCGTGCTGATGATTACGCACTACGTCTCCCTCTCGTCGATGGTGGCCGGCTGCTGCTTCCCCGTCTTCACGCTCATCTCGCCCAAGGTGAACGACTCGGTGGCCTTCGTCGTCTTCTCGTTCGTCATCGCCGTGCTGCTGCTTGTCACCCACCGCAAGAACATCGAGCGTCTGAAGGCCGGCACCGAGTCGAAGATCTACATCTGGAAACCCCGCAAGGTCAGCGGAGAGCCGCCCCGCAACGGGAACGGCGGCCAGACCCCGTCCGGAAAGTAGTCCTCCCCGAAAAAAGGACTTTCCGGACCAATTTTCCCGAATGACGGAATAAAAAGCCCCGAAAGGATTTCGGGAGCGTTTTTTTCCGTATCTTTGCCCCCAGAATCGTGTATCTTCCCTTTACACCAACCTATGTTACAGGAGAATCTGATAAAAATCTACGAAAAAAGCTTCCGCGAGAACCGTGAAATGTCGGCACTGACCGACTACTTCAAGAACGAGACCTTCTCCTACTACGAGATGGCCAAGGAGATCGCCAAGCTCCACCTCGTCTTCAAGAAGGCCGGCATCAAACGCGACGACAAGATCGCCCTGATCGGCCGCAACAACCCCCGCTGGTGCATCACCTACATCGGCACGATCACCTACGGTGCGGTCATCGTGCCGATCCTGCAGGACTTCACCCCGGCCGACGTCATCCACATCATCAACCACTCGGAGAGCCGCCTGCTCTTCCTGGGCGACAACTTCTGGGACGTGATCGAGGAGGACCAGATCAAGCAGATCGAGGCGGTCTTCTCGCTGACGGACTTCCACGTGATCTACGAACGCGACGGCAAGTCGCTGACCAAGTTCCAGCGCGACATCCTGAAGAACTACCGCAGCAAGTACCCGCGCGGATTCAGCATCAACGACATCAAGTACCCCGAGGTGCCCAACGACCAGGTCATCCTGCTCAACTACACGTCGGGAACGACCGGCTACTCGAAGGGCGTGATGCTCACGGTCAACAACCTCACGGGCAACGTCCTGTTTGCCAAGTCGGCCGTCAACACGCAGACCGGCAACCACTACTTCCAGCAGGGCGGGCGCACGCTCTCGTTCCTCCCGCTGGCCCACGCC
>UQNV01000068.1 GCA_900542505.1 uncultured Alistipes sp.
ATCCACCGCGCCGCCGTCTTGCCGCTCACCTCCTTGACCACCGACGAGAGGTACTTGGGCGTGATGTTGAGCTGACGCGCATAGAAGCTCACGTTGCGCTCGCGCTTGTTGTACTGCTGCAGCAGCGCCATGAACTGGTTGAAGAGCACCTCGCAGCGCCCCTGCTTCATCGGGTCGGTACGCTCGCGCAGGTTTATTTCCGTGATGAGGTAGAAGGCCGTGGTGAAGAGCGTCCGGATGATTTCGTGGCGATAACGCTCCTTGTCGCTGCGCAGCATCGTCTTGATGAGCTGGAAAAGCTGGCGGATTTCCTCGACGTCCTGGGGCGAAACCTCCAGCACGGGGGCCTTGCCGAAACGCATGTAGACCGGCAGCGAGGTCGACAGGTCTATCTGTATCTCGTTGACGAACGACTTGGAGCAGGCCAGGAAGTAGGCCGCCGCATTGGACGAGCACTTCACCGTGCGGATGATGCTCCCCGGATTGAAGAGCACCACCATGTTGGGCCGCACCTGGTAGGTCTGCATGTCGATGGAGACGGTCGCCTCGCCGCTCATCATGATGATGGCCGAGAAACCGTCGATGGATGCCGGATAGTTGCTCGTGGTGTTGCTTTGGAGGTCGAGTGCCGTGATGACCAAATCGTCCGACAGATAGAATACGTCGCTCATCTCCTTCTTGATGCGCGAAATCGAAACCTTGTGGAGATTCTCCCGTCCTGCACTCGCTGCGGCCTTGGCCGCTCTGACACGCTCCGCCATAATCGTTGTTTTAGATAGTCACTCTTCCGTTCGTTCCACAACGCGGTCCGCCCGCCGCTCCGCATCCGGAGCCCGAAGGCCGCCGCTCCAACCCGATGTTTTTCCCAACCTGCGGCTTCGCGGCGCGGAACGCCCCGCACCGCCCTTTGCCTCGACCGGCCCGGCCGCCGCAACCGCCGGAACCGCCGCCCGTCAGGGCTGGCAGATGACCCGCAACTCGCCCGGAAGGCACTCGATGTGCAGCGGGAAGTCGGCTCCGGGCTGCCCGTCGACGTCGGTCGGCTCGTTGACCGGCGAGGTGATTTCGATGCACTGCGCCCGAACCAGACGCACCTCGCGGGGATTGCCGCCCAGCAGGTAGCGTCCCATCGAGAGGGTCGACAGCAGCGGGTTGCGCTTCTCGAGCAGCACGCAGTCGAACATGCCGTCCTTGATGGAGGCGCGGCGCGCCAGCGGGAATCCGCCAGCCGTCTCGCCGTTGAAGACCAGCACCATGAGCGAGTTGAAATCGAACTCCTCGCCGTCGGCCGTCACACGCAGCGGAACGGCATGCATCGCGCGGAACTCCTTGATGCCCTCGATGAGGTAGGCCAGCTTGCCGATGCGGTGCTTCCGCTCGTCGGGCGTACGCTGCGAGGTGGTCGTGAAGATGCCGAAGCTGAAGACGTTGACGAAATAGAGCCCGTTGACCCGTCCGCAGTCGACCCGCTCCTCGACTCCCGTGGCAATCTGCCGCGCCGCCTCGAGCGGATTCTTCGACATGCCGAGCGCCCCCGCAAAGTCGTTGGCCGTACCGGCCGGGATGACTCCCAGCGCAATGTCCAACCCCTTGCGTTTCATCGAGTTCACGGCAAAATTGATGGTTCCGTCGCCACCGGCCACCACGGCCAGTTCGACCTGCTCGCGGCCGTCGAAGGGGTTGGCGTCGAAATCAATCTGCAGCGGCTCGATGTCGTATCCGCAGGAGGTGAACACCTCGCAGATGTCCTCGACCTTGCGGTCGGTGCGTCCCTTGCCGGACTGCGGGTTATAGAGAAAAATCGCTTTCTTCATCGGTAACACACTATTCCATGATTAGCTCGCGCATGGCCGGTGTGGCATACTCCTCGTATTCATCGCCCTGGCCCGCAAGGATGAAGTAGGCCTTCAGCCCGGGCAGCGAGTCGGCCATGCGCAGCGCATCGTCGGCCCCCAGAGCCATGAACATCGTCCCCAGAGCGTCGGCCTCGGCGCAGGTCGGGGCGACGACCGAAGCCGAAAGCAGCCGCGAAACGACGCTGCGACCCGTACGGGGGTCGAGCGTATGGGCCACCTTCGAGCCGTCCTCGGCCCGATAGAAGCGGCGGTAGTTGCCCGAAGTGGCCAGTCCGCCGGAGGTCATGCAGAGCCGCTTCTGGAGGTACTCCCCGTTGGACATGTTGCCGTCGAAGGGGGTTTCGATGCCGATGCGCCAGGGATTGCCCTCGCGGTTGACGCCGCGGCAGCGCACCTCACCGCCGATGTCGACGATGTAGTTCCGCGCACCGAGCTCCTCGACCAGCCGCGCCAGCAGGTCGACCGTATAGCCCTTGGCCACCGAGTTGAAATCGAGCTGCACGCGGGGGTCGCTCTTGACGAGCCGCCCGCCGTCGATGCGCACCTTCTCGCGGCCGACGAATTCGAGCAGCGAATCGAGGTTAGGATGGCGCGTCCGCTCGCGGCCGGCGAAGCCCCACGCCTCGACCAGCGGCTTGACCGTCACGTCGTAGCGGCCGCCGCTCAGACGGCCGATGCTGTCGGCCAGCGCCAGGTTGAAGGCGATGTGGCGGTCGACCGAATCGGTGAGGTTGCGGTTCAGGCGGCTCAGCAGCGAGGTCGAATCGAAAATCGACATCGAGGCCTTGGCCTCGGCATCGAGCCGCATCGCGGCGCGGTAGAGCTCCTGTGCGGAGTGGCCGCGCAGGTCGGCGACCACATGCATCGTCGTCCCGAGCATCGCCCCGTCGACAGTCACGTAACGCGCGCCGGAGGAGCATCCTCCGGCCCAGAAGGCACCCAGAAAAAGGAGCACGGCCACGGTCAGGCGGGTCTGCAGTTTCAGCATAACATCGGTCATTTTAATGGCAAAAATAATATTTTCCGTCATATCTCGCTCCTCCGGGGCGCAAAAAGCAGCGGCGAAGCAATAATTTTCGATTTTTAGTTCTTAATTGTCAATTATATTCGTACCTTTGCCGAACGCTCTGGCGTTATCCACGGTAAGGGGGATGCGTCGTAGAGTGGAACTAAATAAACTTTTATCAAAATGGCTTATTTAACAGCTGAGAAAAAGCAAGAGCTTTTCGGTCAGTACGGCAAGTCTAACAAGGACACGGGTTCTCCCGAGAGCCAAATCGCCCTGTTTTCGTACCGTATCAGCCACCTTACTGAGCACCTCAAGAACAACAAGCACGACTTCGGCACGCAGCGCGCTCTGCTGCGTCTGGTAGGTAAGCGCCGCCAGCTGCTGGAGTACCTCAAGGAGGTGGACATCGAGCGCTATCGCGCCATCGTGAAGACGCTCAACCTCCGCAAGTAGTCGCGAGGAACCAAATGAGGGCAATTCCCCGATGCGGGATTGCCTTCATTTTGTTAAGACAATTCGAAACATCTATTGGATATTTTTATGGAAGAAAAGAAGCTGTACAACGCAGTCCGCAAAATCATCACGCTGGCCGACGGTCGCCAGATTGAGATTGAAACGGGCAAACTGGCCAAACAGGCCGACGGCTCCGTCGTGGTGAAGCAGGGAGACACGATGCTCCTGGCCACGGTCGTTGCCGCCAAGGACGCAAAACCCGACACCGACTTCATGCCGCTTCAGGTGGAGTACAAGGAGAAATACGCCGCCGCGGGTCGCTACCCCGGAGGTTTCATGAAGCGCGAAGGCAAGGCCAACGACAGCGAGATTCTCGTTGCCCGTCTGATTGACCGTGCCCTCCGCCCGCTCTTCCCCTCGGATTACCACGCCGAGGTCTACGTGACGGTGAACCTCATCTCGGCGGACAAGGATATTCAGCCCGACGCACTGGCCGGTCTGGCCGCTTCGGCCGCACTCGCCGTGTCGGACATCCCCTTCGGCGGCCCCATCTCGGAGGTACGCGTGGCCCGCATCGGCGGCCAGTACGTCATCAACCCCACCTTCTCGCAGATGCCCGAAGCCGACCTCGACATCATGGTCGGCGGTACCATCGACAACATCCTGATGGTCGAGGGCGAGATGAAGGAGGTTTCCGAGGAGGTGATGCTCGGCGCCATCAAGTTCGCGCACGAGGAAATCAAGAAGCACTGCGCCGTACAGATTGAGCTTTCGAAGGAGCTGGGCAAGGATGTCAAGCGCACCTACTGCCACGAGGTCAACGACGAGGAGCTGCGCCAGACCATCATCAGCGAGCTCTACGACAAGGCCTACGCCATCGCCACCAGCGGCACGATGAAGCACGAGCGCGAGGATGCGTTCAACGCCCTGGAGGCCGAGTTCGCCGCACGCTATACGGAGGAGGAGCTCGCCGAGAAGGCCCCGCTCATCCACAAGTATTTCCACGACGACGTCCAGAAGAAGGCCATGCGCAACATGATTCTCGACGAGGGCAAGCGCCTCGACGGCCGTCGTACGGATGAAATCCGCCCCATCTGGTGCGAAGTGGGCTATCTGCCCGCCGCCCACGGTTCGGCCATCTTCACCCGCGGCGAGACGCAGTCGCTCTCGACCGTCACGCTGGGTACGAAGCTCGACGAGAAGGTCAAGGACGAGGTGCTCGTCCAGGGCACCGAGCAGTTCGTGCTCCACTACAACTTCCCGCCCTTCTCGACGGGCGAGGC
>UQNV01000069.1 GCA_900542505.1 uncultured Alistipes sp.
TGCATATCGTCGGCAGCGTCAGATGTGTAAAAGAGACAGCCATGAACCGCCGCCGGCATAAGGTGCGCGGCTTCTGCCGATTCCGCCGATTACCCCCTTTTTGGCGACTGCGCCGGTTTGCAGATTGGGCCGGTTACACCGCCGGAAACCCCTATCCATGAAGCCGCAACGGAGCGCCGGTCTCTAATACCGTCGTCCGCACCGGCAGAAGCGCACAAGGCCTTCTCGAAAAAATTTTATCGAAAAACAATAAATTTTATTTGTTTTTCAGCGTTTCATTCGTATATTTGCCGTGTCAAGCAACAACAAACCGCCATGGAGCCCGAAAAAGTCATCCGCATCGTCTCGCTCTTCCTGCTCATCGTCGCCTTTGCCCTCCATGTGGCCACAAGGCTGATGTTCCCCGATGCGTCGGACCGCACGCTCTCCATCATCGTGCTCTGCCTGCTGGCCATAAGCAGCGCCATCGCAGACAGACGCCCGCAACGCAGAAGCGGCCGCAACGAACGGTAACCCGCCCGGCCGCAACGCCAATCCCCACCCCGAAGGGCCCGGGATTGCCCGACGAACGACAACCTGTTTTCTAACCAAGCCTATAAAAGTTCACCGAAGGGGCCCGGTCGCATGCCGGACCCCTTCATTTTTCCGTCGCGACGGGACCCGCCTTTCGCTATCTTTGGAGAAGACAGGATGCGGCTCGGCTGAGTCAAATTGCGAAAACTCCGTTTTCATTTGCCTCCGCCCTCGCCTTTTCGTATCTTTGTCTTCCGACTCATGAATACTCCGCCACTCCATACCCCCTCTGCCCCCGCATGGGACGGGCTTCCGATGCCCCGGCGGCTGTGGGCCATCGTCGCCGTCGCCTTCGGCGTCTCGCTCTCGGTCATCGACGGCGCCATCGCCAACGTCGCGCTGCCCACCATCGGCCGCGAGCTGGGTATCTCCGAGGCCGACTCCATCTGGATTGTCAACGCCTACCAGCTGGCCATCATGGTCTCGCTGCTCTCCTTCTCGGCGCTGGGCGACGTGGTCGGATACCGCAAGGTCTACCTCGGCGGACTGGCGCTCTTCACCCTCGCCTCGGTGGGATGCGCCTGCTCCTACTCCTTCGCAACACTCGTGCTGACCCGCGTGCTGCAGGGCTTCGGCGCCGCGGCCATAACCTCGGTCAACACCACACTCATCCGCAACATCTACCCCCGTGCGCAGCTCGGCCGCGGCATGGGCATCAACGCCACGGTGGTCGCCGTCTCGGCCGTCGCCGGACCGACGCTCGCCGCCGCCATCCTCTCCGTCGCCTCGTGGCCGTGGCTCTTCGCCGTCAACATCCCGGTCGGCGTGACGGCCTTCGTGCTGAGCCGCCGCTACCTGCCCCAGAACCCCGTCGTGGTGCGCGACCACCGCTTCGACTGGCGCGACGGCGTGCTCAACGCCCTCACCTTCGGACTGCTCATCGCCTCCATCGAGGGCTTCTCCCACGGCATCGACCCGCGGCTGATAGCCTTCGGCGTAGCCGCACTGCTGCTCATCGGCTTCTTCTTCATCCGCCGCCAGCTGCACGAGCCCTACCCCATCCTCCCCTTCGACCTGCTGCGCATCCCCATCTTCTCGGTCTCGGTGCTCACCTCCATCTGCTCGTTCATCGCCCAGATGCTCGCCCTGGTGGCGCTTCCCTTCTACCTGCAGCACGCCTGCGGCTACGACGAGGTGGCCACGGGTCTGCTCATGACCGCTTGGCCCGCCGTCATCATGGTCGTCGCCCCGACGGCCGGCTATCTGGTCGAGTGCGTCCACGCCGGGCTGCTCGGCGGCCTGGGGCTGGCGATGATGTGCACGGGGCTGGTGCTGCTCGCCTACCTGCCCGACGGCCCCGGCCAGTGGGACATCATCTGGCGGCTGGCACTCTGCGGCGCGGGCTTCGGACTCTTCCAGTCGCCCAACAACAGCATCCTCATTGCCTCGGCACCGCCGCAGCGGAGCGGCAGCGCCAGCGGCATGCTCGCCACCGCCCGGCTGGTGGGCCAGACCACGGGCGCCGCACTCATGGCGCTGCTCTTCCATCTGGTCCCGACCGACAGCACCCACGTGGCGCTGCTTCTCTCGGCCTGCTTCGCCCTGGCCGGCGCCGTCGTCAGCTTCTCGCGCATCCGGCTGCCGCTGCCCGAAGGTTTCACCCGCAAACGGCGGGGATAGGACCCCTCTCCCGCAGCCGGAGACGTGACGGCGTCAAAAAATGGGTGGCGCCGGCCCATACTCCCGGGATTTTTACTACATTTGTGGAGGTCGTCCCTCCGGCGGGCCGGAGGAACGGCGCAACCGTTCAACGAATCAAATCTTCAATACCCATGTTCTCAGCCAAGACCTATGCCGCACGCCGCCAGACGCTGCGCACGAAAATCGGCCAGGGACTCATTCTGCTCCCGGGCAACACCCTCGCGCCGAACAACTATCCCAACAACGCATACTACTTCCGCCAGGACTCGTCGTTCCTCTACTTCTTCGGACTCAACACGCCGTCGCTCGTCGGCCTCATCGACACCGACTCGGGCGACGAGGCGCTCTACGGCGACGACTTCACGGTCGAGGACATCATCTGGACCGGTCCGCAGCCCTCGCTGCGCGAACTGGGCGCCCAGGTAGGCGTCACCGAGACCCACCCGCTGGCCGAACTCGAGGCACGGCTGCGCAAGGCCATCTCGCTGGGACGCCGCATCCACTACCTGCCCCCCTACCGCGGCGAGACGAAGCTCCAGCTCTCGGCGCTGCTGGGCATCAAGCCCGCGCTGCTGCACGACTACAAGTCGGTCGAGCTGATGATGGCCGTAGCCGAGATGCGCGAGAAGAAGAGCGCCGAGGAGGTCGAGGAGATGGAGCGCGCCTTCCAGATTGGCTACCGCATGCACACGCTGGCCATGAAGATGTGCCGCCCGGGAGTGGTCGAGCGCGAAATCGCCGGCGCCATCGAGGGTGTGGCCAAGTCCTACGGCTCGGGCGTATCGTTCCCCTCGATTGTCTCGCAGCACGGCGAGACGCTCCACAACCTCAACGCCGACGGCGTGCTGGAGGAGGGCCGCCTGCTGCTCTGCGACGCCGGCGCCGAGACGGTCAACAACTACTGCTCGGACCACACGCGCACCTACCCCGTCAGCGGCCGCTTCACGCCGCGCCAGCGCGACGTCTACAACATCGTGCTGGCAGCCCACGACCATGTGGCCCGCATCGTCAAGCCCCACATGATGTACACCGAGGTGCACAACGCCGCCTACGCCGTGCTGGCCGAGGGTCTGCTGGGACTCGGACTGCTGCGCGGCACGGTCTCCGACGCACTCGAGTCGGGCGCCATGACGATGTTCATGCCCCACGGACTGGGCCACGGACTGGGTATGGACGTGCACGACTGCGAGGCGATGGGCGAACGCTCGTTCGACTTCTCGTCGATTGCCGAGCGCGCCGCCAAGTCGGCCACCTGCATCTACCGCACGGCGTGGAGAATCGAGCCGGGAACGGTCATGACCGACGAACCGGGACTCTACTTCATCCCGGCCCTCATCGACAAGTGCCGCGCCGAAGGCCGCTACCGCGGCATCGTCAACTACGAGGCGCTCGACGACTACCGCGACTTCGGCGGCATCCGCATCGAGGACGACATTCTGGTCACCGAAACAGGCAGCCGCATGCTGGGCGACCGCAAGATTCCCATCACGGTCGAGGAGCTCGAGGCCGTCGTGGGCAAGTAACACCCCGCCGGGGAGGCCCTTCCGCCGCCGTGCGGCGGCCCGTAGTCCGGTGCCGCCGCGCCGAACCGGCCGGAGAGGGCTCCGCAGGATGCTCCCCGCTCCATACCCAACGCCATGAAACGGATTTTCATCTTCCCCTCGATTGACGAGGCCAAGGAGTTCCTGCTCACCGGGACGAAGGCTCCGGTCTTCGTCGCCGGAGGCTCGACGGCCGAGATGGCCGCCTGCATCGTCCGCGCCGTACGCTCGAAACGGGCCCGGCACCTGGTGCTGGCGGGCTTCGCCCCCTCCTGCGACGGGGCGCTGGCTCCCGGCACGGTCGTGGAGGTGGTCACCGCCTGCGACCCCACCGCCCCCGAAGGGCGCTGCTACGAGACTTCGGGGCCCGACCTGGGACTCCCGCTTGCGGCCGGCAGGGTGCCGGGCGCCGATTTCCGGCCCGAGGAGCGGCCCGAGGAGCGGCCCGAGGCCGGGCAGCCGGCCGGGACTTCGGAGACCGGGATGCAGGCCGGCGGCACGACAGGCGAAACAACCGGCGGCACGACAGGAGAGGCACCCGAGGAGGCTGTCTCTTATACACATCTCCGAGCC
>UQNV01000070.1 GCA_900542505.1 uncultured Alistipes sp.
CACTGCATATCGTCGGCAGCGTCAGATGTGTATAAGAGACAGACCCTCGGTTCAGCCCTCGGCCGGAGGAGCTCCGCAGCAGGCATCGTCCCGGCAACCGGCGACCGAAACGGCAGCATCGACAGCCGCGGCAGCATCGCAGCCCGTCACGGCGGCCCAAACAGCCGCGGCGCAGCGACCGCGGCGCAGTCCGCTGGGGACGTCGCTCTCGGAGCTGCTCGCAGCGACCGGACAGACCGACGAACAGGCCGAGCAGACTACGGCCGCAGCTCCGGTCGTCGACCCCGAAAGCGAGGCCAAGCTGGAGCGGGCGCGAGGAGCCATCTTCGCCCTCATCCGCGAAAAGCGCCCCCGCTTCGTCGCCGCCTTCGAGCAGATGCAGTTCCGCGGCAACACCATCGGCGTAAGCGTGCCGACGGCGGCGCTGCGCGAAGAGATTCTCCGCTCGAAGACCGAGATGCTGATGCGCATCGTCGAGCTGGCCGGCATCCACGGCGTCATCGAACTGGAGGTCCGGGTCAACGAACAAATCCGCGCCGCGCGCCCCATCAAGCTGGAGGACCGCGTGCGTTACATGACCGAAAAGAATCCGCTGGTAGCCGAGCTCCGCAAGGCTCTCGACCTCGAGGTGGAGTAGACGGGCGACACGGCATCCGCACAACCCCGACAAAAGCACCGCGTTCGGAGCGGACGCGGCAACCGAACGAAAAAAAGACAACGAAACGATATGAAAAATTTCATCGAAGAACTCGAATGGCGCGGCATGATTCACACCATCATGCCCGGCGCAAAGGAACAACTCGAAAAAGAGATGACGACGGCCTATCTGGGCATCGACCCCACGGCCGATTCGCTGCACATCGGCCACCTGGTCGGCGTCATGATTCTCAAGCACTTCCAGATGTGCGGCCACCGTCCGCTGGCCCTCGTCGGCGGCGCCACGGGCATGATTGGCGACCCCTCGGGCAAGTCGCAGGAGCGCAACCTGCTCGACGAGCCGACGCTGCGCCACAACCAGGAGGCCATCAAGCGCCAGCTCTCCAAGCTGCTCGACTTCGACTCGGACGCCCCCAACGCCGCGCGCCTGGTCAACAACTACGACTGGATGAAGGAGTTCTCCTTCCTGGAGTTCATCCGCGATATCGGCAAGTGCATCACCGTCAACTACATGATGGCCAAGGATTCGGTCAAGAAGCGCTTCAACGGCGAGGGCGACGGCATGTCGTTCACCGAGTTCACCTACCAGCTCGTGCAGGGCTACGACTTCCTGCACCTCTACCAGACGATGAACTGCAAAATCCAGCTGGGCGGCGCCGACCAGTGGGGCAACATCACCACCGGCACGGAGCTCATCCGCCGCAAGCTGGGTCCCGAGGCCGAGGCCTTCGCCATCACCTGCCCGCTCATCACCAAGGCCGACGGCACGAAGTTCGGCAAGACCGAGAGCGGCAACGTATGGCTCGACGCACGCTACACGTCGCCCTACAAGTTCTACCAGTTCTGGCTCAACGTGAGCGACGAGGACGCCAAGCGCTACATCAGGATTTTCACGCTGCTCGACCGCGAAACCATCGAGGCGCTCATCGCCGAGCATGAGACGGCCCCCCACCTGCGCGTGCTGCAGAAACGCCTGGCACAGGAGGTGACCACCATGATTCACTCGCGTGAGGAGTACGAGAAGGCCGTCGAGGCGTCGAACATCCTCTTCGGCAACTCGACCTCCGAGGCGCTGCACCGCCTCGACGAGCAGACGCTGCTGCAGGTCTTCGAGGGGGTTCCGCAGTACCGCATCGCCCGCTCGGAGCTCGGCACGCTCCCCTTCATCGAGCTCTGTGCCGGCCGGACCGACATCTTCCCCTCGAAGGGCGAGTGCCGCAAGATGATTCAGGGCGGAGGCGTCTCGCTCAACAAGGAGAAGGTCACCGACCCGATGCGCCCCGTCACCGAGGAGGAGCTCATCGCCGGCAAATACCTGCTCGTGCAGCGCGGCAAGAAGAACTACTACCTGGTCATCGCCGAATAACCCGCACGCCATGCTCTACAACATCGAACTGACCCGCATGGAGTTCCGGGCCTTCCACGGCTGCTACGACCTCGAACAGAAGGTCGGCAACCGCTTCACGGTCGACCTGGTCATCACGGCCGAGCTGGGCGACGCCGCCGAGCGCGACGACGTGACGCGGACGGTCAACTACCTGACCGTCTACGAACTGGTGCGGAGCCAGATGCGCATCACGCAGCGGACCATCGAACGGGTTGCCTCGAACATCATCGGGGCGCTCTATGCCGACTTCGCCCAAATCCGGCACGTAAAGTGCAGGGTTTCGAAACTCGCACCGCCGCTGGGCGGCAAACTGGAGAAGGTCAGCGTCGTGCTCGAGCGGTAAGGCTTCGGGACGCAACACCCTCGAGCGGAGCGACCCGGCCCCTTCCGCCAGGAAGGCCGGTCGCTCCGCTTGCCGTATCCGTCCGGGGACGACAGCGCCGCCGCACGGCTCGCACCCGGCTGCCCGAGGCCAAGCGCGGAGATTCCGCAATCGGGAAAGAGACCATAAAATATAAATTATCGAACACCATGACACACCATCGCGTCACATTGGGCGGCAAACTGAGCGCCGTGCTGGTCGCCGCCGGAAGCTCCGTGGGACTGGGCAACATCTGGCGCTTCCCCTACGTTGCCGGCGACAACGGCGGCGGAGCTTTCCTGCTGATTTACATCGGCTGCGTCCTGCTGCTGGGGCTTCCCATCATGCTGGCCGAGTTCGCCGTCGGCCGCACGACGCGCCGCAACGCCGTCGGCGCCTACCATGCACTCGACCGCCGCTGGAGCTTCATCGGCTACAACAGCGTGCTGGCCGCCTTCCTCATCCTGGGCTTCTACTTCGTGGTCTCGGGGTGGACGGCCGAATATACGGTCCACTCGCTCACGGGCGAGCTGGCCAGCCTCTCGACGACCGAGGAGTACGCCGCACAGTTCGAAGGCTTCATCTCCAATCCGTGGCGGCCGCTGCTCTACACGCTGCTCTTCATCCTGGCCACGCATGCCGTCATCGCGCTCGGCGTCCAGAAGGGTATCGAACGCTCGGCCAAGGTGCTCATGCCGCTGCTCTTCATCATCCTCATCGCCCTCTCCATCCACTCGCTGCTCATGCCCGGCGCCGCCGAAGGCATGCGCTTCCTCTTCCGGCCCGACTTCTCGAAGGTCACCGCCTCGACGCTGCTCACCGCGCTGGGACAGGCCTTCTTCTCGCTCTCGGTCGGCATCGGCACGATGGTGACCTACGCCTCCTACTTCAAACCCGAGACCAACCTGCGCCACACGGCGCTCAACGTCACGCTGCTCGACACACTCGTAGCCGTGCTGGCCGGCGTGGTCATCTTCCCGGCGGTCTTCACGGCCGGCATCGCCCCCTCGTCGGGCCCCTCGCTGGTCTTCATCACGCTGCCGGGTATCTTCAACGGCATGCCGCTGAGCATGGTCTGGTCGACGGTCTTCTTCCTGCTGCTGGTGGTCGCCGCCCTCACCTCGACCATCTCGCTGCACGAGGTCATCACGGCCTACCTGCACGAGGAGTGGCACCTTTCACGCCGCTCGGCGGCCTGGCTCACCACCCTCTCGACCGCCGCTCTGGCCACACTGGCCTCCCTGTCGCTGGGTCTGCTCGGAGGATGGCGCATCTGCGGGCTGACGCTCTTCGACGCCCTCGACTTCGCCACGGCCAATATCCTGCTCCCGCTCGGCGGCCTCTTCACCTGCATCTTCGTCGGCTGGAAGCTCGACCCCGAACGGTTCAGGGAGCAGCTCTCCAACCACGGAACGCTCCGCTGCCGCATCCACGGGCTGCTCATCTTCCTGCTGCGGTGGGTCTGCCCGGTCATCCTGCTGCTGGTCTTCCTCGACAACCTGGGACTCTACTGAGCCGGCACTTCAAAAACTTCCGAAAGGGCCGTCCGATATCGTCGGACGGCCCTTTCGGCTTTCCGAGCCATCGGGCTCCGACAGAGAACCCGTGTTGCGAACCCGAAAGTTTCGTTTTGAAATAACCCCCCCCAAAGGCGCCCCAACCCGCATCAAACCGCACAATGCCCCGTTTCGACCCGTGCATAACAGGTTCAGCACCCTTTACGACGCAAGGCGACGACCGCTCCGGCGGCCAAATCTTTCCCCTTTTGACCGAATTGATATACCCTTTCCGACAAACCGAACGAAAACCGACCGTCGGGGCACACTCCACCTGTCTCTTATACACATCTCCGAGCCCACGAGACATCTCAGGATCTCG
>UQNV01000071.1 GCA_900542505.1 uncultured Alistipes sp.
ATCATGTCCAACTACGTGGGCATCGTGCGCTCGAACCTCTCGCTCAAGCGCGCCATGCGCCGGCTCGAGATTCTCTACGAAGAGACCGAGGAGCTCTACAACAAGACCAAGCCCAACCGCGAGCTGTGCGAGCTGCGCAACATGATTGCCGTGGCCTACCTGGTCATCAAGCAGGGCCGCGAAATCAAGGAGTCGGTGGGCTGCCACTACAACATGGACTACCCGAAGGCCTGACGCCTCCGGCGACCTGCCGCACGGCAGCACGCCAGCAGCCGTGAAACCATCCCCCGAACCGTCCTGGACGGCGGGGCGCACCTTTGCCCGGGAGCCGCTTCCCGGGCAAAGCATTGCGGGCCCGGCCGCAACCATCCGGGCAAACCCGTTGCGGGCGAGTCCCGACGACGATACGACAACGAGAACGACACGACAACGAACGCATGACCTTACAGGAAGAGATTACACGCCGGCGCACCTTCGCCGTCATCGCACACCCCGACGCGGGTAAAACGACCCTCACGGAAAAACTGCTCCTCTTCGGCGGCGCCATCCATGTGGCGGGAGCCGTCAAGAGCAACAAAATCAAGAAGGGAGCCACCTCCGACTTCATGGAAATCGAGCGCCAGCGCGGTATCTCGGTCGCCACGGCGGTGATGGGCTTCGAATACAAGGGGTGCAAAATCAACATCCTCGACACCCCGGGCCACGAGGACTTTGCCGAGGACACCTACCGTACGCTGACGGCCGTCGATTCGGTCATCATCGTCATCGACGGCGCCAAGGGCGTCGAGGCGCAGACGCGCAAGCTGATGGAGGTCTGCCGCATGCGCTCGACGCCGGTCATCGTCTTCGTCAACAAGCTCGACCGCCCCTCGAAGGAGCCCTTCGACCTGCTCGACGAGGTGGAGAAGGAGCTCCGCATCCGCGTCCGGCCGCTGGCCTTCCCCATCTCGAACGGCCCCACGTTCAAGGGGGTATACAACCTCTACGAGAAGAACCTCTCGCTCTTCACCTCGGACGAGAAGCTGACGGCCGACGCCTCGACGGTCGAAATCTCGGACCTGAGCTCGGCGGAGCTCGACGCCCGCATCGGCGAGCAGTATGCCGACCAGCTGCGCTCCGACGTCGAGCTGGTCGAGGGCGTCTACGACCCCTTCGACCGCGACGCCTACCTGCGCGGCGAGCTGGCGCCCGTCTTCTTCGGTTCGGCGGTCAACAACTTCGGCGTGCGCGAGCTGCTCGAATGCTTCATACGCATCGCCCCCTCGCCCCGTCCGGCCCCGACCGAGACGCGTACGGTCGAGCCTTCGGAGCCCAAAATGACGGGCTTCGTCTTCAAGATTCACGCCAACATGGACCCCAACCACCGCGACCGCATCGCCTTCCTGAAAATCTGCTCGGGCATCTTCGAGCGCAACAAGAACTACCTCCACGTGCGGAGCGGCAAGCAGCTGAAGTTCTCGTCGCCGACGGCCTTCATGGCCGAGAAGAAGTCGGTCATCGACTTCGCCTACCCGGGCGATATCGTGGGTCTGCACGACACGGGCAACTTCAAAATCGGCGACACTTTCACCGAGGGCGAGAAACTCAAGTTCACGGGCATTCCCTCCTTCGCCCCGGAGCAGTTCCGCTACATCGAGAATGCCGACCCGCTGAAGTTCAAGCAGCTGGCCAAGGGTATCGACCAGCTGATGGACGAGGGTGTGGCGCAGCTCTTCACCTCGTCGCTCAACGGCCGCAAAATCATCGGCACGGTGGGCGCGCTGCAGTTCGAGGTCATCCAGTACCGTCTGGAGCACGAGTACAACGCCTCGTGCCGCTGGGAGCCGATTTCCATCTACAAGGCGTGCTGGATTGAGAGCGACAATGCCGCGCAGCTGGCCGACTTCAAGCGCCGCAAGCACACCAACATGGCCGTCGACAAGCATGGCCGCGACGTCTTCCTGGCCGACACGAGCTATGCGCTGGCACTCGCCCAGGAGAATTTCAAGGAGATTCGCTTCCACTTCACGTCGGAGTTCTGACCCCGACCGGCGGGCGCAGCTCCTGAGTCCGCAAGCCAAAACGGCCGCATCGTATGATGCGGCCGTTTTTTCTGTGCCGTGCCGTCGGAGGGGGCAACCGGAAGGAGCAGTGCGGCCGGGCAGTGCGGCCGGAGCGGAGCTCGGCATCATGCGCCGGAGGCCGAGGCAGAGAGGCAGCCTGCGGCGGAGCGGAAAGACGGTCTGCGGCGAAGCGAAGGGCAGCCCGTGGCAGTCTGGAAGTGGCCTGCTGCTGTTCGGGAGGCACCCCGCAGCGGTTTGAGAAGGCTGCCCCGCCGTGGTTTGAGGAGGCTGCCCCGCCGTGGTTTGAGGAGGCACCCCGCTGCGGTTTGAGAAGGCTGCCCCGCTGTGGTTTGAGGAGACACCCCGCTGCGGTTTGAGGAGGCTCCCCGAGGCGGTTTGAGGAGGCTCCCCGAGGCGCCGGGACAAAAAAATTCCCGGAGCTCAACGCTCCGGGAATTTCCGTTATCGGGTCACGGTCCTTTCAGACCGCAACGGGAATGCTTAGTCCAGCTTCGGGCCGGCAGCCACCAGCGACTTGCCCTCTTCGTTACCCGTGAACTTGGAGAAGTTCTTCACGAAGCGGTTAGCCAGGTCGACAGCCTTCGTGTTCCACTCGGCAGCGTCGGCGTAGGTGTCGCGCGGGTCGAGGATAGCCGAATCAACACCCGGCAGCTCGGTCGGAATCGTGAAGTTGAAAATCGGGAGCTGCTTGGTCGGAGCCTTGTCAATCGAGCCGTCGAGGATGGCGTCGATGATACCGCGCGTATCCTTAATCGAGATACGCTTGCCCGTACCGTTCCAGCCCGTGTTCACGAGGTATGCCGTAGCGCCCGACTGCTGCATGCGCTTTACCAGCTCCTCACCGTACTTGGTGGGGTGCAGCGAGAGGAATGCGGCGCCGAAGCAAGCCGAGAAGGTCGGCGTCGGCTCGGTGATACCGCGCTCCGTACCGGCCAGCTTGGCCGTGAAGCCCGACAGGAAGTAGTACTTCGTCTGCTCGGGGGTCAGAATCGAAACCGGGGGCAGTACGCCGAAGGCGTCGGCCGAGAGGAAGATGACCTTCTTGGCGGCGGGAGCCTTCGATACCGGCTTCACGATGTTGTCGATGTGGAAAATCGGGTACGATACGCGGGTGTTCTCCGTAACCGACTTGTCGGCGAAGTCGATGGCACCCTTCTTGTCGACCGTAACGTTCTCCAGCAGGGCGTTGCGGCGGATGGCGTTCCAGATGTCGGGCTCGTTCTCCTTCGAGAGGTTGATAACCTTGGCATAGCAGCCGCCCTCGAAGTTGAATACGCCGTCGTCGTCCCAGCCGTGCTCGTCGTCACCGATGAGCTGACGCTTCGGGTCGGTCGAAAGGGTGGTCTTACCCGTACCCGACAGACCGAAGAAGATGGCCGTCTCACCCTTCTCGTTGGTGTTGGCCGAGCAGTGCATCGAAGCGATGCCCTTGAGCGGCAGCAGGTAGTTCATGTAGGAGAACATACCCTTCTTCATCTCGCCGCCGTACCAGGTGTTGATAATCACCTGCATCTTCTCGGTGAGGTTGAAGACAACGGCCGTCTC
>UQNV01000072.1 GCA_900542505.1 uncultured Alistipes sp.
GTTGTCGAGCGAGCCGCCGTATTCGTCGCGGCGGTGGTTCGTGTAGGGCGACAGGAACTGCGAGATGAGGTATCCGTGGCCGGCGTGGACCTCCACCGAATCGAAGCCGGCGTCGGCAGCCGTATGGACGGCGCGGCCGAAGTCGCGCGCCACCTCTTCGATTTCGCTCCGGCGCATGCCGCGCACGGGGGTGTAGGCATAGAGGTTGAAGCCCGTCGAGGCGCCGATGGGAATCTGCCCGGCGGTCGAATAGTGGGTCATGTTACCGCAGTGGCCGATTTGGATGCCTGCGGCCGCCCCTTCGGCGTGGATGGCATCGGTGATGTCGTGCAGCGCGGGGACGATGGCGGGGCGCAGCCACAGCTGCTTGTTGAACGAGAGTCCGCTGCGGCTGACGGCCGCATAGGCCAGCGTGGTCATGCCGATGCCGCCGCGCGCCACGCTCACGTGGTACTGCTTGAGCTGTTCGGTGGGGCCGAAGTCCTTGCCCATCGACTCGAAGGCGGCCGAACGGATGGTCCGGTTGTGGAGCGTCACGGGGCCCAGCTTATAGGGGGTGAAGAGTTTCGATTCCATGTTTCGGTAGGGTTGGGGTGTCGGTGTCTGTGTCAGTAGATGAAGGGTATGATGCGCTTGCGGCCCAGGCGGGTGAACTCCTCGCCGAACTCCTGCTCGTAGCGTCGGTAGAGCGATGCCGAGCGGGGGGCCAGGTTGGCGAAGGTCCACCAGGCGAAGACGGCTCCGGCCCACGACCACGAGGCGATGGCGAAGCCCGTCCATTCGAGCAGCTCGCCGAAGTAGTTGGCCGACGAGACGTAGCGGAACATGCCGCCGCGCGGGATGTAGTGGCGCGTGTCGCCCGGCCGGCGCAGGTGGCGGATGATGCGGTCCGAGTGGAGGTTGATGGCCATGCCGGCGACGAAGAGCGCCCCGCCCACATAGATGTAGGGGCGCGAGAACCAGTCGGCATAGTAGCCCTCGGGCGAGACGTAGAAAATCCATCCGCCCTGCATCAGGGCGTTGAGCGTATTGAAGAGCATTCCCATGAGGACGATGCCCAGCGGCATCTTCGACTGGCCGCGCATGAGCAGCGGGAAGATGAACGAACGCTGGAAGTAATGCGCCTCGAAGAGCAGGAAAAGCACGAGCGGTGCGGCCTCCCACATCCTCGGCGAGAGGGCCCACAGCACGGCCATGGCGATGAAGACGGGCGATTCCATGAGCACCCATCCGACCTTGTTCGGGACGGGAGGTCCGTAGCGGGGATTGAACAGATAGCCGTATCCGGCCTCGAAATAGTGCAGGGCGATGAAGACAATCAGGGCCAGGATGGCCATGACGAGCAGGAAGATGTTGAAGGCTGCGGTCATGATAACGGGTTTACGAGCGGTAAAGGTACGAAACAATTCGCATCGGGGCAACCCGCCGGGGCGTATTTGTTCACCGAAAGGTTGGGACGGCTCTTCGAATGTGGCATAATTCGTGCACCTTGCCGGTGCGGTCAACCAACTAAAGAACGACAGCATATGTTTATGAAGCGAAACAAGCAGGACGACGGGCCGGACGAGGTCTACGGCTCGAAGCAGATGCGCACGCCCGCGCCGACGGAGTTTATCCCCAAGGAGCGTACGGCGCCCGAAGTGGCCTACCGGCTCGTCAAGGACGAGACCTTCTCGCAGACGCAGCCGCGCCTGAATCTGGCGACCTTCGTCACCACCTACATGGACGACCATGCCACGCGGCTGATGAACGAGGCCATCAACGTCAACTACATCGACGAAACGGAGTATCCCCGCATCGCGGTGATGAGCGGCCGCTGCATCAACATCATCGCCAACCTGTGGAACACCCCCGAGAAGGGGCCCTGGAAAACCGGTGCGCTGGGCATCGGTTCGTCGGAGGCCTGCATGCTGGGCGGCGTGGCCGCATGGCTGCGGTGGCGCAGGCGCCGCCAGCAGGCCGGAAAGCCCTGCGACAAGCCCAACCTGGTGATGAGCGCAGCCTATCAGGTGGTGTGGGAAAAGTTCTGCCAGCTGTGGCAGATTGAGCTGCGCACGGTGCCCCTGACGCCTGAATCGCCGACGCTCGACGTCGCAAAGGCACTGGACCTCTGCGACGAGAACACCATCTGCGTGGTGCCCATTGTGGGCGTCACTTGGTCGGGGCTTGACGACGACGTCGAGGCGCTCGACAAGGCGCTCGACGCCTTCAACCGACGGACGGGTTACGACATCCCGATTCATGTCGATGCCGCATCGGGCGGCTTTCTGCTCCCGTTCCTCGAACCGCGCAAGCGGTGGGACTTCCGCCTCAGGTGGGTCTGCTCCATCTCGACCTCGGGCCACAAGTTCGGACTGGTCTATCCGGGACTGGGGTGGGTCGTATGGCGCGACCGCAGCTACCTGCCCGACGAGATGGCCTTCTCGGTCAACTACCTCGGCGCCGAAATCACGCAGGTGGGGCTCAACTTCTCGCGTCCGGCGGCGCAGGTGCTCGGCCAGTACTACAACTTCATCCGGCTGGGCTTCGAGGGCTACCGCGAGGTACACCGCAATTCGCTCGAGGTGGCGCGTTACTGCCACGACGAAATCGGCCGCATGAAGTGCTTTGCCAACTATTCCGACGGGGTGACGAACCCCATCTTCATCTGGCACCTCGACCCCGCCTACGAGAAGACGGCCCGCTGGACGCTCTTCGACCTGCAGGCGGCCCTGCAGCAGAGCGGCTGGATGGTTCCCGCCTATACGATGCCGCGCGACATCGAACAGATGATTGTCATGCGCATCGTCGTGCGGCAGGGCATGTCGTGCGACATGGCCGACATGCTGCTGGCCGACATCCGCAACGCGGTGGCCGAGTTCGAGCAGCTGGAGTATCCGACGCAGTCGCGCCTGAAGTTCGAACGCAGCGAGCATCAGACGAGCCGCATCTTCTCCCACACGGGCCACTGCAGTTCGGCCGAATGCCATCCCCATGGCAAGCGTGCGGCCGGGGAGGCGCCCGTCCGGGCGAAGTCCGCACAGCGCGAGCCGATGGGTGAGAAGGCGTAGCCGTCCCACAGCGCTCTGACGGCCGCCGGCGGTTCCTCCCGAGTGAACCTTTGACCGAATCGCGGCGGTCGCAGAGCCGGGACGGGCCGGAGGGACCAGGGGTTGTGTCTCTCCGGTCGTCTTCTCTTGTGTCGGTCTATCCTTTTGTACGTCTTTTCTGTTGTCCGGCGCCGGGCGGTTCTACGCCCGCGGCGGACACTTCTTTTTTTGTGGCGTGCTGCTCCGCCCGGCGGCGGTCTTCTTGTCCTGCGGCGGTTTCCGCGCCCATTCCGGTTTCTATGCCCGCTCCGGTTCCCGTGTTCAGCTCCGGCTTCCGTGCCTGTTTCGGTCTCTATGTCCGCCCCGGCAGCAGCGCTGTGTCCGGCTCGGCAAAAAAATCAAACGAGTTTGTTTTTCTGCTCTCGCCTTTCGCTATCTTTAGAGAAGACAGGATGCGGCTCCG
>UQNV01000073.1 GCA_900542505.1 uncultured Alistipes sp.
AAGAGGTGGAAGACTGGGCTTCGTGCGGGGATAGCGTGGAGCATATGAAAGACCTTTTGGCGCGCAACGACTACGTCGCGGCGCTGAACGAACGGGATGAGATTATCGGCTTCTCGTCGATGAATGCCGAAGGCTATCTGCATTCGCTCTTCGTGCACAAGGATTATCAGCGGGTCGGCGTCGGGAGTTTGCTGCTCTCGGCCGTGGAAAAGAGAGCGCGGGAATACGGAGTCGCAGAAATCACTTCGGAAGTGAGCCTGACGGCCCGCCCTTTCTTCGAGAAGAGAGGGTACGAGGTGTTAAAGGTCCAGAAACGCCGGGCGAACCGGTTGAAACTGACCAATTTTGTGATGTGCAAACGTTTCAAAGACTAATACAGTCATCCCTTTCCACCCGTCCGCAAAGATCCGACTTGCCGGCATCGGCTGCAAGACTGTACGGAGCGTTCCACGGGGACGGCCTTGCATCCATCGCCGCCAAGTCCAGGCTGGTCGCTATCGGGAGGAAAGGGATGGCGGAGCGGAGAAAATTGTATAAATGATTGGACTCAAAGAATCTACGTCAGTTACATCATTATATCGTGAATTTTCACTATCTTTATCGAAAGCAATGGGATGCAAACAAGTGCATGATGACCGCATCGCGGGAGTGACCTTTGTGGAAAATGCTTCACGTAATGCGCTGATTGTGGATAAGGAATATGTTTGGGCCGGAAATCCGTTTCCCAATCCAAAGCAAAAGGGAGAATCTTCAGGGATTCTCCCTTTTGCTTTTGTATGCCGGTGCATGAGAAACTCGGCACATGCGACCTCAAAACGCCCCTTCCAGGGGCCGGGGATGTCTGTCAGAATTCGCGGAAACGCTCGCGCGCAGCGCAAGTGCGAATGCGAGTCCCGTTTTCCGCTCCAAAACAGGAGGGAAGAATCCAAAAGGTTCTTTCCTCTTTTGCATATCGGAACCGTAAAGCCGATATCGACAACCTCAGAATGCACGTTCAGGGAGGAGATATGGCCGACACAGCGAGCCATCGCCGAACCTACACGCAACACCGGCCTCCCTTTTCACTCCAAAGGTCCGCAACAGAGCAATCCGAAAGTATTTTTCTGAATATGCACGTTTTTTATAGCATCCTCCCCTGATTTGTTGTTACTTTTGCAACATTCAAGACACATTCATCCGCATCCGGGACGAGTAAGTTCATCCCAAACATCGACATCCACTCTTTGAAAACATTCTAAACCGTAAAAAACATCATAGCTATGGCTCAATCGCTTATCACCAACCGCAAGTCGTTCCTGCTTCAGATACTCCCGGTGATGCTCTGCTTCTTCGCCATGGGATTCGTCGACCTCGTGGGTACGGCATCGAACTACGTACAGAAGGATTTGGGGCTCACCGACGCGCAGGCGAACCTCTTCCCCTCGCTCGTCTTCTTCTGGTTCCTGATTTTCTCCGTGCCGACCGGCATGCTGATGAACAAAATCGGCCGCAAGAACACGGTGCTCATCAGCCTTGTGGTGACCGCGGTCTCGCTGCTCATCCCGGCGTTCGGCGACAGCTATCCGGTCATGCTGGCCTCGTTCTCGCTGCTCGGCATCGGAAACGCCGTCATGCAAACCTCGCTGAATCCCCTGGTGACGAACCTCATCAACAGCCAGAAACTGGCTTCGACGCTCACCTTCGGGCAGTTCGTCAAGGCAATCGCCTCCTTCCTGGCTCCAATCATCGCCGCATGGGGAGCAACCACCCTCTTCCCGACG
Source organism: uncultured Alistipes sp. (assembly GCA_900542505.1). Taxonomy (GTDB): domain Bacteria; phylum Bacteroidota; class Bacteroidia; order Bacteroidales; family Rikenellaceae; genus Alistipes; species Alistipes stercorigallinarum. The sequence goes on from UQNV01000073.1 coordinate 1,761, forward strand.
TTCGGCCTGGGTTGGAGGAGTCTGTTCGTAATCTATGCCGTCATCTGTCTGATGGCCATCTCGCTCCTGGCGGCGACGCCCATCGAGGAGGACCAGCCGGACAAGGCCTCCAGCATGGGCGGTTGTCTGAAGCTGCTCGGCCGTCCGTTTATCCTGCTCTGCTTTCTCGGAATCATGTGCCACGTCGGGATTGACGTAGGCACCAACACGACGGCACCCAAAATCATCATCGAGCGTCTGGGGCTTCCCCTCGAAGACGCCGGCTTTGCCACCGGAATCTACTTCATCTTCCGCACGGCAGGCTGTTTCCTCGGAGCCTTCATCCTGCGGGCCATCTCCCCCAAGCTGTTTTTCGCCATCAGCGTATTCATGATGCTGGCCGGCATGGGCATCCTGTTCTTCTGCGACACCCTCACGCCGTTGTATGCGGGAATCGGACTGATTGGATTCGGAAACTCGAATATCTTCTCCGTCATATTCTCCCAGGCGCTTGTCTATGCGCCCCATGAGAAGAACGAGGTCTCGGGACTCATGATTATGGGCCTCTTCGGAGGCACCGTCTTCCCGCTGGCGATGGGTTATGCCGCGGATGCCGTCGGACAGAGCGGGGCGGTGGCCGTCATGACCGTCGGCGTCGTCTACCTGCTCTATTATACGCTGAGAATCCGGAAAATATGATTAATCAACCAATAAATACTGATTCGATGAACACGAATGACATCGTTGTAGGAATGGGCGAAGCCTTGTGGGACATGCTGCCCGAGGGCAAAAAGATTGGCGGAGCTCCGGCCAATTTCGCCTACCATGTTTCCCAGTTCGGACTGCCGAGTTGCGTGGTGAGCGCCGTCGGCGACGACGCCTTGGGACATGGGATACTTGACAACTTCACCGCCAAGGGGCTCAACCACCGCATCGCCACGGTGCCCTATGCGACGGGGACCGTGCTGGTCAGCATCGACCAGGCCGGAGTCCCCCAATACGAAATCAAGGAGAACGTGGCGTGGGACAACATCCCCTATACCCCGCAGCTCGAGGAGCTCGCCCGCAGGACAAAGGCCCTCTGCTTCGGCTCGCTGGCGCAGCGCAGCGTCGTGTCGCGCAACACCATCCACCGGTTCCTCGACAACATGCCCCAGAGCGACGACACGCTGGTGGTCTTCGACGTCAATCTCCGGCAGGGATTCTACAACAAGGATATTCTCTGCGATTCGATGAAGCGCTGCAATATTCTGAAGATTAACGACGAGGAGCTGATTCAGGTAAGCCGCATGTTCGGATACCAGGGCATCGACCTCCAGGACAAGTGCTGGATACTGCTCGGCAAGTACAACCTGAAGATGCTCATACTCACCTGCGGAATCAACGGCAGCTACGTGTTCACGCCCGGCAACATCTCCTTCCTGCCCACCCCCAAGGTCGAGGTCGCCGATACGGTAGGCGCCGGCGACAGTTTCACCGCTGCGTTCATCTCGTTCATCCTGAAAGGGAAGAGCGTTGCGGAAGCCCATTCGCTCGCGGTACGGACATCCGCCTATGTTTGCACGCAGAAAGGGGCCATGCCGACATTGCCGCCGCAACTGACCGAACAGCTGTAAAGGGAGCCGGAGGCCCCTTGTGCAACCGACTCAAACGGGTGGGACGTTCCCACCCGTTTGCGTTTTGCCCCTCCCGGCCCTTCGGCCGCACGGACCCGGGG
>UQNV01000074.1 GCA_900542505.1 uncultured Alistipes sp.
ATGTGTATAAGAGACAGGTGCCGGCGGCAATGCCGTGAATCACATGTGGAACCTGGGAATCAAGGGTGTCGACTTCATGGTCTGCAATACCGACCAGCAGGCGCTCGACAAGAGTCCCGTCGAGAAGAAAATCCGCCTCGGCAGCGAGGGCCTCGGCGCCGGCAACGACCCCGAGAACGGCCGCAAGGCGGCGGTCGAGACGCTGCCCGAAATCAAGCAGTACCTCGAGGAGTCGGGCACGCGGATGATTTTCATCACGGCCGGCATGGGCGGCGGTACGGGTACGGGCGCCTCGCCCGTCATTGCCAAACTGGCCAAGGAGATGGGGCTGCTCACGGTGGCCATCGTCACTTCGCCGCTGGCCGTCGAGGGGCGCATCCGCTACGACCAGGCCTACCGCGGCATCGAGGAGCTGCGCCGCAACGTCGACTCGCTGCTGATTATCAACAACGAGAACATCCTCGAAATCTACGGGCGCCTCTCGCTCAAGCAGGCCTTCGGCAAGGCCGACGACATCCTGGCCTCGGCAGCGAAGGGTATTGCCGAAATCATCACGGTCGAGAGTGACCTGGTGAATGTCGACTTCGCCGATGTATCGAAGGTGATGCGCGACAGCGGCCGTGCCCACATGAGCGTCGCGACGGCCGAGGGCGAGAACCGCGCCGAAGCGGTGGCCGAGGCTTCGCTGCGTTCGCCGCTGCTCGACCACAACCTCATCTCGGGTGCGAAGAACATCCTGCTCAACATCTCGGTGTCCAATGCCGAGGAACTCATGTACGAGGAGGTGGTGCGGATTCTGGAGTACATCCAGATGAACGCCACGGTCGAGGACCAGGACGGCACGGTTCACAACGCCAACATCATCTGGGGTACGAGCGAAAAGCCGCAGCTGGGCAACGCCATCGAACTGGTGGTGGTCGCCACGGGCTTCGAGAACGACGACGAGGAGCACGGCATGTCGCCCGTGCCGCCCGTGCGTGGCACCCTGCTCCGCGACAAGCAGGCCGATATGGAGCTTATCCCGGTCAAGCAGGCCGCCGCTGCCGTTGAAACGCCGCGCGTGCGTCCCGAACAGGTGGTGCTGGGCGCCAAGTCGACCCGTTACAGCAACATCGAGGCGCTGTTGAGCCGCCCCGCCTACCAGACGCGCAACTCGAAGTTCGTCGTTCAGGTTTCGGGCGGCCGCAAGGAGGTGCTGCGCGACGATGCGCCGGCATCGGCGTCCGATGCCGAATCGCGGGGCGGGTCGCTCTTCGACTGAACCGGCGATGAAGGGGCGCCGCTCGTTCGGCGGGGGCGCCCGATGTCTCAATAACAACCGAAAACCTTGGAAACCGATTCCTGGATAGCATTCAACGGAGTGACGCCGCATACCGTCGTGTTGTGCGTCGTGTCGCTCTGCCTGTTGATGGTCTCAGCACTCGTCTCGGGTGCCGAGACCTCTTTTTTCTCGCTCTCGCACAACGATGTGCGGCAGCTCCGCGAGCGTAAGAGCGCTTCGGGCGACGGCGTGCTCAAACTGCTGGGCAACGTCGAGCTGCTGCTGGCGACCATCCTCGTGGTCAACAACCTGGTCAACATCTGCATCGTCATCCTCACGTCGAACGTCGTCGACGCCACCTTCACCTTCCTGCGCTTCGAGTTCCTCTTCAAGACCGTGCTGGTGACCTTCCTGCTGCTGCTCTTCGGCGAAATCCTGCCCAAGGTCTTCGCCCAGACGGTGCCGGTGCGCTTCGCCTGCTTTGCGGCCCGTCCGCTGCTGGTGCTGCGGTGGGTCTTCTACCCGCTCTCCTACATCCTTGTGCGTACGAGCAGCCGCATCAGCGAAAAGGCGGCCCACCGCAGCGAGCTCTCCCTGGACGAACTGGCCGATGCCGTCGACATGACGCAGAGCACCTCGCGCGAGGAGCACGAGATGCTCTCGGGCATCGTCAACTTCGCCAACACCGAGGTACAGGAAATCATGAAGCCGCGCGTCGACATCACGGCCATCGAACTGACCGAGGGGTACGACCGCGTCAAGCGCGTCATCATCGAGTCGGGCTTCTCGCGCATCCCGGTCTACGACGGCGAGGTGGACAACATCCGCGGTACGCTCTACGTCAAGGACCTGCTGCCCTACATCGACCATGGCGACGACTTCGCCTGGCAGCGCCTTATCCGCAAGGCCTATTTCGTCCCCGAGCATAAGAAAATCAACGACCTGCTGGCCGAGTTCCAGAGCAACAAGGTCCACATGGCCATCGTGGTCGACGAGTACGGTTCGACGCTCGGCCTGGTCTCGCTCGAGGATGTCATCGAGGAGATTGTGGGTGAAATCTCCGACGAGAGCGACGTGGTCGAGAGTTTCTATACGCGCATCGACGCCAAGAACTACCTCTTCGAGGGCAAGACCCGCATCGGCGACTTCGAGCGGGTGCTCGAACTGGAGGAGGACCTCTTTTCGGATGTCAAGGGCGAGGCCGAGACGCTGGCGGGTCTGATGCTGGAGTTCAAGCGCGACTTCCCGCGCAAGGGCGATACCTTCACGACGCACGACATCCGCTTCACGGTGCAGGAGGTGGACGGCCATCGGGTCGACAAGATACGGGTGATGCTGCCATGACGGGGCGTCTGTTGCTTTCCGAGCCGCTCCCGGCTGCCGAGACCGAGCCGTGGACGACGGCTGCCGAGCGTGCCGAGGCGGCCCGTTTCGGGTCGGAGCGGCGCCGTCGCGAATACCTTACGTGGCGCACGCTGGTGCGGCGCGAACTGGGGCGCGGGGCGCAAATCGCCTACGACGGCGTAGGGGCTCCGGTGGTCACGGAGCCCGGAGGTTTTTTCATCGGTGTCTCGCACTGTCGCGAGCGGGTGGCTGTCTGCATTTCGACGGAGCGGTGTGCGGTCGATATCGAGTCGGTGGGGCGTGATTTCGCTGCGGCGTCGGAGCGCTGCATGACGGCCGGCGAGCGGGCTCTTTCGGACGACAGCCGGCTCGGCGCCCTGCTCTGGTGCGCCAAGGAGACGCTCTACAAGTATGCCGGGCGGCGCGAACTGGACCTGCTGCGCGACCTGCGGATTCTCTCGGTCGACATCGCTGCGGGACGCATCGTGGGGCGTATCTGCGACGGCGAGCCGCTTGAGTTGCAGTTGCGCTTTGTCGACGGGTGTGTCGTCGTGTGGCGCTGTTGAGGGGCCGTCATCGCCTGATTCCGGCTCGCATCCAGCCCAGCCCAGCCCAATCCGGTCCGGTCAGCCCAGTCCAGTCCAGCCTAGCCTAGCCCGGTTCAGTCCTGCCCGGCCCGGTCTAACCCGGTTCACCCCGGTCCGGTCCATTCCAATCCTGTCCGGCCCAATCCTGTCCGGTCCAATCCGGTCCAATCCAGTCCAGTCCAGCCTAGCCTAGCCCGGTTCAGTCCTGCCCGGCCCGGTCTAAC
>UQNV01000075.1 GCA_900542505.1 uncultured Alistipes sp.
TCGTCGGCAGCGTCAGATGTGTATAAGAGACAGCGCTCACCCCATCCCGCTCCGGACGTCGACGCACAGGGCAGCCCGGCGCCGCACAGTCCCGTTTTGCGCCATACGGGTGCAAACATCGGCACCGCGGGCGCATCTGCACCTCCGTCCCTCCCCGCACCCGAAAAAAAGCGGAGCACGCCGCGGGTTTTGCACGCGATTTGCACCTCTTCATCACGACTGCGGCTTAAGCAACCGCAGAGAGGTTTCTTCATTTATTAAGTTTGGGTTAGTAGTTTTCAGAAGGGAAACCTTCGGGGACGGCAGGCAGTCGTGAAGACTCCCTGCCGCCTTTTTTTGTGTCGACAGGTGCCGAACGGCCCTGGAGGCGGCAGGCGGGCCGAAACCGAAAAACCGCGCCCGAAAAATTTGCTTTTTCACTGGAAAACAGCTACCTTGCTTTTGTTAACCAACAACCCAAAACCCAATTAACCCCTCATCACCATGAAAAAAGTCCTCTTTTCGCTCCTGGGCAGAGCCCTGCTGCTGGTGTCGCTGACCGCATTGGCTTCGTGCAACGACGACAAGACCGAACGTCGGGCGGAACCCCCTCCGTCGCCATCGGCGAAATCACCCCTCAGAGCGACCGGCTTACCTTCGCGCTCACGCTCCGCGATGCCGAGAAGGCCTTCTACCTCTGTCTTCCCGCAACCGAGTCGGCACCTTCGGCCGAGACGCTCGCGGCACAGGGCATCCCCGTGAGCCAGTCCCAGACGGTGACCGTCGACGGACTCCAGCCCGAAACCGCCTATACCATCTCGGCCGTCGCCATGCAGGGCGACCGCCTCGGTTCGGTCGCCACAGCCTCGGCCACGACGGCGCCCTCCGACGCGGAGCCCGCCGTGAAGCTGACGCCCGGCGAGGCGACGACCACGAGCCTCTCCTTCTCGCTCGAGATGCAGGATTGCGCCCGCGCCGCCTACCTGCTCATCGCCAACCCCAAGCAGGGGCAGACGCCCGACGCCGAGGAGATTCTCCGGAGCGGCACGACGGTCGAGAGCGACGGCACGCACACGGTCAACGAGCTCACCCCCGCCACCACATACCTCATTGCGGCCGTCGGCGAAAAGGATTCGAAACGCTCCGAGGTGGTCACCATCGAGATGGCCACGGAGTTCGACGCCTCGGCTCCCGCCACCTTCGACCGTCAGGTAGCCGGCTTCTACTACGGCGTACCGGCCGGCTACAACTATGCCGAGTACTACGTCGTCCTCTCCGAAGGCGAGGCGACCGAACAGGAGGGCATCTACACCACTACCGGTGCAGGCCGTACGCTGAGCATCGACCTCTACTACTTCGAGCCGCTCTCGGGCGACCCCGCAATCACGCAGGGCACCTACAAATATGCCACGAGCAAGAGCCTGCGCACCTTCGACCCCGAGAAGACCCGCTGCACGGTCAATGACGGCAAGGGCGGCATCCGCCAAATCGAGTTCAAGGACGGTACGATTGACGTCCGCCTCTCGGGCAGCACCTACACCATCACCGCCTCGCTGGTCACCACCGACGGCGAGGAGTTCACGGGCAGCTACACCGGTCCGCTGACGCTCGAAAACCGCGAGGAGGAGCAGGAGCAGAACCTGCCGCCGCTCGAGAAGGAGCTCACCGGCATGTCGTTCGTACGCGCCATTGCCAAGTACTACAACAACGACGAGACGACCGACCAATGCACCGTCGAACTCTACGACGTCGAACCCGGCGGTTCGGACGGCTTCTACTACCTGCTCGACGCCGGCCACAAGCTCTCGGTGGACTTCCTGGTCACCACGGGTGACGACGCACAGATTGTCGAGGGAACCTACACCGTCGCCGACACCAACGCGGCACTGACGCTCATACCGGGCTACGAGGAGAGCTTCCTGGGCTCGACCATGGCGCTGGGCACCTATTGCGAGGAGTACTCCGAAGAGCGGGTCTCGACCTACGGTTTCGCCAGCTCAGGAACGGTCACCGTGACCCGCACGGGCGACACCTACAGTTTCGACGTCAAGCTCAAGACGAGCAAGGGCTACCGCATCGAGGGCACCTACGAGGGTGCGATTGAGATGTACGACAAGCGCTGACCCCGCGGCTGAAAGGCCGTAGCCGCCCCCGGAGGGGCATGCCGCCTCCGGTCGTAGCGCACGGCACGACAGCCCCCGTCGGGTGCATAAACGCCGCACGGCGGCTCCGCAACAGGCGGGGCCGCCGTTTTTCCGTACGGCCCGGTCATGCAGTCCGGGGCAGCGGCGGAAGAGAAGAGACAGGGGGTGCGGCATGCGTAACGGAATGCGTCACCTGAACCGGGTCCGGAAATAATTCCGTACCTTTGCACCCGAAGAGAACCAATACACGAAGACCATGGCAGACAACTATCTGGGCCGCAAGATGGAGGAGTACTTCGCACGGCAGAACGGCGGCACGGCCGCCCGCAGGCCAGTGGCGACGCTCGGCCGCCTGCTGCTGAAGAACCGCAGCCACCGGGGGTATGACTCCGGCTTTATGGTTCGCGAGGACCAGCTGCGCCGCATCATCGAGGTCAACACCCGCATCCCCTCGGCCCGCAACCAGCAGGTGCTGCGCTTCCGTCCCGTGCTGAGCGACGAGGCGCCGCGCGTGCTGCCGCACATCCGTCTGGGCGGTGCACTGCCCGAACTCCACCTGCCGCTGCCCGGCACGGAGCCCAACGCCTTCATCATCTGCTGCTCGACGGAGGCCGAGAGCCGCTACGTCGACATCGACCTGGGCATCTCGGCCCAGAGCATGCTGCTGCAGGCCGTCGAGCTGGGGCTCAACGGCATCTGCATCGGGGCCTTCGACCGGGAGGCGATTCGCCGCGAGTTCGCCCTCGAGTGGGAGCCGCTGCTCATTCTGGCCATCGGGCGGGGCATCGAGCACATCGAGCTGACCCCCATCGGAGCCGACGGCGACCGCCGCTACTACCGCCGCGACGGGGTGCACTACGTTCCCAAGCTCACGCTCGAGGCGCTGCTCATCGACCCGCACCGCGCCGAGGCCGCCGAGGAGCACAAAGAGTAAGCAACGTAGAAGAGACCGAGGGGCGGGCAATACCGAAGATGCCGGAGCCGCGGAAGGAGCAAAGCATGCTGCAGGCGACAAAGGAAGATGAACGGGGTCGGCGGCCCGCTGCGGCGCACACACGATAACGGCAGCGGCGCGCCCGGACACCCGCAGCGACGCACAAGAACATCCAGACCGCACACACGATAACGGCAGCAGTGCGCCCGAGGCCCGCCGTGGCACACATCTACATCCAGTCAAGGCCCGCAAGATAACGGCGCAGGCGCGTTCGGACACCTGCCGTGGCGCACCCGGAGACCTGTCTCTTATACACATCTCCGAGCCCACGAGACATCTCAGGATCT